>DASZKN010000295.1:0-4548 GCA_035552855.1 Trebonia sp. | reverse complement strand
CGGTGCGCGATCGTGATCGTGGTGCGCCCGGCCGACAGGGCGTCGATCGCGGACTGGACGGCCTGCTCGGTCTGGGTGTCGAGGGCGCTTGTCGCCTCGTCGAGCACCAGGACCGGCGGGTCGCGGAGCACGGCCCGCGCGATCGCCAGCCGTTGCTTCTCGCCGCCGGAGAACCGGTAGCCCCGCTCGCCGACGACCGTGTCGTACCCGTCCGGCAGCGACACCAGGTGCTCGTGGATCTGCGCGATCTTCGCGGCCGCGACGAGTTCGTCGTCCGTGGCGTCGGGCTTGGCGAAGCGCAGGTTGTCGGCGACCGAGGCGTGGAAGAGGTAGGTCTCCTGGGAAACCACGCCGATCGCGGCGGCCAGGTCGTCGAACGAGAGCTCGCGCACGTCGGTGCCGTCGATCGTCACGGCCCCGGATGTCACGTCGTACAACCGGGGGATGAGGTACGACAGCGTCGTCTTGCCCGAGCCGGTCTCGCCGACGATCGCGAGGCTGTGTCCCGCGGGGACGGTGACGCTGACGTTCCGCAACGTGGGGGAGCCGGCGGACGCGTAGGAGAAACCAACGTCGTTAAGACGGACTTCGCCCTTGACCTTGCCGACCGTGGCGGGGTGCGCGGGCTCGGCGACGTCGACCGGCAGGTCCAGGTACTCAAAGATGCGGCCGAACAACTCCAGTGAGCTCTGGATCTCCACCCCCACGCCCAGCAGCTGGACGGCCGGGCGGAACAGGTTCTGCTGGAGCGTGGTGAAGGCGACCAGCGTGCCGATCGAGATCGCCATGTGGTCGCCGCGGCCGGTCAGCCCGGTCACCAGGTAGATCACCGCGGGCATGGAGGACATGACAATCTGGATCGTCGACTGGCGCCAGCGGCCCGCCATGTTCGAGGAAACCTCCAGGTCCGACAGCTTGCCGGATTCCGCGCTGAACGAGTCGGTGAGCGAGCGGGAGCGGCCCATCGCACGCCCGAGCAGGATGCCGCTCACCGACAGCGACTCCTGCACGATCGAGGAGAGCGCCGCGAGCTGGCGCTGCCGGTCCCGGGTGATGCGGCGGCGCTCGGTGCCGACGCGACGGCTGACCCACACAAACACCGGCATCATGATCAGGCTCGCGATCGTCAGCCGCCAGTCGAGGACCACCATCGCGATGATCGTGGCGATCACCGTGGTCGCGTTGGACACCAGCGTGGTCGCGGTGGTCGTGACCGTCGCCTGCATGCCGCCGATGTCGTTGGCGGTGCGCGATTGGACCTCGCCGGTGCGGGTCCTGGTGAAGAAGGCCAGCGACATGCGCTGCAAGTGGGAGTATACGGCGGTGCGCAGGTCGTGCATGACTCGCTGGCCGACCTTGGTCGACACGTAGGTCTGCGACACGCTGAACGAGCTGTTGGCGATCGCCACGACGATCATGCCGATGGCGAGCGCGGCCAGCAGGCCGGTGCGTCCCTGAGGGAGCGCGACGTCGATGACCTCACGGATGAGGAACGGGTTGACGAGAGAGACGAGGGACGACGCGCCGACGAGCACGGCGACGAACGCCAGGCTCAAGCGGTACGGGCGAAACAGGCGCAAGACGCGGCGCAGCGGCACGCGCGGGTTTTCAGCGGTACTCAATAATGCCTCCGGTGCGAGTTTGCCTTGGTAGCTCAAACAGAGGATAGCTCACAATAATTCCGTACTCAGTATGAGTGATGCTCTGCTAGCATCGAAACGTGGCGTATGAAGACCCAGTCCAGCTCGCTGACCTGCTGCAACGGCTTGGCCGACGGCTTCGCAAAGCGCAGACGGCGCAGCTGGCGCCGCTTGGCCTTACCCCCGGGCAGGAGCGTGCGCTGCGCATGATCACGCGGGCCGGGGACTCGCCGCGCATGACCGAGCTGGCCGGCCAGCTCGGCATCGTCCCGCGGTCGGTCACGACCGTGGTCGACGCGCTGGAGGAGGCGGGGCTCGTTCGCCGTGAGATCGATCCCGCGAACCGCCGGGCGATCCGCCTGCACCTCACCGAGCGGGGCGAGGCGTACCGCGACGAACTGCGCGAAGCCAGGCGACGGACCGCCGAGGACCTGTTCGCGCCGCTCGGCGCGGGCCAGCGCGCGGCGCTCGGAGAACTGCTCAGCCTGCTGGACGCGTAACACGAGCACGTCGGGGGACGTCGCGTCGTAGGCCGCCAGCCAGGCCGCGCCGCGGCCCTCCGGATCGCGCTGGTTCAGCCGCCGCCGCACGGCGATCGACAGGTCGCGCCGCCAGGCGGCCCACGGAGAGGTCAGGTGGTTGCTCAGCCCGCGCTCGCGCGCGGTGAGCACGACCGAGCTCGCCCGCGGGCGCCGGGTGCGCTCGTACCTGGCCAGCCCGCGCGCCGGCTCGCCGGGTTCCGCGGCGAGGGCCGTCGCGAGCACCGCGCTGTCCTCTAGCGCCTGGCAGGCGCCCTGGCCGAGGTAGGGGAGCATCGCGTGCGCGGCGTCGCCGAGCAGCGTGACCCGGCCGCGGGTCCACCGCGGGATCGGGTCCCGGTCGTAAAGCGCCCATTTGTACCAGGTGCCCGCCGCTGACAGCAGCCGCAGCACGGACTCGTGCCATCCGGCGTATCGTTCGAGCACTTCGGCGCCGTCGCATTCGGCGATCCACGACTCGTGCCGGTAGCCCGCGTCGTCGTAGTGAGCGACCACGTTGATCAGCTCCGTGCCGCGCAGCGGGTACAAGACGATCGTGCCGTGCGGGCCGAGCCACTGCGCGACGTCGGTGCCGGGCGGGGCGCCAGGGACGGCCGCCGCCGGGACGATGCTGCGGTAGCAGATCTTGCCGGTGAACCTGGGGGCGTCGGGGCCGAAGAGCGACTCCCGTACCCGCGAGTGGATGCCGTCCGCGCCGACGATGATGTCGGCCTCGGCGGCGGTGCCGTCCGCGAACCGCGCGACCGCGACGTCGCCGTCGGACAGCACTGCCTGGCAACGTTTGCCCAGCGTCACGACGTCGTCCGGCAGGCCGCCGGCGAGAACGTCGAGCAGGTCGGCGCGGTGCGCGGTCGTGCCCTGCGCACCGAACGAGGCCGCCTGCTGCTGACGGCTGGTCCGTGTGATGATCCGGCCTGTCTTCCAGTTGCGGGACAGCGCCCAGTCGGACCGGCCGGCCACCGCCCTGACCTTGTCTTCCAGGCTGAGGGCACGCAGTACCTTCATCGCGTTGGGATGCAGGGCGACGCCGGCGCCGATCTCCCTGAGTTCGGCGGCCGCCTCGTAGACCGCCACCTCGATCCCCGCTCGCGACAGCGCGTTCGCCGCGGCCAGCCCGCCAATGCCGCCGCCGATGATCGCGACCCGTGTCATGACGCCGTACGCCTCCTCGTCATCGCTCCTTCCCTGACTCAATATCCTCCGGCCGCCGCCGTCCATGGCCCCGGGCACAGGAATCAGCCGGGCGAATAGGGGGAAGGAAACCCCCGTGATACTTGTGACCGGGGCGACCGGCCGAGTTGGCTACCGGCTGATGGAAGCGCTGGCCGACGCGGGCACCGACGTGACCGCGATGGTGCGGGTGGCGGCGCGGGCCGCCGATCTGCCGGGCGCGCCGGGGCACGTGGTGGCGACGTTTGACGATCCGCCGGCCGCGGAGGTGCTGCGCGAATTCGACCGGATCTTCCTGCTCAGTCCCGAGAACGAGGAGCAGGCGGAGCTGGAGACCGTGTTCCTCGACGCGGTCGCCGCCGCCGGTCACCAGCCGCACATCGTCAAGATCTGCGCCGACGGTTTTCGTGACCCGGGCTGCGAGGTGCGCTTCATGCGCAGCCACCGGCAGGTGGCCGCGCACCTGGACGCCCTCGGCCTGCCGGTCACGTACCTGGCGGCGGCCACGTACCTGGAAGACCTGCTCCCGTCGGCGGACGCGATCAGGCGCACGGGCATGATCGAGGCCCCCGCCGGGCAGGGACGGGCCGGCTGGGTCGCCGTGGCCGACGTCGCGCGCGCCGCGGCCCGGGTGCTCACCACCGAGGGGCATGAGAACGTGACATACGTGCTGACCGGGCCCCAGGCGCTGGGTTACGCGGACGTCGCGGCGCTGTTCGCCGATGTGTTCGCGTGGCAGGTCGGCTACGCCGACCAGCCGCCCGGGCAGGCGCTGGAAGCCATGCTCGCGCGGGGGCTGCCCCGGTGGGAAGCGGAGGGCGAGCTAGAGCGGTTCGACTGGATCCGGCAAGGGGGCGCGGCGGTCGTCACCGACACGGTCCGCGACCTCACCGGGGACGGCGCCCGTGCCGTCGGGGACTGGCTGAGCGAGTCGCGCCAGGAGTTCTTCACCGAGCGGGCATAAGGCGAGCGGGCATAAGGCGGCCGGGGACGCGTCACGCCCGCCCTAGTATGACCGCCCGGTCCCCGCCACGGGCCCGGGCGGCTGATCTCGCGCGGAACCGTTAGGACGCGGCGATGCCCTCGCCGCCGGCGGCAGCCGGCACCGTCACCGAGCCGGCCGCCGTGAGCGCCCCGTCGCGCCCGACGCGGAACTCGTCGACGATGCCCTTCGCGCCGGTCTGGACGTAGAGGTAACG
>DASZKN010000294.1:0-3861 GCA_035552855.1 Trebonia sp. | reverse complement strand
TCGCGAATCCGGTGCGCAGCGGGCCGTGCAGGTTGGCGGTCAGCGCCGAGCCCATGATCGCGACGCCGAGCGACGACCCGATCTGGCGGGACGTCGACGCGATGCCGGAGGCAACGCCCGCCTGGGAGCGCGGCATGCCGGAGACGGCGTTGTTCGTGATCGGCGCGTTGACCCAGCCCATGCCGATGCCGATGACGAGCCCGCTGAGCAGGACGTACCACACCGGGGACGTGTCGGTGAGCCGCGTCAGCAGCAGGCCGCCGGCGATCACGCCGACGCCCGCGATGATGAGCGGGACCCGCGTGCCGCGCGCGCCGATCATCCGGCCGGCGAGCGGCGCGGACCCGGCCATCGACAACGCCATCGGCAGCAGGAACAGGCCCGCGATGAGCGGCCGGTAGCCGCGTACCTCCTGGAGGTAGAGCGTCATCAGGAACAGGAACCCGCCGAGCGCCAGCATCGCGCTCACCGCGGTCACCGCCGCGCCGGAGAACGGCAGGCTGCGGAAGAACTTGAGGTCGATCAGGGGCTCGTCGCGCCGCGGCTCGTACCAGAGGAACACGGCCAGGGCGGCGATCGCGACCGCGAAGAACACGAGGATACGCGTGGAGCTCCAGCCGTAGGATGGTCCCTCGATGATGCCGTAGCTGAGCGTGCCGAGCAGGATGATCACGAGCAACTGCCCGAACGGGTCCAGCTTCCGCGCGCGCGCCGCCTTGCTCTCGGGTACGAACAGGGCCGTCAAGATGAGCGCGGCGACGCCGACCGGGATGTTGACCCAGAACACGCCCCGCCAGCCGACCGAGTCGACGAGCGCGCCGCCGATGACCGGCCCGAGCGCCATCGACATGCCGAACACGCTACCCCACAGCCCGATGGCCTGCGCCCGCTCGCGCGGGTCGGTGAACGTGTTCGTGATGATCGACATCGCGACCGGGTTGAGCATGGAGCCGCCGATCGCCTGGAGGGCGCGGAACGCGATCAGCCAGCCGAGGCTGGGGGCGAGGCTGCACGCCAGCGAGCCGAGCGTGAAGAGGACGAGCCCGACCTGGAAGACGCGCCGGCGGCCGATCCGGTCGGCGGTGGACCCGGACAGCATCAGCAGGCTGGCGATGACCAGCAGGTAGGCGTCGATCGTCCACTGGAGCCCGGAAACCGGCGCGTGGAAGTCGCGGCCGATGGACGGCAGCGCCACGTTCACGATCGTGGCGTCCATGCCCACGATAAACAGGCTCAGGCAGCATATGGCCAGCACGAGATACCGGCGCTGGCGGCTCAGCTCAGGCAGCGGAAACCCTCCCCTCGGGCCGATAGTTGCTTGTCACAACTAACGATACTCCGAGTTTTGTTTCCGCCTGGGCGCACTTTTCCGTCCGTATCGTCACCATTTACCGGCTAAGCCGTGCCCCGCCGGCCAGCCGGTTCGCGAGGCCGTCACGGACGGCGGGCCATTCCGCCGCCAGAATCGAGAAGTAGGCCGTGTCCCTGACAGTCCCGTCCGAGGCCGGTCCGTGCGCCCGCCGGACGCCCTCGAACCGCGCGCCGAGTTTGCCGATGGCACCGCGGGACGCCGCGTTGCGGGCGTCGGTCTTGAGCGTGACCCGCAGCGCCTTCCACGTCTCGAACGCGTGCCGCAGCAGCAGGAACTTGCACGCCGCGTTAACACCAGTGCGTTGCGCGGGCGTCGCGTACCAGGTGCTGCCGATCTCCGCCACGGTCGGCGGCTGTTCATCGGACGGCTCGGCCCCGCGCCCGACGCCGGGCGGCCACGGCGGCGGCCAGGTGAACACGTCAAGGTCGAGGAACCGGGTCGACCCCACGAGGTCGCCGCTGCCCAGCTGCCGCACCGCGAACGGCACGGCGCGCCCGGTGGCCCGGTGGGCGAGCGCCGATCCGACATAGCGGCTCGCGTCTTCCGGGCCGTCCGGCACCCACGTGTACCCGAAGCTGGCACGGTCGCCGGCGGCCGCCGCCGCCAGGTCCGGGACGTGGCCGGCACCGAGCGGTTCGAGCCGGACCCCGAACCCCTCGAGCGTGAAGAGGCTGAGCATCAGGGTGACGGTAGCAGGAGCAACCAGGACGAGGAGCGCCGAAGGGAGGCGGCAGGACGCGTTCAGCTCAATGGATTTCAAGGATCGCTGTCGCGAGCGCAACGTTGGAGACTGGCGGGTGTCAAGTCGGTGGCCCGCTTTGGCCGCCGGTACGCTGGATGGCATGGATCGCGAGCCGCAGCCGATGCCGCCGCCCGTCAGCGAGCCGGTGCTGCCGGAGCGGAGCCGCGAGGACACCGACACCGACTGGGGCGAGTACCCGCGGGCGGATGACGACCGGCTCACCCGGGACCGCCCGCCGCACTGGGACGACTTCTAGTCCCGGGTAGCCTGGCGCGGTGACTTCGACGGCGACACCCGCGGCCGCCGCGGGCACGTGGCGGCTCGGCGATCTGACAGTCAACCGGCTCGGATTCGGCGCGATGCGCCTGACCGGCAGCCCGCCGTTCGCACAGGGGGCGCCGAGCGACCGGTCCCGGTCGATCACGGTGCTGCGCCGGGCGGTCGAGCTCGGCGTGAACCATATCGACACGGCGTCCTTCTACTTCTCTGCGCTGCACTCGGCCAACGAGCTGATCAACAGCGCGCTCAACCCGTACCCGGACGACCTGGTCATCACGACGAAAGTCGGGCCCGGCCGCTACCCGGCGGGCGAGTGGTGGTCGGCGCGCCCCGACCAGCTGCGCGGCCAGGTCGAGGAAAACCTGCGCCAGCTCGGGCGTGACTACCTCGACGTGGTGAACCTGCGCCGGATGAGCGGCCTCACGTCGATCGCCGAGCACTTCGGCGTCCTCGCGGAACTCCGGGCCGCCGGCCTGATCCGCCACCTCGGCGTCTCCGACGTGACCGTGGACCAGCTCGCCGAGGCCACGGCGATCGCGCCGGTCGTGTGCGTGCAGAACAGGTACAGCATCGACCTCCGCGAACACGAGCCGGTGCTGCGCGCCTGCGCGGAACAGGGCATCGCGTTCGTCCCGTTCTTCGCGCTCGCCGGCGAGCGCGGCAGGCGGGCGGCCACGGGCCCGAGTCCGCGCCGCTGCTCGAGGTGGCTCGCCGCCACGACGCGACGCCCGCGCAGGTCAGGCTGGCCTGGACCCTGCACCAGGCGCCGAACGTCCTCGCCATCCCCGGCACGGGCGACCCCGCGCACCTGGAGCAGAACGTCGCCGCCGCGGCGTTGCCGCTCGACGAAGACGACTTGACCCTGCTCAACGCATAGCCCGACCCGACTCGCCACCCTGAGGAGCCATGACAGTTCAGCTGATCCGCGCCAGAGAGCTGTTCGGCGGGGCGCCCTACGCCTACGCCGCGGTCGGCGCCGTCCGGGCCGACGAGCTGGTGTTCACGGCGGGCGCGTGCCCGCTCGACGACGAGGGGCGGGTCGTCGGCGACGGCGACGTCCGGGTCCAGGCCGCCCAGGCGGTCGCGAACCTGGCCACCGCGCTGGCGGCGGCGGGCGCGACGCTGACCGACGTGCTCAAGTCGACGATCTACGTGGCGTCCGCCGACCGGGCCGACCTGGTGGCGGCGTGGGACGTGATCAGCGCCGAGTTCGGGGCGCACGACGCCCCGAGCACGCTGCTCGGCGTCACCGTGCTCGGCTATCCGGGCCAGCTCGTCGAGATCGAGGCGGTCGCGGTGGCCGGGCCGGTCGCGGCGGGCAGCTAGCGGTCGCGGCGGCCGGCCGCGGATAGCCCGGCGCGGTTCAGGAGCCCGCCGTCTCCCACATGCTGCGGATCTCCCGCAGCGCGTCATAGGCGTGGGCGGGCCCGGCGGCCGGCAGCACCATGCACGCGTAGTCCCAGATGTC
>DASZKN010000293.1:0-11154 GCA_035552855.1 Trebonia sp. | reverse complement strand
CGCCGCCCTCCAGCCCGCGCCACAGCGCCTCGCGGTTGACCGCGTCCCTGATCGGCGGGCAGCACTTGAACTCGGTGCCGCCCGGCGGCACTTCCTCGGCGGCGAAGAACAGGTAGTGCGGGCAGGTCTCGGCGGTCAGGGCGATGCCGGCCGCCCTGGCCGCCCCGATGAGCGCCGCGCACTCGGCGGCGGCGAGGTGCACGATGTGCGCCCGCGCGCCGGTCGCGGCGGCGGCGGAGACGACGGTCTCGATGGCGCGGCGTTCGGCGACGGGCGGGCGGGAGGCGACGAACGCGTCGTAGCCGCTGCCTGCCGGCGTGGTGATCTCGTCGGGGTCCTCGGCGTGGACGATGACCGGGAGGCCGCTGTCGGCCACCTCGGTCATCGCGGCGCGCAGCGACTTCTTGTCCAGCGGGGGGAACTCCGCGACGCCGCTGTCGCTGAGGAAGCACTTGAAGCCGACCACGCCTGCGTCGGCGAGCGGCTTGAGCTGGTCTAGGTTTCCGGGGACCGCGCCGCCCCAGAACGCGACGTCGACCGCGCACTGCCCGTCGGCGGCCTTGGCCTTCTCGCGGAGCGCGTCGACGGTGGTGGTGACGGGCTGGGAGTTCAGCGGCATGTCGCAGATCGTGGTGATCCCGCCGGCCGCGGCCGCCTTGGTCGCGGTCGCGAACCCTTCCCAGTCGGTGCGGCCGGGCTCGTTGACGTGCACGTGGGTGTCGACGAGCCCGGGCAGCAGCGCGAGGTCGCCGAGGTCGACGTCGGCGGCTCCTGTGGCCCCTGCTACGCGTGCGTCATGCCCGGCGACTTCCGCGATCCGGCCATCCCTGACGACGACCGCGGCCGCCCGCACCCCGTCCGGCAGCGCGACGCGCCTGGACCTGACAACGAGTGTGTCGTTCACGACGCTTAGTGTGTCACGCTCCGCGCCCAAACCCCACCAACTCGTGCCGCGGCCGTTTCCCGAATCCGGCCTGCCCGAGACCGACGTGGCCGTCGTAACCCAACGTCGGACCGCGGCCCGGGAGCGTTCACCACGCCGGCACCAAGGCCCCGTCAGGCCGTGTCTTCGGTCAGCAGTTGCTCGCGGATGAACGGGCCGCTGCCGTCGATGAACCGATCGACCTCGGCGAGCGCGTCCTTGATCGCGGCGTAGGCGGCGATCACGCCGAACGGCGCGTTGACCACCCCGGACGGGCCCGCGCGCAGCACCACGTCCCGGCGGGTGATCGCCGCGGAGTACCGGACCTGGGTGCCGATGTGGTGGAAGTGCACGGTGACGCTGATCTCGCCCTCGCCGCTAGCCAGCGCCTGCGCCTCGTCCGCCACGCTCGCGTACGACCGCGACGGCAGCCGGAACGTGGTCTCCGAGGACAGCGGGTGCTCCCGGTCGCCCGCGTCGTACCCGCCGCTGGACCCGTGGCTCAGGTGCAGGGAGTCGCCGAGCTGCTCGCAGCGGACCCGCAGGTCGTGCTCGGCCTGCTTCCATATGCCCTCCGCCTGGGCGTCGGCGAACTCTTCGACGCGCTGCTTCGCCTGGTCAGCGAGCCGCTGGACGAATCCGGTCGCCATGTCCACCACACGTTCCCACTCACTTGCCACAAGCATTATCGTAAGCGTCCCTGGATGCGGGCGGCCACTACCGCGTGCCGCCGCACCTTCTCCGTGACGCCGGGCATGGTCAGCGAGCCGTCGCGGACGAGGACCCGGCCCGCGACAACCGTGTGCCGGGCGCTGACCGGGCCGCACCGCAGCCACGCCTCCACCGGGTCGGTGAGCGCGCCCGCGAACCGCACCCCCTCCTGCGGCCAGCACACCAGGTCGCCCACCGCCCCCGCCGACAGCTCCCCGATCTCCCCGGAACGCCCCAGGCACGCGGCTCCGCCGCGCGTTCCCATGTCCAGCACCGCGCGGGCGGTCAGGCCGCCCGGGCCGCGGCGCTGCTTGCCGAGCAGCAGGGCCGCGCGGGCCTCGGTCCACAGCGACGCGCTGTCGGCCGACGCGGAACCGTCGCAGCCCAGCCCGACTGGCGAGCCCGCGGCGCGCAGGTCGCTGACCGGTGCGAAACCCCCGCCGCCGAGCAGCATGTTCGAGCTCGGGCAGTGCGCGATCCCGGTGCCGGCACTTCCGAGGCGAGTCACCTCGGCATCGCTTGCGTAAATGCAGTGCGCGACCCAGGCCCGGTCGGTCAGCCAGCCGACCTCGGCGAACTGCTCCACCGGCCGCCGCCCGTAGGTCTCCAGGCAGAACTTGTCCTCGTCCCGGTCCTCCGCGAGGTGGGTATGCAGCCGGACGTCGAGCTTCTCGGCGAGTTCGGCGGTGCGGCGCATCAGCCCGGGGGAGACCGCGAACGGTGAGCAGGGCGCGAGCGCGATGCGCACCATCGCGCCATGGGACGGGTCGTGATGCAGCTTGACCAGCCGCTCGCTGTCGGCCAGGACTTCGTCGTCGTCCTGCACCACCTCGTCGGGCGGCAGCCCGCCGTCCTGCTCGCCCAGCGTCATCGAGCCGCGCGTCGGGTGAAACCGCATGCCTACCTCCCGTGCCGCGGTGATCTCGGCGGTCCACAGATCGCCGCCGTGCCGCGGCGCCACGTAGAGGTGGTCGGTCGTGGTCGTGCAGCCGCCGAGCGCCAGTTCGGCGAGCCCGACCCAGGCGGACAGGTACGACGCCTCCTCGTCCAGTCCCGCCCACAGCGGGTACAGCGCGGACAGCCATTCGAACAGCGTGCCGCGGGTGGCGGGAGCGTAGGCGCGAGTCAGGTTCTGGTAGATGTGGTGGTGGGTGTTGACCAGGCCGGGCGTGACCAGGCAGTCGCTCGCGTCCAGCGTCGCCGTCGCGGCCGGCGGCGGGTCGCTGGCCGCTCCGACCCCGCTGATCAGCCCGTCCGTGATCGCGACCCAGCCGCCGGGCAGCTCACGGCGCTGGCTGTCGCAGGTGGCGACCAGCTTCGCGCCGGCCACGAGCAGGTCCGCGGTCGTCGTCTCAGGGGCTCCAGCGGGGGCGAGGCTCATAGCGCACAATTTTCCCGCTGCGACGCGCGCAAACCACGCTCAGCCCGCCGCGGCGGCGAGGCGGCTGACGCCTTCCCGCAGGTCTGCGTCCGACGCGGCCGCCGAAAAAGTCATTCGCAGGAACGGCGCTGGCGCCTCGGCCGGGAAGAACGGTCGCCCGGGCATCACCGCCACGCCGATGCGTCGTGCGCTGGCGGCCAGTTCGACGTCATCGGCGCCGGCCGGGAGCCGGACCCACAGGTGCATGCCGCCGGACGGCGTCGTGAACTCGAGGTCCGGCAGGCCGGCGCGCAGGGCGCTGGACAACGTGTGCGCGCGCTGTCGCAGGTGCGCGCCGAGATCGCGCAGGTGACGCCGCCACAGCGGCCGGGTGACGAGGTCGAGGGCGGCCTCCTGGAGCGGACGGGCCACGAACAGGTCGTCGATCGCGCGGGTCGCGCTCAGGCGGGCGGCCACCGGTCCGCGCGCGATCAGCGCGCCGATCCGCAGGCTCGGCGACGCCGCCTTGGTGAGCGAGGTCAGGTACACCACCCGGCCGTCGTCGTCACCGGCCAGCAGCGGCGGCGGGGGCGGCGCGCCGTGCGACAGCACGCGGCACGCGTCGTCCTCGACGACGAACGCGCCCGCCGCGCGCGCGACCGACAGGACCTCGGCCCGGCGGGACGCCGCGAGCACCGTGCCGGCCGGGTTATGAAAGCTCGGCTGGCAGTAGAAGGCGCGCGCGCTGCTGCGAGCGAACGCGTCCGCCAGCAGCGCCGGTACCACGCCCTGCTCGTCGACCGGAACGGGCAGCACCCGCAGGCCCGCCAGCCGCGCCGCCGCCAGCGCGCCCGGATAGGTGGGCGACTCGGCGAGCAGCGCGTCGCCCGGGCGGCCGAGCGCGCGGAACGCGGCCGACAGCGCGGCCTGCCCGCCGGGCGTGATGAGCACGTCCCGCGGCTCGATTCCGGCGGCCGCCGCGGCGGCGAACCATCCGCGCAGGCCAGCCAGGCCGGCGGCGGGCGGCCGGTCCCAGGCGCCGGGCAGGTGCGCGGCGTGGCTCAGCGCCGTCGCCAGCGCCTTAGCCGGCATCAGCGCCGGATGCGGGTAGCCGGATGCCAGCGAGATCACGCCGTCGTCGCCCGGCGGGTCGGCCAGCGGCGACAGCCCCTCGGTGTCGAAGACGCGCTCGCCGAGCGCGACCGACTGCCAGGAGAGGTCGCTGGCGCGCCCGGGCGCCTGGCCGGCCGATCGGGCGGCGGGCCGGTCCGCGACGAACGTGCCGGTGCCGGGACGGCTGACGACCAGGCCCTCGCTGACCAGCGTCGCGATCGCGCGCGCGACCGTGACCGGGCTGACGCGGTACCTGTTGGTCAGCTCCCTGGTCGACGGCAGGCGTGCGCCGGCCGCCAGTCGGCGGATCTCGGTCCGCAGCACGCTGGCGAGCCGGCCGGTACTGCTATCGTCTGATATGAGAGATAAGAGTAGCGCTACTGACGGCGGCGCGGTAGCACCGGGGCAGTGCGGAGTGCCCGGATGACCGGCGGGTCCGCGGCCGCGCTGCTTTTCGGGGCCGGCGTGCTGGCGGGAATCGTCGGGACGGCCGGCGGCATCACGTCGCTGGTGTCGTATTCGGCCCTTCTCCTGGTCGGCGTGCCCGCCCTGCGGGCGAACGTGGTGAACACCATCGCGATCGTCGCCTGCTGGCCGGGCTCGGCGCTCGCGTCCCGGCCCGAGCTGGCCGGCCGGGGACCATGGCTGGCCCGCTGGAGCGTGGTCGCCGCGGCCGGCGGGGCGGCGGGCGCGGCGCTGCTGCTCTCGACCGCGCCGGGGGTTTTCGGCCGGGTCGTGCCCTTCCTGGTGGCCGCCGGCGCGCTCGCGCTGCTGTTCCAGCCGCGGCTGCGATCGCTCGCCGCGTCCTCGTCGCGCGGGCGGCTGCTCCTGCCGTGCGCGCTGACCGCGCTGTCGGCGTACAACGGGTACTTCGGCGCGGGTTCGGGCGTGCTGCTGCTGACGCTGATGCTGGTGGTCGCCGAACCGCGGCTGGCCCACGCCAACGCGCTGAAGAACATGCTGCTCGGGCCGGCGGAGATAACGGCGGCGGTGCTGTTCGCCGTCCTGTCGCCGGTCGACTGGGCCGCGGCGGGCCCGCTGGCGGCGGGCCTGTTCCTCGGCAGCACGATCGGGCCGCGGGTGGCGCGCCGGACGCCGGCGGCCGTGCTGCGCTGGCTGATCGCGCTCGCGGGCCTCGGCCTCGCCGCGCACCTGTGGGCCGACCCCGCGCTGTAGCCGTTCCCCGGCCCTGATAGAACCGGAGTCGTGACTGATCCGTACCGGCTGGAGCGGTTCGTGGCGGCGCAGGACCGGAACGGCACCTACGAGCGCGCCGTCGCCGAACTGCGCGCCGGACAGAAGCGCGGCCACTGGATGTGGTTCATTTTCCCGCAGATCAGCGGGCTGGGCTTCAGCGCCATGGCCCAGGAGTACGCGATCTCGGGCCTCGGCGAGGCACGCGCCTATCTCCGCCACCCGGTGCTCGGCCCCCGCCTGGCCGAGTGTGCCCGGATCGTCGCGGCGATCTCCGGCCGGGCCGCGGCCGAGATCTTCGGGAGCGTCGACGCGATGAAGCTGCGCTCGTCGACGACCTTGTTCAAGGCCGCCGCCGCGGCGGACGAACCGCAGACCGCGGCACCCTTCACCGACGTCCTGACCAGGTACTTCGACGGCGCGGAGGACGAGGCGACGCTCAGCCGGCTCGGCGACTTACGCTGGTGACGGGAATCGCGTTCCCGCGGTAGCCTCCTCTCAGCCTTGCCTACCCGATGTTGACACCGTGGTGAGGAGGTGCCCGTGGCCCTGCCGACGGAAAACCCGGCAGCGCGGCGGCGATGCCGTCACATGCTTCGCAGGAGGCCGGCACCAACGACTGCCTGCAGCCGGACCACGCTGACGACAACGGATATACGCCCCTTTCCTCGATCGAAGCGGGGAAGTAGCGGGGAAACGCTAGCGCGCCGCCAGCGCCTCGCGCTGCGCCCAGGCGGCGATGTCGCCGCCGTCGATCGCGAGCGCGAGCAGGTCGGGGAACGCGTCGGGCGTGCACGCGAACGCCGGAATCCCGAGTTCTCCGAGCGCCGCCGCGTTCGACGCGTCGTAGGCCGGCGCGCCGTCGTCGGACAGCGCCAGCAGGGCCACGACGCGGACGCCGGCCGCGCGCAGCGCGCCTAGCCTGGCCAGCAGTTCCGCCTCGTCGCCGCCCTCGAACAGGTCGGAGATCAAGATCAGCACGGTATCGCGCGGCCGGGTAACGAGCGACGCGCAGTAGGCGACCGCCTGGCTGATGTCGGTGCCGCCGCCGAGCTGGGTCCCGAACAGCACGTCGACCGGATCCGTCAGCAGGGGCGTCAGGTCCGCGACCGACGTGTCGAACGCGACCAGCGACGTCCGCAGCGCGCGCACCGACGCCAGCACCGCCCCGAACACCGATGCGTACACCACCGACGACGCCATCGACCCCGACTGGTCGATGGCCAGCACGATGTCGCGCGCCACGGTCTGCTGCCGTCGCCCGTAGCCGACCAGCCGCTCGGGGATCACGGTCTGGTACGCGGGCTGATAGCGCGCCAGGTTGGCGGCGATCGTCCGGTTCCAGTCGATGTCGCGGTGCTTCGGCCGGCGGGCGCGCGCGGCCCGGTTGAGAGCGCCGGACACCGCCGACCGCGTCTTGTCGGCGATCCGCCGCTCCACGTCGGCGACCACGCGGCCGACCACCTGCCGGGCGGTCGCCGCCGTGGCCTCCGGCATGATCCTGTTCAGGCTGATCAGCGTGCCGGCCAGGTGGATGTCCGGCTCGATCGAGGCGAGCATCTCCGGTTCGAGGAGCAGCTGCTTGAGGTTCAGCCGGTCGATCGCGTCGCGCTGCATCACCTGCACGACCGTGGACGGGAAGTACGTCCTGATGTCGCCGAGCCAGCGGGCCACCCGCGGGGCGGACGCGGCCAGACCGGCCGACCGGGGGCCAGCGTCCTGGTCCGCGTCGTACAGCGCGGCCAGCGCCGCGTCGATGGCGCCGTCCGCCGCGCTGAGCTCGGTGCCCGGGCCCTCGCCGGGGCCCGCGCCAGGTCCGTCACCGGTTCCTTCGCCTGTCCCGGTCCCCGCGCCGAGCGACGGCTCCGCGGCGGCCCCGAGCAGCAGCCGCCACCGCCGCATCCGCTCGTCATCCGCGCTCACGCCGCACCGCCCGCGGCCGCTCCACTGCCCAGGATCGCCGCCACCGCCCGCACCGCGCCCGCGGCCCGCTCCAGGTCGACGGCTCCGCCGCCGGAGCCCGGGCCGCCCGCCCCCGCACGGCCGGCCACACCAGCACCAGCACCACCAGCACCGGCAGCCAGCGCACGTACCGCCCGCCCGACCCCGGCCCGTTCCGGCGGGGTGAACTCACCGAACGTCCGCCGTAGCAACGGCAGCACCCCCGTGAATTCCTCGTCCCCGAGCGAGATCACCCACTCGTCCAGCACGCACAGCAGCTCGCGATCGTGTATGAGCAGCAGGCCGCCCCCGGCCAGGAACCCCTCCGCCCAGGCGGCCTTCGCCGCCGGCGCGACCCCGGCCGACAGCGCCGCCCGGAAGCGCACGGCGGCCGCGGACCACGGCAGCGACCCCGCGTCGGCCAGCATCCGCGTCACCCGCCCGGCGATCAGACCGTGCACGTCCCGCCGGTCCGCCAGCCCGGCCAGCGCCGCCAGCCACCGGGCACGCGACGCGGCGCCGTCAGCCGATTGCGCGCGCAGCGCCAGCGCCGCGTGCACCCCGTCGAGCGCGTCCCGCAGCCGGCCCGCCGCGTCGTCCGCGAGCCCGCCCGCCGCGCCCGGCAGCCCGGCGCATACCCGCGTGACCAGGGCATCCGCCACCGCCGCGAGCGACCGCACCGGCGTGCCGCGCACGTTCCCGTACCGCACGGCCCGCACTAGCGACGGCACCGCGCCCATCAGGTCGATGACGTCGGCGTCCGCCGCGGCCCGCGCGTCGAGCGCCGCGAGCACCGGCTCGAGGGCCCCGCCCAGCCCGGCGAGCAGCACCCGCACCACCGCCAGCGACACGTCGCTCAGCCGCGTCGCCGCCCGGGCGTCCGCCACGATCCGGGCCGCGGCCGCGTCCCGCACGGTAGTGCCCCACGCGGCCGCGTCGATGACCGCGACCGCGAGCTCGGGCCGCCACCGCAGCGACCACGTCTCGTGGAACGTCCCCGTGCCCCGCACGAGGTCCGCGGTCACCGACCCCCAGCGGATCCCGAGCACGAGCAGCCGGTGCAGGAACTGCGAGCGCCGCCGGTCGATGTCCCGGCGCAGGTCGAGCGCCAGCGTCTTGTCCAGCGGGTCGATCTTGAGTTTCAGCGACCGCGCGCTGGCCCGCAGGTCGGCGTCCAGCGGCACCGGCGGCGCGTCCGGCGGCACGGAGCCGAGCGTCTCGCCCACGACCAGGTCCCGCGTCACATACGACAAGATCACGTCGTCCCCGTCGCACATCACGGACTTCGTCGCCTCGGTGACCTCGGCGAGCCCGGCCAGCGGGCGGCCGCGCAGGGCGGCCAGCGTCTCGGCCAGCCGCACCGCCTCGATGACGTGCGCCGAGGACACCGGCAGGTCCCGTTCCCGCAGCACGCCCGCGACGCGCGTCAGCCACCGCGCGATCACCGCGTCCCGCGTCGTGAACAGGTGGTGATACCAGCCCGGCGACGTGATCCCCGCCCCGTACCCGGAGGCGGCCGCGAGCCGGGAGTGCGTCCACGGCACCCACGCGAGCGCCGCCTTCCGCCTGGGCGTGCCGCGCAGCTCGGCGGCGTCCCGCGCCGCGGGCGGCAGCGGCCCGGCCAGCGCGGGCGCGTGCCACGCCCCGCACACGACCGCGACGACCCCGCCGGTCTCCTTGAGCGCGGCCCGCAGCACCTGCCGCATGTGCGCCTCCCGCCGCCGCTCCCGTGGCGGGTCGCTCCCGCCGTCCCGCAGCTCGGCCATGGCCTCGGTCAGCGCCGGGAACGGCGGCGCCCCGTCCAGCCGTGACTCGATCACGTCGTCCCACCAGCGCTCGGGGTCGTCGTACCCGGCCGCCGCGGCCAGCCGCCCGATCGGGTCCCTTTCCTCTGAACGCGCCCTGCTGTCTCCCTCTGTTCCGCTCTCTGTCAGCATCATCGAGGCCGGGAGGTCGCAAAACCGCACGGGCACGTCATGGCTCAGCGCCCACGTGAGCGCCTGCCACTCGGGGGAGAAGACCGCGTAGGGCCAGCAGGCGGAGATCTTCGGCTCGTCGGGCGCGTAGGCGAGCAGCGCCACCGGCGGCGCCATGCCCGGCGCCGCCGCGAGGCCGAGCACCGGGTCCGCGTCGGCCGGCCCCTCGATCAGCACGGCGCCTGGCTTGACCCGGTCCAGCTCCGCTACCACGCTGCGCGCGGACCCGGGGCCATGGTGGCGGATGCCGAGCACCAGGACGCGTTCAGGGGGAAAAGTCACGGGGTGACCTCGCGGCAGGCGGCGTAGAACTCCTGCCACGCCGGACGCGTCCGCACGACCGCCTCGAGGTACTCCGACCACACCGCGGCGTCGGAAACCGGGTCCTTGACCACCGCGCCGACGAGGCCGGCGGCGACGTCGGCGGGGCGCAGCACGCCGTCGCCGAAGTGCGCGGCGAGCGCGATGCCGCTGGTGATGACCGAGATCGCCTCGGCCGGGGACAGCGTGCCGGTCGGCGACTTCAGCTTGGTCCGCTGGTCCACCGTCACCCCGGAACGCAGCTCACGAAACACCGTCACCACCCGCCTGATCTCCTCGAGCGCCGACGGCACGGCCGGCAGCTCGAGGACCGCGCCGAGCTGGGCGACGCGGCGGGTGACGATGCCGACTTCCTCGTCCTCGCTGGCGGGCAGCGGCAGCACGACGGTGTTGAACCGCCTGCGCAGGGCCGAGGACAGGTCGTTGACGCCACGGTCCCTGTCGTTGGCGGTGGCGATCACCGAGAAGCCCTTGCGGGCCTGGATCTCGGTGCCGAGCTCGGGGACGGGCAGCGCCTTCTCCGACAGGATCGTGATCAGCGCGTCCTGCACGTCGGACGGGATGCGGGTCAGCTCCTCGATCCGGGCGAGCCGGCCCTCGCGCATCGCGGTCATGACCGGGGACGCGACGAGCGCCTCGGCGGTCGGACCGGTCGCGAGCAGGCGGGCGTAGTTCCAGCCGTACCTGATGGCCTCTTCCGCGGTGCCCGACGTGCCCTGCACGAGCAGCGTCGAGTCCCCGGAAATGGCGGCCGCGAGGTGCTCGGACACCCAGGTCTTCGCGGTGCCGGGCACGCCGAGCAGCAGCAGGGCGCGGTCGGTGGCGAGCGTCGCGACCGCTACCTCGACGAGGCGGCGCGGGCCGACGTACTTGGGCGTGATCGTCGTGCCGTCGGGCAGCGTGCCGCCGAGGAGATAGGTCACGACCGCGTGCGGCGACAGCCGCCACGACGGCGGCCGCGGCCTGTCATCGGCCTTCGCGAGCGCGCCGAGTTCGGCCCGGTAAACCTGCTCGGCGTGCGGGCGGAGCAGGCCGGTCTCGGCGGCGTTCGTGGTCATGCCCGGCACGGTAGCCGGCACCCGCGACATTCGTTATTTCTCGGGTCGCGGAGACGGCCGTGTTCGCTCTGGCGAGGTCAAACCGCCCCCGGGTCGTAAGTGCGGACGTTCCCGCGGGAACGTTTCGCGCAATTGCGTCAGACGTTTCCGCGGGAACGCGACTCCTTCCGCCTGACGGATCTTCCAGGACGCGGGACGGTGGACAGAACGCCAGCTACAGCGTCGGCCTATCGCGCCAGGGCAATGGCAGCTTTGATCGTCAGGGGCGGCGGAGGTCTTCCAGGAAGGCGCGGCGGTGGATAATCGTGGTGGCGGCGGAGCGGAGCGCCGCGCTCCAGGGCTGCGGGTGCGTGTCGGCGAAGCGGATGAGCCAGCCGGCGTAGTCGCGGGGGCCGGTGGCGGGCAGGCCGCGCGCGGCGGCGCTCACCAGCTGCCGGGTCCCGGTCGGCAGGTTCGTTAGCGACGCGGACCGCGCCAGGGCGGCGAGCACCGCGTCCGCCAGGACCTCGGGCCACGGACCCGGCCACGCGCTGATCTCGCCGATTAGCGGCGAGGCTA
>DASZKN010000292.1:0-5168 GCA_035552855.1 Trebonia sp. | reverse complement strand
CGCGCGCCGCCCCGAGTTCGCCGTCGGGGTGCATCATCCGCGTGTACCCGGTCGGCCCCAGCACCACGGGCATCGAGAGGGAACTGCCCAGCAGTGACGTCGACGTGTCCGCCGCCGCCACGTCCGCGAGCACCCGTGGCTGGAACCGCCACCGCTCGAACGCCCGCACGTTGCCCGCCGAAGACAGCTCGGTGTCGGCCGCTCCGTCCACGTAGTCGAAGACCGGTCGCGGGATCCGCCGCCGCGCCGCGCGCCGCAGGTCGCCGATGTCGTAGCACGCGGCCAGCCGCCGCCGCGTCGCGTCCAGCTCCACTGAACGCAGCTGCACAATTTCCCGCATATCCCGCAGTCTCATATTCGCGACGATACGCCGCCGCTGCCGGGCTGCGAAGACCGCGGACGCGCGGCCGCCCGCATGGCAGTCACCATGGCCGTTAAGTGATTCATGTATAGTAAACCAATCGATAAACTAGGTATATAACCGAGAGGTGCGCCGATGTCCCTGCGTTTCCACTGGTTCCTGCCGACCAACGGCGACGGCCGTGACATCGTCGGCGGCGGTCACGGCGTGACCACGGGCGCGGCCGGCGCCATCCGGCCGCCGACGATCTCCTACCTCGGGCAGATCGCGCGCGGCGCCGAGCAACTCGGGTTCGAGGCCGCGCTCACCCCGACCGGCGCGTGGTGCGAGGACGCGTGGCTGTCGACCGCCATGCTCACCGAGGTGACCGAGCGGCTGAAGTTCCTCGTGGCCTTCCGCCCCGGCCAGATCTCGCCGACGCTGGCGGCGCAGATGGCGTCGACGTTCCAGCGTCAGTCCCGGGGCCGCCTGCTGCTCAACGTCGTCACCGGCGGCGAGGCGGCCGAGCAGCGCGCGTACGGCGACTTCCTCGGCAAGGACCAGCGCTACGAGCGGGCCGGGGAGTTCCTCGACATCGTGCGCCGCCTCTGGGCCGGCGAGGCGGTCACAAGCGAAGGCAGGCATCTCCGCGTCGAGGGGGCGCGGCTGGCGCGGCTGCCCGAGCCGGTGCCGGATGTGTATTTCGGCGGCTCGTCGGCGGCGGCGGGACCGATCGCGGTCAGGTACAGCGACGTCTACCTGACGTGGGGCGAGCCGCCCGCGGACGTGGACAAGAAGCTCCGCTGGATCGAGTCCCTCGCCCGCGAGCAGGGCCGTGAGCAGGGCCGCGCGCTGCGGCTCGGCATCCGCCTGCACACGATCTCCCGCGACACGTCGGAAGAGGCCTGGCGCCAGGCTGAGCGGCTCATCGCGCCGATCGACGACGACATGATCGCCCGGGCGCAGGCCGGGCTGGCCAGCAGCGAGTCCGAGGGGCAGCGCCGGATGCGCGCGCTGCACAGCGGCGGTGACCGCCGCGACCTGGAGATCTACCCGAACCTGTGGGCCGGCGTCGGGCTGGTCCGCGGCGGCGCGGGCACGTCGCTGGTCGGCAGCCACACTGAGGTCGCCGACCGGATCGAGGAGTACGCCCGCCTTGGCATCACGGAGTTCATCATGTCCGGGTACCCGTGCTTGGAGGAGGCGTACTGGTTCGGGGAGGGAGTGCTGCCGATCCTGGAGCGGCGCGGCCGCTGGGCGCACCCGGCGCCGCTGCCGGCCGACGTCACGCGGACCGTGACCCCGTTCGCCCCCACGGGTGGCCCGGCCACCGGCCCGGCCACCGGCCGGGCCGCCGAGCCCGCCCGCGATAGGCTGACCGCGTCATGACCAAGATCGCGATCGTCACCGGCAACCCGAAGCCCCGCTCCCGCACCCACGGTGTCGCGGTCGCGGTCGCGGACGCGATCACGGCCGCCGTCGATCCCGCCGCCGAATGCCTGGACGTCGACCTGACCGACTACGCGCCCCGGGTTTTCGACTGGTCGGACGCGGAGCTCACCAAGCTCACCGCCGAGGTCGCCGCGGCCGACGTCGCGGTCATCGCCTCCCCGACGTACAAGGCGTCGTACACGGGCCTGCTCAAGGCGTTCCTCGACCGGTACGGCACGAACGGCCTGGCCGGCGTGGTGGCGGTCCCGGTCATGACCGGCGGCTGGCCCGGACACCTGCTCGCCGTCGAGGTGCACCTGCGCCCCGTCCTGGTCGAACTCGGCGCGACCGTCCCGGCCCGCGGCCTCTACGTCACCGAGCCGGAACTCGCCGAGCTGCCCACGGCCGTCGCGAACTGGGCCGATAGCGCCGTCCCGCTCGTCCGGCAAGCGGTGAAAAGCTAACCTCCATTGCCCTTAACGGTCCCTGCTCACTCCCCGCCGGCCGGGCTCTTCCGGGTTAACGCGCTGGCGGCCGTGCCCGCCGCGTCGGCTGTCGCGGCTGTCTCGGCTGTCTGGGCCGGGACCAGGGCCAGCGCCGTCAGCACGTCGACGAGGCCGCGCAGGCGGCGCGCGAGTTCGCCGTCGTCGCCGACCGCGGCGGCCAGCTGCTCGTCGGCGGCCGCGACCACGTCGGCGGCGCGCTCGTACATGTCCCGGCCGTGCAGGGACAGGTAGACGAGGACGCTGCGGCGGTCGCGATCGTCGGCGCGCCGGTAGACGAGGCCGTCGCAGACCATCCGGTCCATGAGCTTGGCGAGGGCCTCGTCGGGCAGCGGCGCGGAAGCGGCGACCTCCGGCAGCCCGTGACCGTGCCCGTCCGCGAGCACTTTGAGCACCCGCCATTCCTCGAGCGTGCAGTCTTCGCTGGCCAGCAGCGCGGCCAGCCGCCCGGCGAGCAATCGCTCGGCCTGGCGCAGCAGGTGGGCAAGATCGCGAGACGGCTCGGTCAGCATGGTTGCCCGCGCACTTCCCTTCGGTTTAACTTAGCTCAAGACTAACCGGGATCACCCGAACCCGGTTCACCAAGGTGGCCGCTGCTGCCCGCCGCAGACGCCGATTGGATTCGCCGGGGGTGCGGTAGTGCGGCAGGACGTGCTGACGGTGGCCCTTGTGATCCCGCGCAGCGGGCCCGCCGGGATTTTCGGGTTGTCCAGCGAACTGGCCGCGACGCTCGCCATCGAGGAACTGAACGCGGCCGGGGGCGCCGGCGGCAGGGAAATCCGGCTGCTGCCGGTCGACGGCGGCGCCGCGCCGGCGGCGGTCGCGGCGGAGATCGACCGGCTGGTCTCGGCCGGCGCGGTCGGCGCGGTCGTGGGCTGGCACATCTCGGCGGTGCGGCAGGCGATCGCCCCGTGCGTGGCCGGCCGCGTCCCGTACGTGTACACGGCGCTGTACGAGGGCGGGGAGCGGACGCCGGGCATCTTCCTGACCGGGGAGACGCCGGAGCGGCAACTGCACCCGGCGATGCGGCTGCTCCGCGAGGTCGCGGACGCGACGTGCTGGTGCGTCGTCGGCAACGACTACGTCTGGCCGCGGGGCACCGCGCTCGCCGCCCGCGGGTACGCGGCGGACTGCGGCGCGCTGATCGCCGATGAGGTGTTCGTGCCGCTGGGCACGCGCGACTTCCGGCCGGCGCTCGACCGGGTGGCGAGGTCCGGTGCGGACGCGGTGCTCCTGCTGCTCGTCGGGCACGACGCGGTCTCGTTCAACCGGGCGTTCGCCGAGCGCCGGCTGCACGAGCGGTGCCTGCGCCTGTCCACGCTGATGGACGAGAACATGCTGCTGGCCTCTGGCCCCGAAGCCACCGAGTCCCTGTGGGCCGCCGCCGGCTACTTCGAGACGCTTACCACGCCGGAGAGCATGCGGTTCGGCGCGCGGTACGCGCGCCGCTTCGGCGTCGAGGCGCCGCCGATCGGCAGTCCGGGGGAGTCCTGCTACGAGGGGATGCTGCTGCTGGGCGCGCTCCAGGCGCGGGGGCGCCGGGGCTGCCCGGGCCACTGGGGCGGGGACGGCGGCTACGCGGGCGCGCGGGGCGCGCTGCGGCTGCGCGGCAACCACGTGGAGCAGCCGGTCTACCTGGCGGAGGCCGACGGCCTCGAGTTCAGCGTGCTCGCCGAGCTGTGAGTTCCCGTTCTGCCCGCTAGGCGGTGAGCTTGCCGTCGCCCCCGCCCTCGCCGTGGCCGTGACCGTGGCCGTGGCCGTGACCGTGACCGTGGCCGTCGAGCGCGGCGTACTGGCCCCGGTAGAACAGCAGCGGCGTTGCGTCGCCGCCGTTCGTCTCCGCGTGCTGGACGCGGCCGACGACGATCTCGTGATCGCCGCCGGGCAGCACGTGCTCGACCGTGCACTCGATGACGGCCAGCACGTCCTCGAGTCGCGGGCTGCCGGTGCGCCCGCGGCGATGGCGCACGCCCTCCCAGGCGGCGGCGAGCCCGCGCCGCGCGAAGTTGGCGGACAGGTGCCGCTGGCGTTCCCCGAGCATGTTGACCGCGAACGCGCCGTGGCCGCGGACCGCCTTGAGCGTGGCGCTGCCGAGGGCGAAGCAGACGAGCACGAGCGGCGGGTCGAGGGAAAGGGACGTGACCGCGTTCGCGGTGGTACCGACCGGCGCGCCGTCTTTGCCGACGGACGTGACAATGGTGACGCCGGTGGCGAAATGCCCCATCACGTGGCGGAACTCCGCCGCGGAAATCCCCATGCCTTCAGCAGCCGGTTCCTGGTCGAGAGCGGTCATGTTCAGATCTGTCTGTGGTTCGGGGCCTTGTTCAGCAGGTAATTCCCTATGTCATGGTACTTCCGCCCCCGCCCCCGCCCCCGCCCCCGCCGCCGCTGCCCAATCGCGTCCCGGTCCGCGGTCCGCTCGTCACCAGCGGGATCGGCAGACGTGCTGGCCATGGCGCTAACCTCCACGTGGACCGGGTTCGGCCCGCCGGCGAGGCGGGCCGTGCACGGACCAGCCTGCCAGCCCGCCGAGACTTTTGTCAATATTAACGACTGGTTTAATAGGCTTTATCGGTCGGCCCGCCAGCCAGCCAGCCCAGCCCCGCCGTCCGGGGCGCGTCGCCACGAGTCCCAGGCGCGTCGCCGCGGGCCATTGCGCTCTTTCCGTAAGTTTTTTGTCCGTATTGGATAATTTCCTTCGCGAAGCACAAAGTCTTCGCCTTCCCGTGTCCCGCGCGCGCCTGCGAGACCTAGCCGACCGGGCCGGGGGAGGCGGCGCGCCTGCCCGCTTCTGATTTCTCCGCCAGCAAGCTGGGCATATCCCCCGCTGGCCCGACGTCGATCAAGTGTAATTACGTTAGTTATTGACCGGAATATGTGCGGCTCGGTAATTT
>DASZKN010000291.1:0-2966 GCA_035552855.1 Trebonia sp. | reverse complement strand
GCGGCCTGGCAGGCTGACCTGGCTGGTGAGCCTGGCCCCCTTGTGGCCCACCGGGTCCTTGGTGACCTGGACGATCACCGACTGGCCGGGCTTGAGCGCCGCCTCGATGCGCTTGGGCTGGCCCTCGCGGCCGCTGGCGTCGAAGTTGACCTCGCCCGCGTACAGCACCGCGTTGCGGCCCTTGCCGATGTCCACGAAGGCCGCCTCCATGGACGGCAGCACGTTCTGGACCTTACCCAGGTACACGTTGCCGACGTAGGAGGCGTGCGTCGTCCGGTTCACGTAGTGCTCGACGAGGACGTCGTCCTCCAGCACCGCGATCTGCGTGCGGTCGCCCCGCTGGCGGACCACCATCGTCCGCTCGACCGATTCCCGGCGGGCCAGGAACTCCGACTCGGTGATCATCGGCGGGCGGCGGCGGCCGGACTCGCGCCCTTCCCGGCGGCGCTGCTTCTTCGCCTCGAGGCGGGTAGATCCCTTGATGGACCGCACGTCGTCCTGCGCGTTGTGCGCCTCACGGACGTGCACCACGGTGTCCGGCGGGTCATCGGGGGATGTGCCGTCGCTTTCGGCCGAGCCGCGGCGGCGCTTGCGGCGGCGACGGCGGGTGGCGCTGCCGCCGTCGGCCGCGTCCTCGGGGTCGCCGCCTTCCTCGTCGCTGTCGGCGGCGGCGCCGCCCTCCTCGTCGCTGTCCTCAGCGGCGGCGTCGGCGTCGTCCTTGCCCCTGGTCCTGGTGTTACGACGGCGGCGGCTCCGGCTGGCCGGCGGCTTCTCGGCTTCCTCACCGGTGCTGGCGGCGGCCGGGTCGGCCGCGCCCGCCTCGTCGATCGCGGCGGTGGCGTCAGCGCTCTGCACGTCGTCGGCCGCCGCGTCCCGCGTGGCGCGGGTGCGTCCCCGGCCGCGCGTGCGGCGGCTGCTCCGGCTGCCCTCGGCGTCGCTGTCGGCGGCGTCCGGCTGCTCGCCCGCGACGTCTTCGCCGCGCGAGCCGTTGTCCCTGGCACCGCTGTCGCGGGAACCGTTATCCCGGCCGCCGTTGTCCCGAGCGTCCTCGCTTCCGGCATCCCGGTTGCCAGCCGGCACAGCCGCCGGGGCCTGGAACAGCACCTGCGGAGCCTGGAAAACCGCAGCCGGCACCGCGGGCGCCGCCGACGGGGGCGGCGTGTCGAACGCCGCCGCTGCGGGAGAGGTTTCCGCGGCCTGGCCAGTGGCCTGGTTAGTGTCTGTCTCGTGGGTGGTGCGCTCGCTGTCGAGCATTCGGGCAATCTCCAGTCAGGCCCCCGGGCGTCACCGCACGCAAGGTGTCGGCGCGCCGCACGGGGGCTCGTAGTGGTAGTTCGCCCGGACCACTGGCACCGCCGCGCGGGAAAAAGTCACGCGCGGAGGTACGGGTCCCGAATTCACGGGTGCTGGGTCCAGGCTTGGTTATGTACTTCAGCTCCGGGGTGGCGGTCATAGCTTGACCATCCCGGACTCGCCGAACGTTCCCTGCGCGAGCCGCGTCATGAGCGGCTGCCCCGCGGGAAACACGTCGGCAACGTCGCGAAGCGCGTTGAGCACGTCGTCCGGCCGGACGGCCGGGACAGTGTGTCGGACGATCATTTGCAGCGCCGAGCCAGCACTCGCGTCCGGGCGGACGTCGAGGCTAACGACAGCTGCGCGCGCGTCCATGCGCCGCAAGCCCTTGGAGGTCAGCCGTTCCACCGGCGCCTCCGTCAGGGCAAGAAAATCTTTGACCACCGGCACCACGCTGTCCGGTGGTAGGCCAGGAAGAGCGATCTGCCACTCGGACGCGGTGAGCCGACTAGCCGGCAGTCCCCCGGAGTCCTCAACGACAGTGATCACGTCTATCCCATCAGGCAGCGCCGCGTTCAGCCGTTCCCGCACCACGTCCGCCTCGGTCCGGCTAGTCAGCGTGAGGCTCAGGTACTCGGCCTCACTCGCGACCCCGGTCGGGACGCCGCCTGCGTAGGAAATCTTCGGATGCGGCGTGAACCCGACCGAGTAGGCGATCGGCAGGTCGGCCCGCCGTACCCCTCGTTCGAAGGACCGCGCTACATCCAGCTGGCTGGAGAAACGCATCTTTCCTCGCTTAGCATACCGGACGAGTAGATGCTGAGTCGTGACCGGCTCGCCGCCGTTCATCGCACTCATCGTTATCTCCCGTTGGTCGCCAGCACGGGAAGCAGGCGCCTTCCGTCCAGTCGCTCTCCTGTCGGGCCCGTCTGGATCTCCGTGCCCATCGCCGGGCAGACGCCGCACTCGTAGCACGGCGTTGTCCGGCAGTCTTCCACCTCGCCGGCTCCGTCCGGCGCGATCGCCGACTGCCAGTCTTCCCAAAGCCAGTCCCGGTCAAGACCAGAGTCCAGGTGGTCCCACGGCAGTACCTCGCCGTAGTCACGCTCGCGCGTAGTGTACCAAGCCAAGTCGACCGGCGATCCGGTCAGGCCCTTCTCGCAGGCGGCGACCCAGCGGGCGAAGGAGAAGTGCTCGCTCCAGCCGTCGAACCGCGCCCCGTCCTGCCAGGCGGCCAGGATCACCCGGCCGACCCGCCGGTCACCGCGCGACAGCAGTCCCTCGATCAGGGACGGCGTTCCCTCGTGGTAGCGGTAGCCGACCGACTTGCCGTAGGTCTTGTCCGACCGCAGCGCCGCGCCCAGCTGGCGCAGCCGGTCGTCGACCACCTCCGGCGGGCACTGGGCGGCCCACTGGAACGGTGTGTGCGGCTTGGGCACGAAGCCGCCGATCGACACGGTGCAGCGGATGTCCTTGCGCCCGGACGCCGCCCGGCCAGCCGCGATTACCTTCTTGGCCAGGCTCGCGACGGCGAGGACGTCCTCGTCGGTCTCGGTCGGCAGGCCGCACATGAAGTACAGCTTGACCTGCCGCCAGCCGGACGAGTAGGCGGTCGTCACCGTGCGGATGAGGTCTTCCTCGGTGACCATCTTGTTGATCACCTTGCGCATCCG
>DASZKN010000290.1:0-6439 GCA_035552855.1 Trebonia sp. | reverse complement strand
GTCGCGCCGTCGCGCCACAGAACGGTGGGGTGGAACTGCACGAATTCGGGGTCGCGGAGCACGGCGCCCGCCCGGGCGGCCATCGCCAGCGCGTCCCCGGTCGCCCCGGGCGGGTTCGACGTGGTGGCGTACGCCTGGCCGAGCCCGCCCGCCGCGAGGATCACGGCGCGGGCGCGGACCAGCCCCGGGTCTAGCCCGCCGCCCGGCCGGATGATGGCGGCCAGCAGTTCCCCCGGGGAGACGTCGATCGCGATCGCCCGGTCCAGGATCTCGACGCGGCTCGCGAGCAGCGCCCGCAGCAGCGCGCGGTGCACCTCGGCGCCGGTCGCGTCGTCGCCGGAGTGCGTGATCCGGTTCCGGCTGTGCCCGCCCTCCAGCCGCAGCCGCTCTCGTTCGAGCCGCGTGCCCTGGCGGACGAGCCAGTCGATGGCGCCGGGGGCGCCCGCCGCGAGCGCGCCGACCGTGTCGGCGTCGCAGAGGCCCGCGCCGGCGGCGATCGTGTCCGCGGCGTGCGCGCCGGCGGTGTCGCCGGGCCCGATCGCGGCCGCGAGGCCGCCTTGCGCGAGCGGGCTCGCGCCGCCCGTGAGATCTTTCGTGGTCACGAGCACAGAAGCGCCGCTCGCGGCGGCCGTGAGCGCGGCGCTGATCCCGGCCGCCCCGGAGCCGACGATCACGACATCGGCCGTGCGTTCCCAGGTCACGCGATCATCGCCGCGACGGCGCGGCGGGCGCGGCCGGCGATCGCCGGGTCGACGTGGACTTCGGTGACGCCGTCGCGGAGGCAGCGTTCGAGCGATTCGGGCGTGGTCATCTTCATGTAGCGGCAGACCGCCTGCTCGTTGACCGGCGCCCAGTCGACCGCCGGGTTCGCCTTCCGCAACTGGTGCAGCATGCCGGTCTCGGTGGCGACAAGCACCGCGGATGCCCGGGTTGACCGTGCGGCGGCGAGCATGCCGCCGGTGGAGAGCACCATGGTGCGTTCGGGCGGAAGGTCTTGCGTTGCCCAGAGCGCCGACGTCCCGCAGCCGCATTCCGGGTGTACGTAGATCTCCGCGTCCGGGCGGGCCGCGGCCCGCGCGCGCAGGACCTCGGGGCTGATGCCCGCGTGGACGTGGCACTCGCCCATCCAGACGCGGAGGTTGGCGCGGCCGGTCACGCGGCGGACGTGCGCGCCGAGGAACTGGTCGGGGAGGAAGAGGATCTCGCGGTCTGCGGGGATCGAGGTGACGATGTCGGCGGCGTTGGCGGAGGTGCAGCAGACGTCGGCCTCGGCCTTGACCTCGGCGGTGGTGTTCACGTAGGCGACGACGGCGGCGCCGGGGTGGTCGCGCTTCCAGGCGCGGAGCTGGGCGGCGGTGATGCTGTCGGCGAGGGAGCAGCCGGCGTCGGCGTCGGGGATCAGCACCGTGCGGCCGGGGGAGAGGAGCTTGGCGGTCTCCGCCATGAAGTACACGCCGGCGAGGACGATGACCCGCGCGGTGCTTTCCGCGGCCAGCCGGGCGAGGGCGAGCGAGTCGCCGACGTGGTCCGCGACGTCTTGGATCTCGGGCCGCTGGTAGTTGTGGGCGAGGATCACCGCGTCGCGCTGCTTCGCGAGTTCCCTGATACGTGTGCTGAAGTCGTCCTCCATGGTTTTTGACCTTAGGTCGAAAACATCTGGTTTTCAACCCTTGGGCGAAAACTTCACCGCGGGGGCCGTTTCATGATCATGGGCCGGCGCGGCGATATTCGCCACCTACGAGCCGCGATCATGAGATAAGCGAACCGGGGCCGCGCGGCTACGATGGGCGCGTGTCGACCGAGGAAAGCCGCGACCGGGCGCGTGCGGACTGTTTCCGTCACGAGGCGCTCGGGGTCGTGTTCCAGGTTCGCGACAACCGGCTGCACGTCCTGCTCTGGCGGCGGGCGGAGCCGCCGTTCGCGGGCGCGTGGGCGCTGCCGGGCGGGCTGCTGGCCCCGGGGGAGCGGCTCGGTGCTTCCGCGAGCCGGCATCTCGGCGCCAAGGTCGACATCCCGGAGATCGCCCACCTCGAGCAGCTCGAGACTCGCAGCGACCCCGTCCGCGACCCGCGCGAGCGGGTGCTCGCGACCGCCTACCTGGCGCTGGTCCCGCCGGGCGCGCGGCCCCGGCTGCCGTCCGACACCACCTGGCATCCCGTCGATGAGCTGCCGCCGACCGCGTTCGACCACGGGTCGATCGTCGCATCGGCCAGGGATCGGCTGCGGGCGAAGCTGTCGTACACGAACATCGGGTTCGCGCTCGCGCCGGAGACGTTCACGATCTCGCAACTGCGGGACATGTACACCGCCGCGCTCGGGCATCCGGTGTCCGCCACGAACCTGCAGCGGATCCTCACGCGGCGCGGGGTGATCGAGGTGACCGCGGACTTGTCACGGCCGAGCGCCAGCGGCGGCCGCCCGGCCGCGCTGTACCGGTTCGCGTCGCGGGGGCTGGTGGTGACCAATCCGTTCGCGGCGTTCCGGCCGCGCGCCGCGAGGACAGTCGGATAAGCGCCGCGACCGGGCAGGCTAGCTACCGCCATCCGCGTGCTCTAGCTGGGCGACGATGTGCTCGGCGATGGCCATCGACGCCGTCGCCGCTGGTGACGGCGCGTTGCGGACGGTTGTCACGTCGCCGTTCCGCGTGATGCGGAAGTCGTCGACGAGCGACCCGTCCGGGTCGACGGCCTGCGCGCGCACGCCGGCCGGCGCGGGCCGCACGTCGGCCGGCGTGAGCCAGGGAAGGTAGGTGCGGGCCTCCGCCAGGAAGGCGCCGCGGAACAGCGAGCCGCGCATCTCCCGCACCCCCGCCCGCCAGTTCTTCACAGCCATTTTCCTGAACGAACCAGACCGACTCAGCCGGGCCACCTCATCCCACGTGATGTCGCGGCGCCGGTACCCCTCCCTGGCCAGGGCGAGCACCGCGTTCGGGCCGAGGTCGGCCTCGCCGTTGACCCGCGGCGTGAGGTGCACGCCGAGGAACGGGTAGCGCGGGTCGGGCACCGGGTAGATGAGCCGCCTGACCCGGTCGCGGGCGTGCGGCGCCAGCCGCAGGTACTCGCCGCGGAACGGGATGATCTCCGGTGCCCGCTGGTCGCCGGCCTGCCTGGCCAGCAGGTCGGCCTGCAGGCCCGCGCAGATCACGAGCCGATCGGCGTGGTGCGCCTGGCCGCTCGCGATCAGCTCCACGCCGCCGGTCCTGGCCCGGTAGATCGCGTCGACGGGGGTGGACAGCAGGATCTCGCCGCCGTGCTTCGTGACGTCCCCGGCGTAGGCCCTGGTGATCGCCGGGTAGTCGACGATCGCGGTGCTGGGGGACAGGAGCGCGGCCTGGCCGGCCACGTCAGGCTCGAGTTCCCGCAGCTCGGGCGCTTCCAGCCAGCGCACGCCGGGCACGCCGTTAGCGGTCGAGCGGCGCTGCAGTTCGCGGAGCTTGGCGACCTCCCGGTCGTCCCGCGCCACGACGAGCTTGCCGCGCTCGTCGTACTCCAGGTTCTTCTCCCGGCAGTAGTCCTTGAGCAGGCCGACGCCGCGGCGGGTCAGCTTCGCCTTGGCCGACCCGGGCGCGTAGTAGATGCCGGCGTGCACGACACCGGAGTTGTGCCCGGTCTGGTGGGTGCCGACGGCGTCTTCCTTCTCGAAGACGGTGACATCGATCCCGGCCCGGGCGAGCTGGCGCGCGACGGCGAGCCCGACGATGCCGGCCCCCACGATCCCAACACTTCTCTCTGGCCCCATCCTCGGGAGCTTACGCCCGGACTGGTTGACTGCAAACGATTGTTCTATCGTGTTTCCAACAAGCGAGGGCCTAAAGCCCTGGCTCAGCCCTGTCATTGGCCGCTGGCGGCCAATGACAGTATTTTGATATATCGTGATAGTCTCAGCCTAACGCATAGAGGGGCTGATCATGCGACCAGACGGGGATCATGGCCACCACGGGCAATGGTCCGGCGGCCGGATACCGAAGGGCAACGTGCGCGGTTTCCTGCTCGCCGCCCTGCTGGACGGCCCCGCGCACGGATACGAGCTCATGCGCCGGCTCGAGGAGCAGGCGGGCGGCCGCTGGCGGCCGAGTCCCGGCTCGGTGTACCCGCTGCTGCAGTTGCTCGAGGACGCGGGCCTGATCGCGGGCCGCGACGAGAGCGGCCGCAAGATCTACCAGCTGACCGATAGCGGCCGGGCCGCCGCCGACCAGGACCGGCTGCGCGAGCTGGCCGCCGGGACCGCCGGCGCGCCCGCGCACCTGGACCTGCGGTCGGAGGTGCACCGGATGCACGCGGCCGCCCGCCAGGTGGGTACCACGGGCAGCGCGGGGCAGGTAGAACAGGCGGTCGAGATCGTCCGTGGCGCCCGCCAGGCGCTGTACCGGCTGCTCGCCGACTGAGGAGAGGACATTTCGTGACCGAAACACCAGAACAGACCGCCCGCCCCCCGCGCCGGCGCAAGCCGCCCCGGCCGGTAGAAGTGGTGTCCGTGTCGCGGCTCACGCCCCGGCTGGTGTCGGTGCGGGTAACGGGCCCGGCCCTTGACGGATTCAAGATCGAGGCCCCGACGTCGCACGTCAAGGTGTTCCTGCCCGCGCCGGGCCAGGATGCCCCGGTGCTGCCCGAGCAGACGCCGGACGGCCCGGTCTGGCCGGAAGGCGACGTGCCCCGGCCGGTCGTCCGCACCTACACGCCGCGCGCCTTCGACGAAGACACGATGACGCTCGAGCTGCAGTTCGTCCTGCACGGCGTTGGCCCGGCGTCGGAGTGGGCGGAGCGCGTCAAGCCGGGTGACAAGCTCGCGGTCGCCGGCCCGGGCGGACGGTTCTCGCTGGACGAGACCGTGCCGCACTGGTGGCTGGCCGCCGACGAGAGCGCGCTCCCGGCGGTCGCGACGCTGCTCGAGGCGCTGCCGCCGACGGCCAGCGCCGACGTGCACCTTGAGGTGGCGGACCCCGACGATGAGATCACGCTCGCCAGCCTGGCGAAGACGTCGGTGACATGGCACCGCCGGCGGCGGCCGGACGCGTTCGGCGCGGAACTTGACGAGGCGGCGCGCGCCGCCGCGATCCCTGACGGCGGCCGGGTCTGGGTCGCGTGCGAGGCCGCCGCGATGCGCGGCATCCGCCGGTACTTCACCCGCGACCGCGGCCTGCCGGCCAGCTCGCTGGTGACCCGCGGCTACTGGCGGCTGGGCGCCGTCAACCACCCGGACCACGACTACGGCGACGACGAACTAGGCAGCTAATCCCTCGCCCGGCCCGGGTCCGCCCGCCGGGGCGCGGTCAGGATTCTGCTCAGCAGAATCTTCGCCAACCCGGGCCAGGCCGGGACGCAGGCTTGGAGACATGACGACGTCCCCAGTTAACTTCGCGTCCCCGGTGCACCTGCGCGCGGTTTCGGCGCCGCGTCAGCCGGACGTGACACCGGCCCTCGAGGACCTGTACCGGGGGTTCGAGCAGGCGCTGCTCGTGCCGCTGTGGACCGAGATCGGCGACCTGATGCCGGTCCGCCCCGCGTCGAAGGCGCGGCCGCACCTGTGGCGGTGGGCGGCGCTGCGCGAACTCGCCGCCCGGGCCGGGGAGATCGTTCCCGTCGGCCGCGGCGGCGAGCGCCGCGCGATCGCGCTGGCCAATCCCGGGCTCGGCGGCCGCCCGTTCGCCACGCCGACGCTGTGGGCGGCGATCCAGTACCTGCGGCCGGGCGAGAACGCGCCGGAGCACCGGCACACGCAGCACGCCTTCCGGTTCGTGCTCGAGGGGGCGGGCGTCTGGACGGTCGTGAACCGCGACCCGGTGGCGATGCGCCGCGGCGACTTCCTGCCGCAGGCCGGCTGGGCCTGGCACGCCCACCACAACGCGACCGCCGAGCCGATGGCGTGGCTCGACGGCCTGGACATCCCGTTCCAGTACGCGACCGACGCCCAGTTCTTCCAGCCGGGACGGGACGAGCTGAGCGACGCCGAGCAGATCACGCCCGCCCGCTCCCGGGCCGAGCGCCTCTGGGGCCATCCCGGCCTGCGCCCGGTGGCGGCGGCCGCCGCGCCGGGTCCCGGCTCGCCGCTGCTGGCCTACCGGTGGGAGCACACGGACCGCGCGCTGGCCGACCAGCTTGCCCTGGAGGCCGAGGGCTTCGGCGGCACGGTCGAGCACGGGCACGCCGCCGTCCGGTTCACCGACCCGTCGTCCGGTGCGGACGTGCTGCCCACGATCCGCGCCGAGATGCACCGGATCGCGCGCGGCGCCCAGACCGAGCCCGTCCGCGAGACCGGGTCGTCGGTGTACTCGGTGTTCGACGGCGCGGGCACGGTGACGGCCGGCGACAAGACATGGTCGGTGACGCGCGGCGACCTGTTCGTGGTCCCGTCCTGGCAGCCGTTCGCCGCGCGGTCCGAGGCGGGGACGACCGACTCGGACTCAGGGGCGCTCGACCTGTTCAAATTCAGTGACGCCCCG
>DASZKN010000289.1:0-5334 GCA_035552855.1 Trebonia sp. | reverse complement strand
GTGGGCCTGTACGTCTGTCTGACGACGGTGCTGGTCCGCCGGATCTCGCTGTCGGTCGCCGGCCTCTCCGCGTTCGCGGTCGCGGCGGGGGCCGGGCCGGCCGCGTTCGCGCTGACCCCGCCCTTCGCTCCGGTGCGCACGGTCAGCGTGGCGCTCGTCCAGCCCGGAATCTTGAACAATACGACGGCGCAGGCGGACGCGAGCGAGCGGCTGACGTCCGACCTGAGTCACCAGGGCGCGTTCCGGGGTACGAAGCCTGACCTGATCGTCTGGGGGGAGAGCAGCATCGGCGAGGATCTCACGCTGCCGTCCGCTCGCGCCGTGCTGGCGCGGATCGAGGCGTTGTCGGCGCGGGACGGCGCCGAGGTTCTCGTCAGCCAGGACGCGACGCTGCCGGGGAAGGGCCACGAGAAATGGGGGGTGCTCGTGGGCCCGTCCGGGATCAAGGGGATCTATGTGAAGACGCGGCTGGTGCCGTTCGGTGAGTACATACCCTTCCGGCAGCAGCTTGGCTGGCTCACCGTGATCAGCCGGGCCGCCGGGTCGAACATGACGCCGGGCACCGGGGCGCACCTGCTGCCCGCCGTCTCGCGGTCCGGGCAGCCGCTGCCGATCGGCGTGCTCACCTGCTTTGAGTCGGCGTTCCCGGACATGTCCCGGGTCGACACCGACCTGGGGGCGCAACTGATCGTGTACCAGTCGTCGACGTGGACGTTCCAGGGCACGTGGGGACCGGACCAGCACGCGTCGCTCGGCGCGCTGCGGGCGGCGGAGACCGGGCGGCCGGTCGTGCAGGCGGCGCTGACCGGGGACTCGGTGGCGTTCGACGCGCGAGGCAGGCAACTGATATGGCTGGGACAGTCGGGCCGGGGTGTCACGACCGCGACGCTGGCGCTGCCCGCGGCGTCCGCGCGGACGTTCTACGACCAGCACGGGGACTACGTGATGTGGGCCGGTGTCGCGATGGCGGCCGCGGCCGCGCTGGTCATGCTCCTGCGGCGAAGAAGCTTTCCAGGGGGGAGCACTGGTGCCGCGGGGAGGGATGAGGCACAATGTGAGGCAGACACCGGGCAGCCTGTAGCCAGTTAGCGTACAGGTGCCGTCGGCGAGGCCGCAGGGGAAGGCGACCCTCGCTAAGGAGGCACGGTGTCGGTTTACGGCGTACTGCAGGTCCATTCGGCGCCCCCGGCGCTGTGCCCGCACATTGAGTGGGCAGTGGCGGGGATCGTCGGGACCGCCGTCAGCATGCCCTGGGTCAGTCAGCCAGCTGCCCCAGGGTCACTTCGTGCTGAGCTGACATGGCATGGCCGGCCAGGCACGGCCGGCGGGATCACCTCTGCGCTGGCCGGCTGGAAGCGGCTGCGGTTCGAGGTCACCGAAGAGGCCTCGCCCGGCTGCGACGCCGTGCGCTATTGCCATACGCCCAAGCTGGGGACGTTTTCCGCCGTGACGAGCGCGAACGGCGACATTCTCGTGCCGGAGAACCGGATGCGCGCCGCCATGGCGCTCGCGGCCAAGGGCGCGTCCGTGCTCGAGGCGGAGCTTGAGAAGCTGATCGGCACCGCGTGGGACAACGAGCTCGAGCCGTTCCGCCGGGCCGGCGACGGCGCCCCGGTGCGCTGGCTGAACGCGACCGGCTGAGGGCATCGGTCCGGTTCCGCGCAGCATCTAAGATGCCCCTATGGTCGGCGATGTCGGGGCGCGGAGCGTCCAGCCCGTGCCCAACCCGCGGCTGCGGGAGGGCAGGCGGCAGCGGCTCGTCCGGATGACGCTGGAACAGATCGCGGGCCGGACTCCGCCGATGCGCCAGGTCCGCTACCGGGAAGAGGTCGTGTCGCCGCTCGCGCTCGAACGCGACTGCCGCGCGCTGCTGCGGCGCGCGCAGGGCGCGATCGCCACGATCCTGGGCTCGCGGGTCTACTCGGCCGACCTGCACACAACGGTGGGGGAGCCCACGCTGCGGCAGCACGAGTGGGAGATCGCGGTGGCGTTGCGCGATATCACCGAACTGCTGCTCGAACTGGTCGCCAGCTACGGGGCGGGCGGCGGCGGCCCGATGACGACCGCCGTGCTCGCGTCGCAGAACCGGGCGATCTCGATCGCCAGGGACGCGACGACGGCCCGCGTCCTGGCGCTGGAACTGCTGGCCGCGCAGATCTCGGCGGCCGAGGCCGCCGCGCGCGACTGGGAGACCGCGCACCGGGTCGCGGCCAACAACGACAAGTACCTCGACCTGGTGGCGCGCACCGCGGCCGACCAGCACGCGACCGCCGAGATCGCCGGGCTGGCCGAAGAGGCCGCGGCGGCGGGCCAGGTGTTCCGCGAGACCCTGCAGCAGGCCGCCCTGGCGGCCGAGGCGCTGGCCCTCCCTGACGCGCCCGCCTAAGGCTTGCGGGCGACCGCGCACCAGGCGGGGATCGGCCCTGTGGCGACGGCGCCGGGCGCGGGGCGCCACTGCGGGTACTGGACGAGGCCCGGCTCAAGCACGTCGAGCCCGTCGAGGAACTTCCGCACCTCTTCGCGCGGGCGGAACTTCACCGGCTCCGCGAGCTTGCTGTTCAGGCCCGCGGTCGCCTGCTTGGCCGCGGCCTGCACGTCGCTGGCCGGGTGGCCGATCGTAAGGTAGCTGCCCGGCGGCACGGAAGCAATGAGCCGCCGCACGATCGCGTACGGGTCGTCGGCGTCGGGGATGCAGTGCAGCACCCCGATGAGCATGATCGCGATCGGCTGGGAGAAGTCCAGCACCTGCGTCGCGGCCTCGAGTATCTTCGCGGTGTCGCGCAGGTCGGCGTCCACGTACGCGGTCTTGCCGGCCGGGCTGCTGGTCAGCAGGGCGCGGGCGTGGGCGAGCACGAGCGGGTCGTTGTCGACATACACGATCCGGCTCTCGGGCGCCATCCGCTGCGCGACCTCATGGGTGTTGTTCGCCGTGGGCAGCCCCGTGCCGATGTCGAGGAACTGGCGGATGCCCGCCTCCGCCGCGAGGAATGCCACGGACCGCGCGATGAACGCCCGGCTCTCCTTGACGGCGGGGACGATGCCCGGCATCACCTCGATGAACTCCTGGGCCGCTTGGCGGTCGACGGCGAAGTTGTCCTTGCCGCCCAGGCAGAAGTCGTAGACCCGCGCGATGTGCGGGACGCCGGTGTCGAGACGGGCGATCGCGTCCTCGCCGGGTCCTGGGATCGCTGTCACGTCCTGACCTTCCGTCATCACAGGAACCTCCCCGCCCGCGTGCGGGGCGCAGTAGCGGCAACCGTCAGTCCAACGGCTCTGAGTCTATTCCTCGTCGATGTTCCGCCCACCGGGGCGCCGCCCCTGACCGGGGCCACGTACGCTCGTGAACAGGACCACTGACGGCGTTGGAGACGTACATGACTGCAGACCTGACCGAGCTCACCGGCCTCGACGTGCCCACCGGGCTGCTGATCGGCGGCGAGTGGGGCGGCGGGCGGAAGGGCGGGACGTTCCCCGTTCTTGACCCGGCGACAGAGGAAAGCCTCACCGAGGTGACGGACGGCACGCCGGATGACGCGCTGGACGCGGTCGGCGCGGCGCACGCGGCACTGCCCGCGTGGGCGGCCACGGCCCCGCGGCAGCGGGCGGAGATCCTGCGGCGGGCATTCGAGCTGATGACCGGCCGGGCCGAGCAGTTCGCCCGGCTGATGTCGGCTGAGAACGGCAAGTCACTGCGCGACGCCCGCGGCGAGGCGGCCTACGCCGCCGAGTTCTTCCGGTGGTACGCCGAGGAAGCGGTCCGGGTCGAGGGCACGCTCATGCGCGCGCCGTCCGGCGCGAACCGGATCCTGACGACGCGACAGCCGATCGGCGTCTCGCTGCTCGTCACGCCGTGGAACTTCCCGGCGGCCATGGCCACCCGCAAGATCGGCCCCGCGCTCGCCGCCGGCTGCACGATCGTGCTGAAGCCGGCCGAGGACACGCCGCTCACCGCCCTCGCCATGGCGGCGCTGCTGAGCGAGGCGGGCGTGCCGGACGGCGTGGTCAACGTGGTGACCACGAGCCGGTCGAACGCTGGCCCGGCGGTCGCCGCGATGCTGACCGACGCCCGGGTGCGGAAGCTGTCGTTCACGGGGTCGACCCAGGTCGGCCGCGTCCTGCTCCGCGAGGCGGCGGAGAACATCGTGAGCTGCTCGATGGAACTCGGGGGCAACGCCCCGTTCATCATCTTCGACGACGCCGACATCCCGGCCGCGGTGGAGGGCGCGCTGATCGCGAAGATGCGCAACGGCGGCGAGGCGTGCACCGCCGCCAACCGGTTCTACGTGCACGAGGCGGTCGCGGACGAGTTCACGCGGGAGTTCGCCCGCCGCCTGGCCGCCATGAAGGTCGGTCCCGGCCTCGAGGAGGACACTGAGATCGGACCGCTCGTCAACCAGCCTGCCAAGGACAAGGTGGCCGGCCTGGTCGACGAGGCGGCCGGCGGCGGCGCCAAGATCGTCATTGGCGGCAAGGGACTGGAGCGGCGCGGCTTCTTCTACGCGCCGACGCTGATCGACGACGTCCCGGCGGGGGCCGGGATCCTGGACGCGGAGATCTTCGGCCCGGTGGCCCCGGTCGTGCGCTTCGCCGACGAGGACGAGGCGGTCAAGTGGGCCAACGCCACCGAGTACGGCCTCATCTCTTACGTCTACACCCAGGACCTGCGCCGCGGGCTGCGGGTCAGCGAGGCGCTCGAGGCCGGCATGATCGGGCTCAACCGCGGCCTGGTCTCCGACCCGGCCGCGCCGTTCGGCGGGGTCAAGCAGTCCGGCCTGGGCCGCGAAGGCGCGCACGACGGCCTGCTGGAGTACACCGAGACGAAGTACATCGCCACCGACTGGTAACGATCGGGGCAGCACGTCTTCCGGGCGCGCCGCTCACACGCACTCAACGGTGCATGGGATCTGGCCCGGCCCTGCCGATGAGCCGCTGCCCAGGTCGGGCAGCAGGTTGTGATTCCAGACCATGATGGTGAACGTCTTGTAGTGGTAGACACGCGCGGGGGGACCAGCGTGCAGGGCCGCGATGGCCGGGAGCGGGATCATGGAGCTCCTGCGGGGAGTCCCGTCGCGGTTCGGCGTGGTGTCGGCGGCGTTGGTCACGATGAAGTTGGCGTAGTTTTGCCGCGGGTCGAACCAGCCCGTGTTGGCCTCGAAACGACGCGGGACGTCGCCGCCGGACCGCCATGACACCGTCCTGACCGAGACACGGTCCCCGCTGTCGAACGTGATGAGGTTTGCCTCGTTGTAGGTCCCGAGTCCCGTGGTGAGGTGATGGGCCTCCAGCCAGGGGATGACCGCCTGCTCGTTGTCGGCCACCGAGGGCTGGGCGGCG
>DASZKN010000288.1:0-4364 GCA_035552855.1 Trebonia sp. | reverse complement strand
GGAAGCACGCGCCTGGGGCGCGGCGCTTACGGTGATAGCAATCGCCTTCATCCTCATGATCGTCGCCCGCACCGTCACGGCCCGGTTCACCCGATACTCGCGCTAGGGATCATCCCATGAAAGAGCAGCAGGATCAGCAAGTAATACCCAAGCTCGACATTCCGGAGACAGCGCCCCGCGAGATGCCGGCGGGCGCCCCCGTCTTCGACGTGCGAAACACGTCGATCTACTACGGGGCGTTCCGCGCCGTGACCGACGTCTCGCTGACGATCCACGAGAACGAGATCACCGCGTTCATCGGGCCGTCCGGGTGCGGCAAGACGACCGTGCTGCGCACGCTCAACCGGATGAACGACCTGATCGTCGGCGCCCGGGTGGAAGGCGACATCCGCTACCGCGGGGCGTCGCTGTACCAGAAGGACGTGTCGCCGACCGCGGTCCGGCGCCGCATCGGCATGGTCTTCCAGAAGGCCAACCCCTTCCCGAAGTCCGTCTACGACAACGTCGCCTACGGCCCGCGCATCAACGGGATCAGGAAGAAGAGCGAGCTTGACGAGATCGTCGAGCGCTCGCTGCGGCAGGCGGCGCTCTGGGAAGAGGTCAAGGACCGGCTGAACAAGTCCGGCCTCGGCCTGTCCGGCGGTCAGGCGCAGCGCCTGTGCATCGCGCGCACGCTCGCGGTCGAGCCGGACGTCGTGCTGATGGACGAGCCGTGCTCGGCACTCGACCCGATCGCGACCGGCCGGATCGAAGACCTGATGCAGGAGATCAAGTCGCGGTACACGATCGTCATCGTCACGCACAACATGCAGCAGGCCACCCGGGTCAGCGACCGGACCGCCTTCTACTCGGTGCTGCGCGAGGAGAAGAGCGACGTCCGGACGGGCGTGCTGGTTGAGTACGGCCCGACTGCCCAGATCTTCGAAAACCCGCGGGACAGCCGCACCCAGGCCTACGTCACCGGTCGCATGGGCTAACAGCCCCTGATTTTCCCTAACGAACCGGGGTGGCTCGCCATGAGTCACCCCGTCGTCGTTCCCGGCGGTTTCGTGCCCGCCAGGTACCCGACGCGGCGGGCGATGTTCACGGCGTGCGCGCCGAGCCGCTCGTAGTCGTGCCCGGCCAGCGTTATCTCCATCGTCACCGGCAGCGGCAGCCGCCCGGAGGCGAGCTCGGCGATCAGGCTGGCGTACAGGCCGTCGAGGTCCTCGTCGGTCTCGGCGAGCGCGAGCGCGACGGACCGGTCGCGCTTATACCAGGCGTCCGCGGCCTGCCGCCACATTCCCGAGACCAGGTCGCCCATCCGCCTGATCAGGCCGTCGACACGCGGCGTGAGTTCCGCGGTGAGCATGTGGCTGCCCTGGGTGGCGATCTGCATGACGAGATCGTGTGACCGCTCGATCTCCGGCACGATGCGCAGCACGGTCAGCAGGAACCGCAAGTCCACCGCGACCGGCGCCTGGAGCAGTATCTCCCGGCTGGCCACCTCTTCGATTTCCGGGTACAGCGCGTCGATCGCGGTTTCCCGCTCGGCCAGCACGGTCACCGTCTGGCTGTCGCCGGTGAGCAGCGCGTCGGTGGCCCTGGGGAGATCCTCGGCGACCATGGCGAACAGCTCGATGACCTTTACCTCGATGTCCTCGAGCTTCCTGTCGAACTCCTGGCGCTGCTCGCTCATGGGCGCCACACTAGCGGCGCGAACTGAACGGCGGGTGGCGGCTCACGCCGCCACCCGCCGTCGCGCTGGCAAGGGCCTGTTCAGACTTCGATCTCGACCTTGGTGATCTGGCCGATGTCCGCCGAAACGACCCGCTCGGCGCGCACGCCACCGGGGGCGAGCACGACCAGCGTCCAGTCGCCGGGCGCGGCGAAGAACCGGAAACCGCCGTCGTCGCCGAGCGGCAGTTCGGCGACGAACTCGTCGCCGGTGCCGCGCAGGCGGGCGTAGCCCGGCGTCACCGGGGCGCCGCCCCGCAGGACGTGGCCCTCGATGACCGCTTCCTTGCTCGCCTTGTCGGCCGTGATCGTCACGCCGCCCGCGGGAGCGCCGCAGCCGCTGAGGTCCTGGCTCACTTACTTACCCTCCCCGAGCTCGATCGGCACGCCGACGAGCGATCCGTACTCGGTCCACGATCCGTCGTAGTTCTTGACGTTCGAAAGGCCGAGGATCTCGTGCAGCACGAACCACGTGTGCGCGGAGCGCTCACCGATCCGGCAGTACGCGATCGTGTCCTTGCCGAAGTCAACGCCCGCCTCGCCGGCATACAGCGTGGTCAGGTCGTCATCGGACTTGAACGTGCCGTCCTCGTTCGCGGCCTTCGACCACGGGACGTTCTTGGCGGTCGGGATGTGGCCGCCGCGCTGCGCCTGCTCCTGCGGCAGGTGGGCCGGGGCAAGCAGCCGGCCGGCGAACTCGTCGGGCGAGCGGACGTCGACCAGGTTCCGCTTGCCGATCGCGTCGACGACCTCGTCGCGCTTCGCGCGCAGCGCCGGGTCCTGCTCGGACGCGGTGTAGTTCGTCTTGGCGCGGGACGGCACGTCCTTCGACAGCTCGCGGGATTCAAGCTCCCACTTCTTGCGGCCGCCGTCGAGCAGCACGACCTTGTTGTGGCCGTACACCTTGAAGTACCAGTACGCGTACGCCGCGAACCAGTTGTTGTTGCCACCGTAGAGGATGACCGTGTCGTCGTTCGAGATCCCGCGCTCGGACAGCAGGTGCTCGAAGCCGGTCTTGTCGACGAAGTCGCGGCGAACCGGGTCCTGCAGGTCCTGCTTCCAGTCGATCTTGATCGCCGAGGGGATGTGGCCCTTGTCGTAGGCGCTGGTGTCCTCGTCCACTTCCACGATGACGAAGCCAGGCTCACCGATGTGGGACTCGGCCCAGTCGGCGTCGACTAGGACGTCGGATCGGCTCATTGACGTGTTACCTCCTTGTGCGGCCGGCATCCGGTAACCGACCGGGATTTTTGGGGGCCGTCCGGCCTTAGGCGGCCGGCCGGAATCTCTTGATAAGCAAGTACATCTGACAGCCGAGGCAGAAGTCGAAAGCCGCGTTCATGAACGCCGCGACGAGCGCGAGCGCGGCGAACACGAGCCCCGCCACGGGCACGCCGACGCCGAAGCAGATGGCGCCGATCCCCGCGAAGGCCATGCCGACGCCCTGCGCGAAGCGCGGCGGCGCCTCCGGCTCCGTCCGCGACGGCGGCCCCAGCCGTGGCCGGACCAGGTAGCGATACAGGAGCCCGTAAGGCGCGTAGCGCAGGCCCGCCAGCGCACCGACGGCGAATACCAGCGTCTGGGCGAAAAGCAGCCAGCCGCTGCTCGCGGCCAGCACGACGGCAAGCACCACCGTTGTGATAACCGCGCTGAAGCGCGGTCCTCGCGAATCGATGCTCATGGTTTCGCTCCCGGGCGCAGATCTCGGCTAGTCGCGGTCCTCTGCCCGTCCGGGGCCACATACGCACCCGGGTTCAGGCAGTAACGTCCTGCCTGACACAACAGATCGCGGTCGCCACCCGGCAGAAGTCCACGGCACGCCGTTTGGTCAGTATCCGCGGAGTCCTGGAAGCCACACCCCAGATGCTATTCACCTGCGGCGCTTCTGTCACCACCAGCCAGCCCGCGACCTGATCGGGATCGGTCACCGGGCTGTCCCCACTGCCCGCAGTACATCCGCCTTGCGCGGCACCCCGCCGATGCGCGACCGGATGTCGCCGGCGGGCCCGAGCACGAACACCGTGGGCGTGGCGAACACGTTCAGCCGCCTCGCCAAGTCCATCCGCTCGGCGGCGTCGATCTCGATCAGCGCGACCCCGTTCCCGGCCGCCGCCACCTCGCCGAGGAGCTCGCGGGCCGGGCCGCAGTAGGCACAGAACTCCGTCGAGAACTGCACGAGCGTGGCCTGCTCGCCGAGCGGGGCCGCCAGGTCAGCGGCGGTCAGCGGCGCGGATCTGCTCGCGCCCGGCGCGCGCATGCGGCCAGCGCGAAGGCGCAGCGCGCCGCCGAGGGCGGTCGCGACCGCGAGCGCGGCGACCAGCGCGATGAGTCCAGGCACACTCGTAGAGCACCGGCGCACCCGGACGCTATTCCCGCTAGGCCGGAATCGTGATCGGCTGGTGCCCGGCGACCGTGATCTGGAACTCGGAGACATCCCGCGGCGGCACCGACGTGGACGCGGGGTAGTAGACCGTGCCCTCGGCGGTGTCGGTGGTCCAGGCACCGGCGACGGTCTTCGTGCCGTCCCGCCCGACGACGACCAGCTGGCAGGGCGTGCCCACAGGAATGCCGACCACCTTTGCCGCCAGTTGCGTGCCCCAGCCCATCTGCCGGTACATGACGGTGGCGTCCATCCCGGCCGTGACTCC
>DASZKN010000287.1:0-18480 GCA_035552855.1 Trebonia sp. | reverse complement strand
GGCCCGCGCCGCCGGCGTCCAGGGCCCTCGTCAGCGTCGACCGCAGCACCGCGAGCGGGAACTCGTGCCGTTCTTCCGCCAGATCGGATACCTCGTGCCGGGCGACCACGACCTCGAAGACGCCGCGGTCCACCTGCCAGTAGCCGAGCTGCCCGGCCCGCCGCTCGTCCATGCCGAGATAGACGATGTGCAGCCGGTCGCCCAGGTCGTCGAGCACCAGGCAGGGCTCGCCCCGGTAGCTGCCGATCGGACGGGATTCCCAGAGAGCGTCAATGTCGTTCAGTTGGACCTGCTTGCGCCAGATGCCCCCGGGGGCGGGGGAAAAGCCGTGTTCTTCCGGCGGCGGCGGCGCGGCGAACAGCGTGACATCACGATCGGAAGGGCCGACAGCGGCCTGGTACGAGGCGCCGAGATGAGACGCCATCAGCCGGTACCGCATGCCTCAGCCCTCCCTGCCCGGGCGCCGCCAGGCCAGCCCGTCGTAACGCGCCAGCGGCTCGTCGCCCCCGTCCGTGAACCTGCACAACGTGGTGCCCACCGGGATCTGGATCGGCTCTAGGTAGAACTCGAACCGGCTGGCGGGACCGCGCACCGTCACCGGGACATATCCGTCGATGTCCCTCGCATGCCAGCAAAGGAAATACAGCTCGGTCATGTCCGGCCGGAATTCTGATCCCTCGTAGCCTAGGCCGAGGACCATGTAGGCGTCCGCCGGGCCGCGAAACTGGACGTCCCGGACCCGGTGCACATACCCGGCGATGACGTTCCGCTGACCGCTCATATAGGGCCCGACCATGCGCGGCGGCACGACCTTCCGCATCGGCGTGCCGGCCACTATTCGCGCAGGCTGAGCCGGCTCGCGTAGTGCGGAACCCAACGGTGCTTCTCCTTCCCGCTCGCGCTCGCGCCGGCGGCTCTGGGCCGCGCATGCGGTCCGGCCTGGAGGCCATGCGTCGCTGCAGGTCCTGAGGCTCCCATATCCGCCATATCCGCTGTGGGCGCTCAACTGATTCTGCCCGCTTGACCCCTGTTACCTGTGGTAAAGGTCACCTTTCGTGGAATTCATTACCTTTTGTAGCACCGCGATGACGCCCTGACCATCGAAACAGCGCGGTAGGGTCGGCCACGTGCGCATCAGGAACCGGCCAGGGGATACCGGTGAGGCCGATCCCGCTGTGGCGGCGGCTCTGGCAGCCTACGCCGATGGCACCGGCGGCGAGCATGAAGTCCTGACCGCGCTCGCGAAATCCCGGCTGCTCGTCCCGGTCGTGGCCAGGATGACGGCGGAGCACGACGACGGCACCGAGAAGGAAACCGAGATGGCGCTGCCGACGCTCGTCGGCCGCGACGGCCGCGCGGCGGTCATCGCCTTCACCGCGACCGCCGCGATCCGGCGGTGGAACCCGGAGGCGCGGCCGGTGCCGTTCCCGGCCGCCCGCGTCTGGGAGTACGCGGCCAGCGAGGCCAGCGCCGTGGTCGTCGACGTCGCGGGCCCGGTGCCCGTGACCGTCGAGGGCGCGCGGCTGGCCGCCCTCGCGGCCGGCCAGCCGCCGCCGCCGCCGCACGAGGATCCCGACGTGCGCGCCGCGATCGCCGCGATCACCGCCGACTTCGCCCTCGAGGCGGGCCCGCCGGGCACCGACTTCATGGTCACGCTCCGCATCCCGGACGCGGCCACGGCGCGCGCCGCCGCGGCGGAGATCGGCGCGCGGGTGCGGGCCGCCGGACGCTTCCGCCGGGGAGTCGGTATTCGGCCTTTCCCTTAACGACGCGGGTGTCTGCCCGTCGGCGCGGACCCTCGCCGCGCAAGGCAGTAAGGTTTACAGCATGTTTCGGTGGCTGACCGCGGGTGAGTCGCACGGGCGCGCGCTGGTGGCGATCTGTGACGGCGTGCCGGCTGGCGTGCACGTCACGAGCGGTGACGTGGCGGCGGCGCTGGCCCGGCGGCGCGCGGGATACGGGCGCGGCGCGCGCATGAAGTTCGAGCAGGACGAGGTCGAGCTCACGGGCGGCGTGCGGCACGGCGCCACGCTCGGCGGGCCGGTGGCGATCCGGGTGGGCAACACCGAGTGGCCTAAGTGGGAGACGGTCATGTCGCCGGATCCCATGCCCGTCGATGAACTGGAGAGCCAGGCGCGGAATGCCCCGCTGTCCCGTCCCCGGCCCGGCCACGCCGACCTCGCCGGCATGCAGAAGTACGGGTTCACCGACGCCCGCCCCATCCTCGAGCGCGCCAGCGCCCGGGAGACCGCGGCGCGGGTGGCGCTCGGCGAGGTCGCCCGCCGGCTGCTCGAGCAGGCGGCGGGCGTGCGGATCGTCTCCCACGTGGTCGCGCTCGGCGCGGTGGCCGCGGACAGCGGCATGCTGCCGGTGCCCGCGGATCTGCCGCGGATCGACGCGGACCCGGTGCGCTGCCTCGACCCCGCCACCTCGGCGGCGATGGTCGCCGAGGTCGACGCGGCCCGCAAAGACGGCGACACGCTCGGCGGCGTCGTCGAGGTGCTCGCGTACGGGCTGCCGCCCGGACTGGGCAGCCACACGCAGTGGGACCGCAAGCTGGACGCGCGGCTGGCCGCGGCGCTGATGTCCGTGCAGGCGTTCAAGGGCGTGGAACTGGGCGACGGGTTCGTGACCGCCGGGCGCCGCGGGTCGCGCGCGCACGACGAGATCGAGCGGGGCCCGGACGGCCTGCGGCGGCGGACCAACCGGGCCGGCGGCGTCGAGGGCGGCATGTCGACCGGCGAGGTGCTGCGGGTGCGGGCGGCGATGAAGCCGATCTCCACGGTGCCGCGCGCGCTCGCGACCGTGGACGTGCTGACCGGAGAGCCGGCCAAGGCGATCAACCAGCGCAGCGACGTGACGGCCGTGCCCGCCGCCGGGGTGGTGGCGGAGGCCATGGTCGCGCTGGTGCTCGCGGAGGCCGCGATCGAGAAATTCGGCGGCGACTCCTTGGCGGAGACGCGCCGCAACGTGGAGGGATACCTCAAATCGCTAGTGATCTCGTGATACTCGTCGGGCCGCCGGGCGCGGGCAAGACCTCGGTGGGGAGGCTGCTGGCGGCCGGCCTCGGCGTGCCCTTCACCGACACCGATGACCTCGTCGCGGAGGCCGCCGGCAAGCCGATCGGGGACGTGTTCGTCGAAGACGGCGAGGAAGCGTTCCGGGCGCTTGAGCGGGCGGCGGTGACTCGCGGCCTCGCGGCCGCCGACGCGGCCGGCCACGGCGTGCTCGCGGTCGGCAGCGGGGCCGTGCTCGACCCGGACGTGCGGGGACTGCTCGCCGGGCGGCGCGTGGTGTACCTGGAGACGGGGTTCGCCGCCGTCGCCCGGCGGACCGGCATGGACAAGCCCCGCGTGGTCATCCCCGGCAACCCGCGCGGCCGGCTGCGGGCGATGCTCGAGGAGCGGCGGCCGGTGTACGAGGGCGTCGCGTCGGTGACGGTCCCCACCGACGAGATGGCTCCGCAGGAGGTGGCGGCCGACCTAGCCATGCGGCTGTCGGCATGAGCGCGCCGACCCGGATTCCCGTCGGCGGCGAGGCGCCGTACGAGGTCGTGGTCGGGGCCGGGGTGATCGGCGAACTGGCCGGCCTGATCGGCAAGCGGGCCGAGACGGTGGCGGTCATCCACGCCGCGGGGCTCGCCGAGGTAGCCGGGCCGGTGGTCCGCGCGCTGACCGAGGCCGGCTTCACCGTGCACGCGACCGGCATCCCGGACGGCGAGGCGGCCAAGTCGATCGACGTGGCGGCCGGGCTGTGGTCGTGGCTCGGGTCGTCGCGGGTCACGCGGTCGGACTGCGTGGTCGGCATCGGCGGCGGGGCGGCGACCGACCTGGCCGGCTTCGTCGCCGCCACGTGGCTGCGCGGCGTGCCGGTCGTGCTGGTCCCGACGACGCTGCTCGGCATGGTCGACGCGGCCGTCGGCGGCAAGACCGCGGTGGACATCCCCGAGGGCAAGAATCTCGTCGGCGCGTTCCACCCGCCGGCCGGCGTGCTCTGCGACCTGGTGACGCTGGTGACGCTGCCGCGGCCCGACTTCGTGGCCGGGCTCGCCGAGGTGATCAAGGCCGGGTTCATCGCCGACGACGCCATCTTGCGGTTGGTGTCCGCCGACCCGGAGGGGGCGGGCTCGCCCGCCGGGCCGCACGCCAGGGAGCTCATCGAGCGGGCGATCCGCGTGAAGGCGACGGTGGTGTCGGCCGACCTGCGCGAGTCCGGGCAGCGGGAGATGCTGAACTACGGGCACACGCTCGGCCACGCGATCGAGCGCTGCGAGGGCTACCGGTTCCGGCACGGCGACGCGGTCGCGATCGGCATGGTGTTCGCGGCGGAAGTGGCCCGGCTGGCCGGGCGGCTGTCCGCCGCCGACGTGGACCTGCACCGCCAGGTGCTCACGGCGGTCGGGCTCCCGGTCGCGTACACCCGCGGCGTCTGGCCGCGGCTGCGCGAGGCGATGAGCCTGGACAAGAAGTCCCGCGGCGCCCGGCTGCGCATGGTGGTGCTGGACGGCGTGGGCAATCCCGGCATCCTCGACGACCCGCCGGAGGAAGTGCTCGAGCAGGCGTACTGGGCGGTGTCGGCGTGAGCCCCGCCCGTCCGGTCCTGGTGCTCAACGGGCCCAACCTCGGCCGGCTGGGCAAGCGGGAGCCGTCCGTGTACGGCCGCGCGACGTACGCCGACCTGGTGTCGCTGTGCGAGACGGCCGCCGGGGAACTCGGCCTCGACGCCGATGTCCGGCAGAGCGAGTACGAGGGCGAGCTGATCACCTGGGTGCAGGCGGCCTGCGACGAGTCCCTGCCGGTCGTGCTGAACGCGGGCGCGCTCACCCACTACTCGTACGCGCTCATGGACGCGCTCAAGATGCGGACCGCGCCGCTGGTCGAGGTGCACATCTCCAACATCACGGCGCGCGAGGGATTCCGCCGCGAGTCGGTGATCACGCCGGTCGCGGACGGGATCATCGCCGGCTTCGGCTTCCAGTCCTACGTGCTCGCGCTGCGCGCGGTGGCCGCGCTGCTGGGAGGGGCGCCGGCATGATCGTCGTCGCGGGCTTCATGGGCGCGGGCAAGACGACCGTGGGCCGGCTGCTCGCGGACAAGCTGGGCGTGCCGTTCCTCGACGCCGACGAGGTGATCGAGGCACGGGCCGGGCGCCCGATCCGCGAGCTCTTCGCCGCCGACGGCGAGCCGGCGTTCCGCGCTCTCGAGCACGCGGTGATCGCGGACCTGCTGGCCGGGCCGGCGGCCGTGCTCGCGCTCGGCGGCGGCGCGGCGGGCCACGAGGCGACGCGGGCGCTGCTGACGTCGGGGACCGCGGCGGTCGTGTACCTGCGGGTGGCGTTCGCGGAGGCGCTCGCGCGGGTCGGCGGGGACACGGGCCGCCCGATGCTGGCCCGCCCGGACGTCCCGGCGGTGTACGCGGCGCGGCAGGCGGTGTACGCGTCGGTCGCGACGCTCACCGTGGACACGGACGGCCGTGCTCCGGAGGACGTCGTCGCCGAGATTCTCGCCCGCCTGGACGCGCCCCGATGAGCTAGGCTCGGTCCGTGCGCGTAGGGATGGTCATCAATTACGACGGGGCGTTCAGTCAGGTCGTCGCCGAGCTGGGGGAGTTCGAGCAGGCCGGTCTCGACATCGTGTTCGTGGCCGAGGCATACTCGTTCGACGCGGTCAGCCAGCTTGGCTTCATCGCCGCCCGGACACAGCGGCTGGAGCTCGCCTCCGGAATTCTCCCGATCTACTCCCGAACGCCGGCCCTGACCGCCATGACCGCCGCCGGTCTCGACTTCGTCTCCGGGGGCCGCTTCACGCTGGGTCTCGGAACGTCCGGGCCGCAGGTGATCGAGGGCTGGCACGGCGTGCCCTATGACGCGCCGGTCGGGCGCACCCGCGAGCTCATCGAGATCTGCCGGCAGGTGTGGCGCCGTGACCGGCTCGAGTATCAGGGCCGGCATTACACGCTGCCGTATCCGGGCGGCACCGGTCTCGGCAAGCCGCTGAAGCTGATCAACCACCCGGTCCGCGAGCGCATCCCGATCGTGATCGCGGCGCTCGGCCCGAAGAACGTCGCGCTCGCCGCCGAGCTGGCCGAAGGCTGGCAGCCGATCTTCTACTACCCCGAGAAGGCCGCCGAGGTGTGGGGCGCGCCGCTGGCCGCCGGGCGCGCCGCGCGCGACGCGGCGCTCGGCCCGCTGGACGTCATCGCGGCCGCGCCGCTCGCGATCGGCCCGGACGTCACCGGGCTGCGGGAGTTCACCCGGCCGGTCTTCGCGCTCTACATCGGCGGGATGGGCGCGCGCGGCAAGAACTTCTACTTCGACCTGGCCTGCAAGTTCGGGTACGCGGACGAGGCCAAGCGGATCCAGGACGCGTACCTGGCCGGCCGGAAGGACGAGGCCGCCGCGCTGGTCCCCGCCGAGCTGCTGGAGAAGACGTCGCTGATCGGTCCCGCGTCCTACGTGGCCGAGCGGATCGCGGCGCTGCGGGAATCCGGCGTCACCACGCTCAACGTCACTCCGCTGGCGCCCGCGCACGCCGAGCGCGTGCGCGCGATCGAGAGCGTCCGCGCCATCGTCGGCGGGTGAGGCGGGGCGGACCCGAAGCGATCTCCGGGCGCCCGGTTGCGGGTAAGCTTGAGCGCTGGGTTCCGGCCGCCGGCCGCGTCCGAACGGGGACGCGCTGCTCATGACGGCGGGCGCGGGAGCCCGTTCCTGACTTCGAGTACGAGAGAACTGCTCGTCCTGTTATTGGAGACGACCCGTGGCAACCACGAACGACCTGAAGAACGGCATGACGCTGAACCTCGAGGGGCAGCTTTGGAATGTCGTCGAGTTCCAGCACGTCAAGCCGGGCAAAGGGCCCGCTTTTGTGCGCACCAAGCTGAAGAACGTGATGTCCGGCAAGGTCGTCGACAAGACCTTCAACGCGGGCATCAAGGTGGAGATCGCCAACGTGGACAAGCGGGAGATGCAGTACCTGTACCGCGAGGCCGGCGACTTCGTCTTCATGGACATGACGGACTACGACCAGCCGCGCATCCCCGGCGAGGTCGTGGGGGACGCGGCCAGCTACCTGCTTGAGGAGCAGACGGTCACGATCGCGTTCAACGACGGCACCCCGCTGTACGTGGACATGCCCGCCTCGGTCGAGCTGACGATCTCCCAGACCGACCCGGGCCTGCAGGGCGACCGGTCCACCGGCGGCACCAAGCCGGCCACGCTCGAGACCGGGGCGACGGTCCAGGTCCCGCTGTTCATCTCCACCGGCGAAAAGGTGAAGGTCGACACCCGTTCCGGCGCTTACCTCGGCCGTGCTTAATGCCCGCGCGTAGCAAGGCGCGCAAGCGGGCGCTCGACATCCTCTTCGAGGCCGAACTGCGCGGGCTGCCCGTCCTTGAGCTGCTCTCCGAGCGCCAGTCGCTCGGGGAGCAGCCGGTGCCGGAGTACGCGGCCGACCTCGTCCGCGGCGTGGCCACCCACCAGGACCGGATCGACCTGGTGATCTCCGACAACGCGGTGGACTGGACGCTCGCGCGGATGCCCGCCGTGGACCGCAACGTCTTGCGGATCGGCATTTACGAGCTGCTGTGGGCGGACGACGTGCCGGACGCGGTCGCGATCAGCGAGGCGGTGGCGCTGGCGCAGGATCTGTCCACGGATTCGTCGCCGACCTTCGTCAACGGCCTGCTCGCGAAGATCAGGGGCCTCAAGCCCACCCTGACCCGCGACGCGTAACGCTCCCGGCGGCCGCCATGTGGGCAGGCCGGTCGCGGCCCGGTCGCTAGGCGGCGGTGAAGCGGAGGCGGAGGCCCTGGCGGCGGAGCACCGCGAAGAACCAGACGGCGCAGACGGCGGCGCCGAACACGGTCAGCCCGATCGTGACGATCGTGGACAGCAGCATGAAGAGCTTGAACGGCTCGGTGACCATCATCACGGCCAGCGCCAGCGTCGTCAGCAGGAAGATCGCCGACCAGAACCAGGTGGCGCCCTGGAAGAACCGTTGCAGCCCGGGGTGGTGCGGCTGCTTGAGCGCGACCACCTCGGTGGCGAGCTGTGCCACCAGCGGCTTCTTGGTGGGCGCGGTGCGCGCGAACACCACGCACGTCGCGAGGTGGGCGAGCGGGAACTGCAGCTGGAACATCCACAGGTAGCCCGTGCTGATCGCCACGGCGGTCTGGAGGGTCAGGATGACGGCCGAGATCATCAGCAGCGCGGAGACCGATCCCGACACTAGCTTGCGGATCGCGATCAGCAGCCACACGACCCCGGTGCCGGCCAGCAGGCCGGCGTCCGGGCTGACCAGGTCGGTGACGGCGACATAGACGCCGAACGGAAGCCCTACCGACTCCGCCATGTTCCACGCGGCCTGCCACAGCAGGCGGCGCGGGTGCGGGAGTTCGAGATGTCCAGAGGGGGCTGCTGGCATGCGGACGAGCATATGCGGCCCGGCTATGTCGGGTGGCGTGATTCGCGGATGGCGGCGTGTCGCAATTTGCCCGTCATCTTTATCACTCGGGGAAGTCTCCACGGTCGGTACAACGACCCACGGCCGCCAAGAGTTCGATCTCCTTTTATTAACAAATGGTAACAACTAAGGCGCGCAGCGTAGCAAGCTGGCCGCGGCGGGACCCGGCCGGCGGGGCGCACTACAGGTCCGGCGGGGCGCACTACAGTGGGGACCGCGCTGATGTGTACTGGGGAGGAGCGAGACGTGACGGCAGAGGTTCCCGCGCGGCCAGCGCCCGGCCCGCGCGCGGCTGACAGCGAGCGTGTGCACGACGGGGCGCGCTCGGCCCTGGTCTGGGATGTGCTCCGCCAGGTGCTCGCGGCGCGCGTCGCGGCCACCGGGCGGACCGCGCTCGACATCGTCGACGTCGGCGGCGGCACCGGCGGGTTCGCCGTGCCGTTCGCGGCGCTCGGCCACCACGTCACGGTCGTGGACCCGAGCCCGGACGCGCTCGCGGCCGCGCAGCGGCGGGCGGCCGAGCGGCGCGTGCGCCTCACGGCGATCCAGGGTGAGGCCGACGGCCTCGACGCGCTGGCCGGCGAGGACCGCGCCGACCTGGTGATCTGCCACAATGTGCTCGAGTACGTCGATTCCCCGGCCGCCGCGATGACCGCGATCGCCCGCGTGCTGCGGCCGGGCGCGACCGTCAGCGTGCTGGCCGGTGGCGTGGTCGCCACGGTCTTGCGGCACGCGCTCGCCGGACGGTACGCCGACGCCCGCCAGTTGCTCGCGGCGGTGGGCGGCGACGGTAACCCCGGGGGAGTGAGCGCCGGCGCCGGCGCGCCCCGCCGCTTCACGCTCGCCGGGCTGACCGCGCTGATCGAGGACGCGGGCCTGCGGCCCGGCGACGCCCACGGCATCCGTGTCTTCTCCGGCCTGCTGCCGGCCGCCGACCCGGACCCGGAGGCGGCCGGCGCGCTGCGCGCACTGGAGGACGCGGCCGCGACCTACCCGGCGCTGCGCGACATCGCGGCCCGTCTCCACGTACTCGCGGTCAGGTGAGCGCGATGGGAGCCGGCAGTGCCCGTTCGGGGGAATGAGCGGCCTGCCAGGGGCGGGGACCCGCGGGTAGCCGACGACACCGGCTGCCGCATCCTGCATGTCGACATGGACGCGTTCTACGCGAGCGTGGAGGTCAGGGACAGCCGGGAATTGCGGGGCAAGCCGGTCGTGGTCGGCGGGCCCGGCGCGCGGGGCGTGGTGCTGTCGGCGACGTACGAGGCGCGGGCGTTCGGTGTCCGGTCGGCTATGCCGGTGAGCAGGGCGCGTCGGCTCTGCCCGCAGGCGATCTTCATCCCGCCGCGGCACCGGCTCTACGGGGCGGTGTCCAAGGAGGTCATGGCGATCTTCCGCGACATCACCCCGGAAGTGGAGCCGCTGTCCCTGGACGAGGCATTCCTCGCCGTGGCGGGCTCGGTGCGCAGGCTGGGGCCGCCCGCGGCCATCGGGGCGCGCATCAGGCAGCAGGTGCGGGAACAACAGGGGATCACCTGCTCGGTCGGGGTGGCGCCGGTCAAGTTCGTCGCGAAGATCGCGTCCGCGCACTGCAAGCCGGACGGCCTGCTCGTCGTCCCGGCCGACGGCGTGCTCGGCTTCCTGCACCCGCTGCCGGTCAGCGCGCTGTGGGGCGTGGGGGAGAAGGCGGAGCAGGTGCTCGCCCGGCTCGGCCTGCGCACCATAGGTGATATCGCTCACATCCCGGTCGCCACCTTGCAGCGGGAACTCGGCGGCGCGGTGGGCGAGCACCTCTGGTCGCTGGCCTGGGGACGGGACGAGCGCGCGGTGGTCCCGCGCCGCGAGGAGAAGAGCGTCGGGGCCGAGGAGACGTTCGAGACCGACATCGACGACCCCGAGGTGATCCGCCGGGAACTGCTGCGGCTTTCCGGCCGCACGGCGCGGGCGCTGCGCTCGGCCGGGTGCGTGGCCAGGACGATCTCGGTCAAGCTGCGGCTGGCCAGCTTCAAGACGATCACGCGGGCGAAAACGCTGCCCGAGCCCACCGACCTGGCCCGCGACATCTACGGCGTGGCCTGCGCGCTGTACGCGGGATCGGGGCTGGGGGAGCGGGCCCGGCTGCGGCTGGTGGGGGTCCGGGCGTCCGGGCTGCGGCCGGCCGCCGGGCACGCCACCCAGCTGGCATTCGGCGACCGGCCGGCCGGCTGGCGGGAGGCGGAGCGGGCCCTGGACGAGATCGCGCGGCGGTTCGGGGACGGCGCGGTGCGGCCGGCCGCCCTGGTCGCGCCGGACGATACATCCGACCGGCGCCCGCCCCCTTCCAAGGGGGGTGGCGAGACTCGTATCCTGGAAGATGAACCAGGCAACTAGGTGAGGTGAAAGTCACCCCATACCCCGGGTTCTCATGGGAGGCGTCGTGCCGCTCTCTGAACATGAGCAGCGCCAGCTCGAGCAGATCGAGCAGGCGCTCTACAGGGAGGATCGGAGACTAGCGCGTCTAGTGCGCTCCAGTGATCCCCGCGTGCATTACAAGCGTCGGGTGGTTCAGGCAGCCTTCGGCTTTGCTGTGGGCGCCGGCCTGGTCGCGGCCGGCGTGGTGTTGTCACACAACTTCTACCTGCTCTCGGTGAGCGGGTTCGTCGTCATGCTGCTGTCGGCCCTCTGGGCGCTGAGCAGCTGGCGGCATGTCGCGGGGGTCACGCTGGTCGCCGGCCGGCGCGGCCGGGCCGGCGCCGGCGCCGGCGAGCGCCGCGCGCCCGGCCGGAAGCGACAGCGACGGGGCAGCCGCCAGGGCACGATGATGGAGCGCTTCGACGAGCGCTGGCGCAGGCGGCAGGAGGGCGACCGCTAAGACGCTGGCGCGTGATCTCGGCGGTTCAGCCGCCCGAAGACATCGGTTGCCTGGCTCACCCTGAGCACCGCGGGGACGACCACGGACGCCGGGAAAAGCCGCGCCCGCCAGCGCCTCCGGCGCGGGGCCGCCGCGGCGACGGCCCGCCGGACGATCGCGCTGTCCGCCCTGAGCGTGACGCCGCTCGCGGGGCGGGCCGAGTAGCTGGCGCGCTCGGCGGCCATCGTCACCCGGTGCAGCGCCGCGCTGTCTTCGGGCCCGGTCAGCGCTAGCTCCCTGGTCACCCGCGCGGCGAGGGCGCGCGGCGACTCGCTCGGGAAGTACCCCGCGCCGTAGTCCATGAGCTCGTCGCGCAGCTCGAGCCAGGCGGCGCGCGCGAGCCCCGCGTCGCCGGCCCGCGTGCCTGCCCGCCACCGCCGGCGGCGGATCAGCGCCCGGACGCTCGCCGGCACGACGGCGAGCACGATGAGCAGCGCCAGGAGGCTAAGGCCGGCCAGCGCCCAGGGGCCGAGCGCCTGCCCGGCGCCCGGGATCCGCGAGGTCGTGCCGTAGCCGCCTTCGGCCAGGTACTGCCGCTCACGGCCCGTCTGCGCCCGGTTGCCGGCGGCGCCGCCGGTCGGGGCCGTGGTGGGGACGGTGCTCGTCGGAGACGACGAGACGGGCCCGGTCGACCCGACGGGCTGGTGCGCGTAGCCGGGGGATGTCGCCGTGCCCTGGCCGTCGAGCCCCGCGGGCGTCGGCTCGAACCGCAGCCAGCCGAACCCCTGGAAGTACAGATCGGGCCAGGCGTGCGCGTCGTGGCTGGTGACATGCCAGGTACCGTCCTTCTCCGTCCCCTGCGTGAAGCCGTAGGCGAGACGGGAGGGGATGCCGGCCAGCCGGGCGAGGACCGCCATCGCGAAGGAGAACTGCTGGCAGTACCCGCTGTGCGTGCTGTTGAGGAAGCTGGCCAGCTGGGCGGCGTTCGTGACCGTGGGCGCGTTCAGCGTGTACAGGAAGTTGCCGCCCGCGAGCCAGTTCTGCAGCGCCACCGCCTTGCCGTACGGTGTCGCGGCGCCCGCGGTGACGCTCTGGGCGAGGCCGCGCAGGCCGTCGTACGACGAGGGGACGGCGAGGTCGTGATCTCTGACGTCCGCGGGCGGCGCCGGCGCGTCCGCCAGCGCGCTCTGCGGCGGGTCGATGTCCCAGCTGGTCACCGTGTACCGCAGCCCGGCCAGCCGGGCGCCGTTGTCGAGGACCATGAGCGTGCTGGGGTCGGCCTGCAGGGTGCCCTGCTGGCTGCGGACGTCGACCGCCGGGTAGGGGGCGGGCAGCGCCAGCAGGTCGTCCTGGGCGACGCCCCCGGCGATCGTGACGCGCGTGGTCTCGTACTGCTTCGGGGCGGTGGCGGACAGGCCGGGGGCGGTCGGCAGCCCCGGGCCCATCGGCACGAGCGACTCATGCGGCCCGAGCTGCCATCCGGCTTTCGTCAGGTCGTCGAGCACGTAGACCTGGAGGTAACCAGGCGCCGCGTCCGTGGTGGTGTACTGGAGGACCGGCGTGGCGCGGGTCTCGCGCAGCTCCTTGCTGAGCTGCGTCTGCGGGCTGGGGAAGCCGATGCCGGCCCCGCTGCCGCCGATTCCCGCCGACCCGCCGCCGAACAGCCGGGTGACATGCAGCCCGGGGACGAGCATGGGGATGAACAGCGCGACCAGCACCGAGGCGACGCCGACGCGCCGGCCCGCCGCGGTCAGCGCGCGGGTGTCGGGGACCGCCGCCGGGCCGGGCCTGGGCTGCTCCCATTGCTTGATGCGCTCTTTGCCCTCGACGCCGAGCAGCACCAGGTACCCGGCGGCGGCCAGGCAGAACACGGCCGTGGTGCCGGCCCAGCCGCGCTTGACGCTGAGCGTGAACGGCTCGGTGAACAGCAGGAGCAGCGGCAGGCCGGCGAACGCCGCGCTGCCCAGCCGCACCGCGATCAGGTCGGTGAGCAGCGCGGTCAGCCCGATTCCGGCGGCGGCGAGCAGCACCATCCCGCTCAGCTCGGGCACGGGCGGCGCGTACTTCGCCGAGTCGCCGATGCCCGCCGCGGCGAGGTCCCACAAGCGGCTCAGCGACGTCGGGGTGGGGATGAACCACACCAGCGACGAGCCGGCCTCGAAGGCCAGGTTCAGGTAGAGCAGCAGGCCGGCCAGGCCGCCGGCCACGCAGGCCGCCAGCGGCAGCCGCCGGAGCCGGGTGAGCGTCCCGGCGATCGCCACGATCACCGTCGCGCCCGCGCCCGCCCAGAACCAGACGCCGCCGCTGAAGACGGGGTACAGCGCCACCGAGGTGAGGGTGATCGCTATCGCGGCCGCGGCCGTGCGCCGGTAACTTTCCATCGCCCGCCACCGCCGACCCAGCGGCGACCGCCGTCCCCGGCTGATGCAGCTCCCGCCACGCCGCGGCGAGCGAGACGCCGTCCCGCACCGTGGCCACGCGCCAGCCGGCGCCGGCCAGAATCTCCGCGCCCGCGCCGCCCGCGCTACCACCGGCATCCGCGCCGCCCGTGCCCGGGTCCGCGAGCACGATCGCGAACGCCTGGCTGTTCCCCCGCAGCGCCGCCGCCAGCTGCCTGGCGTCCTCCGGCGTGAGGTGACCGACGACCGCCACGAGCTGCCCGCCCGTCGCCGCCAGCGCCTCGATCCCGGCGCCGAGCCCCGTCGCGCGGGACGGCTTGATGACCGCGAGCGTGTCGAGCAGCGTGTCGCGGAACGTGCCCTGCCGCGGCACCTCCCCGGAGTCCGTCACGAGCCGGGCGTCGACCGCCTCGCCGGCCAGGTGGACGCCGATCGAGGCCGCCGCGGTCACCGCGAGCTCGAACGCCGAGGTCGTCCAGTACGCGCCCCGCCGCGTGTCCAGCAGCAGCGACGCGGTGTTGCGCAGGTGCTGTTCCTCGCGGCGCACCATGAGCTCGCCGTAGCGCGCGGTCGACCGCCAGTGCACGCGGTGCAGGCCGTCCCCGGTCTGGTACGCGCGCGGCGCGACGTCGTCCTCGCCGCTGGCCGCGATGTTCCGCCTGCTCTGGTCGCTGTCGCCGAGCCAGCTGCCGCCGAGCGGCGGCCGGGCGAGCGGGATGATCCGCGGCGTGACGGTCAGCGTGTTCACCGACGTGAAGGCCCTGGTGATCGCCACCAGCCCGAACGAGTCCGCCACCCGCACCCGCAGCGGCCCCACCGTGTACTTGCCGCGCGCGTCCGAGCGCACCTCATACCGCAGCGACCGGCTGGTCCCGGCCCGCACGCCGTCGAGCACGAACCGCGGCTTGCCCCCGAACACATACGGCAGCGTGTCCTCGGCCAGCAGCAGCCCGGTGCGCAGCCGGGACACGTTCGACAGTTTCACGGTCAGCGAGGCCGGCTGCCCGGCCTGCACGCGGACCGGGTCCGCGGTCCGGGTGCAGGAGAGCCGGTAGCGCGCGCGGCCGGCGGTGAACGCGGACAGGACGGGCAGGATGGCCAGCAGCAGGCCGATGCGCAGCAGGTCGGGCTCCGGGATCAGCAGCCCGCAGGCCGCGGCGATGACGCCGGCGGCCACGAACGACCGGCCCCGCGTGGTCAGCGCTTGCAGCAGCGCCCGCATCGCACCCACTCCCGCCCGGTCACGTTAATGCCCGCGGCAGCGGGATCTCGGCGACGAGCCTGGTCACGACCTGCTCGGGAAGCTTGCGCTCGACCATCGCCTCGGCGGTCGGCAGCAGCCGGTGCGCGAGCACCGGCACTGCCAGCGCCTGGATGTCGTCGGGGATCACGTAGTCGCGGCCGTCCAGCGCGGCCCGGGCGCGGCTCGCCCGCAGCAACTGGAGCGCGGCGCGCGGCGATGCGCCCAGCCGCAGTTCGGGTGCCGCCCGCGTCGCCGCCGCGAGCGCGATGATGTACTCCTTGACCTGCGAGGAGACCAGCACGGCGCGTACCGCGAAGATCAGGTCGCGCACGTCGAGGGCGGTGGCCACCGGCCTGAGCTGATCGAGCGGCGACGACGATCCGTGCGTGTCCAGCATCTCGAGCTCGGCCGCCGCGGTCGGGTAGCCGATCGAAATCCGGGCGGTGAACCGGTCGCGCTGTGCCTCGGGCAGCGGGTAGGTCCCCTCCATCTCGATGGGGTTCTGGGTGGCGATCACCATGAACGGCGATTCGAGCCGGTACGTGGTGCCGTCGACGGTGACGTGCCGCTCTTCCATGCACTCGAGCATCGCGGACTGCGTCTTGGGGGAAGCCCGGTTGATCTCGTCCCCGACGACGATGTTCGCGAAGACCGGACCCGGCTTGAACTCGAAGTCGCGGCTCTCCTGGTTGTAGGCGCTGACCCCCGTGATGTCGCTCGGGAGCAGGTCGGGGGTGAACTGCACGCGCCGCACAGAACAATCGATCGACCTCGCCAGCGCCTTGGCCAGCATCGTCTTCCCCACGCCGGGGACGTCCTCGATGAGCAGGTGCCCCTCCGCGAGCAGCACGGTGAGCGCCAGCCGTACCGCCTCGGCCTTCCCGTCGATCACGGACTCGACCGCCGTGCCGATCCGCTGCGCCATCGCGACGAGACCACCAAGCTCCCGCCCGCGATCGCGCCCCGTGTCCACTACCAAAGGCCCTCCTCGGTAGGCCTAGGGGGGTGACTCCCGCCGCGCGACATTACGCCGTCTAAAGACAGTACGTCGTCCGTCCGCGTGCCTGCTACGCAGCCAGCCTGACTCCGCTGCTTCCCTCCGAACTTCTTTTATCCCTAACGCGCCCCGCTGACTCCCCGCCGCCCGCACCGCCGGCCCACCGGACGACCGCGTCCCCCGCCTCCGCCGGCCGCGTCCCCCGCCTCCGCCGGCCGCGTCCCGCTTCCCCACCTGTGCCTGCCGCGTCCTCCACTTCCCCCCACCTGCCTGACCTGGCCTTTTGGAAGATGAAACGCGAGAAGTGGGGGCTTTGGGCTGTTGACGGTGGTGAGATGTGGGGTAGAGTGGGGCGCGGTGGAGCGAGATGAATCTCCCGCTCCTGCCTACCGGGGGGTGGGGAGGTGAGAACCGGGTGTTTCTCGGTACTCACGCGCCCAAGCTGGATGAGAAGGGGCGGCTCTTCTTGCCGGCTAAGTACCGCGATGAGCTGTCAGGGGGAGTCGTGATCACGAAGGGCCAGGAGCGCTGCCTCTACGTCTTTCCGAACGACGAATTCACCCGGATCACCGAGGCGCTGCGCACCGCGCCGGTGACGGCCAAGGCGGTCCGCGACTACAGCCGCGTCTTCTTCGCCAGTGCTTCTGACGAGATTCCGGACAAGCAGGGCAGGATCACGGTCCCGCCCGCGCTGCGCGGCTACGCCGGGCTGCAGCGCGACTGCGTGGTAATCGGCGCCAACACACGACTTGAGATCTGGGACGCCCAAGCATGGGAGGCCTACCTGGCCGCACAGGAGGACTCGTTCTCCGGGGCCGCCGAGGAGGTGCTGCCAGGGATCTTGTGAGCGGCCACGGGGCTGCGTCCCGGTGGTCATGGCTGTCCGGCGAGTCTCCACCGCGCCTGGGCTGCCCGGCTGGTGCCACTTCCCCGGTGCCAGGCGGCAGGCCGTGTGCGGCGCGGAGGGAGACCCGGCCGGCGCCCGCGGCGGGTCGCGGCAGACAGCCGGCCCGCGATAAGCAGCGCGGTGAGCGGAGGGGTCAGAATGGGCGATCACGCCTACGGGCACCTGCCGGTGATGGCCGGCCGGGTGACCGCTCTGCTATTGCCCGCGCTCCGCGACCCAGCACCTGACGGCCGGCCGCCGGTCTGCGTAGACGCCACGTTCGGCCGCGCGGGACACGCGCGGGCCCTGCTCGAGGCCTGTCCCGGGATGACGCTGATCGGAATCGACGCCGACGCGGCCGCGATCGAGCACGGGAGCGCCCTGGCCGCCGAATACCCGGGCCGCGTGACGCTCGCGCACGCGTTCTACGACGAGATCGCGCGGGTTGTCGCGGACGTCGGATACCGCCGGATCCAGGCGGTGCTCTTCGATCTCGGGGTGTCGTCCCCCCAGCTTGACGACGTCTCCCGCGGCTTTTCTTACTCCCACGACGCCCCGCTCGACATGCGGATGGACCAGTCGGCGGACCTGACCGCCGAGCAGATCGTCAACTCCTACCCGGTGGCCGAACTGGCCCGGGTGCTCTCCGAATACGGGGAAGAGCGCTTTGCGCGGCGGATCGCCGCGGCGATCGCCAGGGAGCGGACGCGGTCGCCCATCACGACGACCTTGCGCCTGAGCGCGATCGTCAAGGACGCCATCCCCGCGCCCGCGCGGCGCACGGGCGGCAACCCCGCCAAGCGCACCTTCCAGGCGCTGCGCATCGAGGTGAACGACGAACTGGGCACGCTGCGGCGCGCGCTGCCCGCCGCGCTCGGCTTGCTCTCGCCGGGCGGCCGGCTCGCCGCGCTCGCCTATCACTCACTTGAGGACCGGCTGGTCAAGCGTGCGCTCGTCGCGCGCACCACCGATCCGACGCCGCCCGGGGTGCCGGTGCGGGCTGACGACGTACTGGCGGGAACCGGCCCTGCCGGGCCGGAGTTCCGCCTGCTCACCCGGGGCGCCGAGCGTCCGGGCAGCGAAGAAGTGACAGGCAATCCGCGGGCGGCGTCCGCCCGGCTGCGGGCAGCCGAACGTATCCGGGAGGCAGCATGAGCGAAGATTCGGCACGCGCGACCCTCACCCGCCCGGTGGAGCCGCCTCCGCAGCGTCCGCGCACGGCGCCGCGGCCGAGAGCGGCCCGGCCCCCGGCCGTGACCGACGCCGTGCTCCGGGCACCGCAGGCCCCGCCGCGGACCGGCCCGGGTCCGGCGTGCCCGGTCCCGGCGCCCGCGCCGCGGACGGCGCCCGCCGCCGCACGCCGGACCGCGAGCCGTGTCGCGCCGGGAACGTCCAACCGGATGCCGTTCTTCATCCTGCTCTGCGGGCTGCTGAGCGGGGCGCTGGTGTCGGCGCTGGTGATCAGCACCACCCTCGCCGAGGGGTCGTTCGAGATCAGCAAGCTGCAGACCTCCGACAGCGCGCTCGCGCGGCAGCGGCAGCAACTGCAGGCAGAGGTCGCCGCGGCCCAGTCGGCGCAGGTGATCGAGCAGCGTGCCTACCAGCTCGGCATGCGCCCGCTCGGTGAGCTGACGTTCCTGAACCTCAAGACCGGCCACGCGCAGCAGGC
>DASZKN010000286.1:0-10720 GCA_035552855.1 Trebonia sp. | reverse complement strand
CGGCGACGGCGATCGCCGCGATGACCAGTTCCGGGCCCGCGCCACGCCAGGGGCTGTCGCGCCCGCCGGCCGGCGGGGCGGTCATGCGGGCGTCTCCGACTCGGCCGCGGGCGGCGGCGTGGCCTGCGCGCTGGCGGCGAGCTCGGCCGCCATGTAGTCGAGTGCCCGCTGGGCGGCGTCGCGATCTTCCTGACCGAGCGGGTGGCTGGAGAAGCGGGCTTCGTAGAACAGCGTTGTCAGCTCCTCCGCCGCGCCGGCCGCGAGACCGCGGACGATGCCGGTGCTCACCACCCGGGCCAGCAGCTCGTCGGGGGTGCCGGCCGCGCCCCGCGCCGTACCCCTGGCGGCGAGGCTGCTTTCCATGGCCACGTAACAGGCGATGATCGCCGCCCGGGCATCGTCCAGCTCGGCGAGGGCGGCCCGGCCGGACTCGACGGCGTCACGCAGTCCTTCGGAGTCCTCGGCGAGATAGTCGGGCATCGGGACGGGCACCCCCGCGCGGCGCAGCCGCGACGACCACCAGACGGCAAGCACGATCGCGGCCACGAGCGCGAGGACCAGCAGCGTGTACAGGATCGCGGCGAGCGGGAAATGTCCGCCGTGGGTGACACCGATCGGGCGGGGCGGCTTGATGCTAGGCGCCCCGTGGGGCAAGGTTCCCGGCGCTCGCGGCTTGCCGGCCGGGTGGTAGTGCAGGCTCGCGATGATCGCCACGGCGACGGCGATCATGCCCCCGCCGAGCACCCACTTGAGCACGAACCGGAGCGCCGCGGGCACGGCGACACCGGCGTCGTCGGTGACAGGCGCCGCCATGTACGCGTTCTTGCTGACGTGGTCCCGGCGCAGCGTGACCACGAGCAGCACGCCGAGGATGACCTCGAGGACCAGGCCGATCACAAGACCGTCGGACTTGAGCGGGCCGGTCCAGCGCGGGGCCGTGACCACACCGCGCAGCCCGGCGATCGCCAGCAGAATCAGCAAAGCGAGCGAGAGCAGGCGGGCCAGCTGCTGCCGGGCGGTCATGGCGTTCAGCGTCCTCGCGCGCGTTGACGGGCGTTCTTGGGCAAACCCTACTCCGTGGTCCGCGTGGCGCGGTGTTTCAACGGCACGTGTTAATCGAGTAGCATCGCGATCAGGAGTACCGGGGCATCACGTGCCAGGAGTTCGTTAGCCGCTGCGTCGACTGGCATCGAGATCGGCACGGCGTTGCTCCGCGGAGATAAGCTGAAGGTGGCCGGGCAAACAACCCGGACGGATGGAGTCATCATGGCATCAAACAAGAAGTGGCTCTACATTGCGATCGGGGTCATCGTCGGGCTGATCCTGTTCAGCGTGAACGCATGGGCGGCCATCGCGGTCATCGTGCTCGCGTTCGCGATCCCGACCGGCGCCTACCTGATGCTCGACCCGTCGCAGCGTCGCCGGGCCCGCGAGATCCGGCGCCGCCGTCAGCTCGGCCGGTAGACGCCCGGCCAGGACACACGTCAATAAGCACCCGGAAACGAGGAGAAGCGTCAGCGCCCCTCGGCCACCCGGGTGATACAGGTGATCCCGACGAACGAGCGGAACACCGCCAGCGGAACACCGCCCTCGATGCGCACGCTTCGGGTGCCGGTCCGCTCTACTCCTTAACCCAGCTAGCGGCACCCGCCATATCGGCGGTCTGCAAGTCCACGTCAAGCCGCGCGGGCAGCGGGCCTCTTCGTAGCAAACCCGTTATCCAGGACGCGCCCTGCTGACTCCCCGCCGCCAGCACCCTCCGCCTGCCGGCACCGGAATAAAGTAGTCGAAGCTTCAATTACCATTGTCAGCAGACTTGCTCCCAGCCGAGGAGACGCCCATGCCCGTCCGGCGCCTGAACCACGCCGTGCTGTACGTGAACGGACTGCAGCGCGAGGTTGACTTCTACACGAGCACGCTAGGTTTCGAGGTGCGGACGGAGGTGCCCGGGCGAGCGGCGTTCCTGCGCTCGCCGGGCTCGACGAACGACCATGACCTCGGCCTGTTCGACATCGGGACCGGCGCCGCGGCCGGCCGCCCCGCGGTCGGGCTTTATCACCTGGCGTGGGAAGTCGGCACGCTGGCCGAACTGGCGGAGATCAGGGGAAAGCTCGCCGGCGCGGGGGCGCTGGCGGGGGAGAGCGATCACCGGGTGTCCAAGTCGCTGTACGCGAAGGACCCGAGCGGTATCGAGTTCGAGGTCCTGTGGCGGGTGCCCGCAGAGGACTGGGACGCGGAACTGTCCGGCGGCGGCGCGGTGACGATCCCGCTGGACTGGGAGCGCACGCTCGCCCGCTGGGACGAGACTAAGCCGACCGGCGCCGCCGCCGGCTCCCCGACCTGACCCCCGCCACCAGCGACCCGTGATCATGCAGATGAGGGGACGCAAGCGCGGATATGGGTGGGTGGCTACTCGCCCGTCGTGCCGTCGACGCGCTCGCGGAGCAGGTCCGCGTGGCCGAGGTGGCGGGCGTACTCCTCGATCATGTGCAGGTAGATGAGGCGCAGCGACATCGTCTCGCCGCCGTGGGCGAACGTCGCGTCCAGCGGCGAGTTCGCCACGGCGGCGTCGCAGTGCTTGATCTCTTCGGTGTAGCGGGCGTAATCCGCCGCCGCGCGGGCCGGGTCGGTAGCCTGGAACGCCTCGGCGGATCCGTAGGCGTCCTCGACCGGCTCGTCGGCGAAGCGCTGCCGGAACCAGGCGCGTTCGGCGCGGGTGAGATGCCGGATGAGCCCGAGCAGCGACAGTTCGGACGGCGGCACGGCGCGCTCGGCGAGTTGCTCGCCGGTCAGCCCCTGGCACTTCTGCAGCAGCGTGGCACGATGCCAGTCGAGAAACGCCTGCAGCATCGGGCGTTCGGGGCCGGTCAACGGGCCGTCGGCGCGCGTGACGGCAGGTGCTGTCCAGGTCATGTCCCCATGATGTCACCCAGCGCCAAGTGGGGAGACGGCCGCGGCGGGCCGGCAAGGCGCTAGTGGCGGGCGGGGGAGCGCAGGCGGGCGCTCGCCGCGATGCGGGCCGCCAGCGTGATGATGATCGCGACCGGCAGCGTCTGCGGGAGCTCGGCCTCGGGGACGAACGCCACCGAGGCGAACGCGATCGCCACGCCGCCGACCGCCACCGTCAGCGCCGTGAACACTCGACGGGTGCGCAGCGTCCGGCGGACCAGGCGGCGCGCCTCGCGGGGCAGCCGGAGCATCACGGTCAGGAAGCTCGCCGCCATCCCCAGTATGAGCAGCGCGAACCCGATCGTGAACGGCAGCCGGCTGACGTGCGTCACCGCCGGCACCCACAGCAGCACCAGGGCGATCAGCACGAAGAAGTAGATCATTCGCGACACCGTCCGCAGGATGACCACGTCGATGTTCCGGCTGTAGATGTGCTCGCTCGGCGTGGTGCGCGCCGCGTTGATGAAGTGCCTGATCGCGCCGGCCGTGTCGTGCCGCCGCAAGCGGATGCGGCCCAGTTCGTTCATCGCCCCGCTGTGGGCCGGGTCGAGGGCGAGCGCCCGCTCCTGGTGCGCCCGCGCGGTCTCCAGGTCGCCGCGCGCCAGCGCGACCTTGCCGGACAGGAAGTGCACGTCGGGCTCGTTCGGCGCCAGCTTCCTGGCCTCGGCCGCGGCCGACGCCGCCACCGCGTGCTGGGCGGCGGCCAGGGCCGCCTGAGCCACGCACACGTGGGTCTGCCAGTAGGACGGGGCGAGGCGACGCGATTCGGTCGCTGCCCGCAAGGCCTCGGCGTGGTTGCCCAGGTGCATCAGCGCGTTGCTGGCCAGCCGGTGCGGCCACTCCTCGCCCGGGTCAATCGCGGCGGCCCGGTTGGCGGCCTCGACGGCGGCCTGGTAGCGATCCGCGCCGAGGTGGGCGCGGGCGAACAAGCACCAGGCCCGGCTGCTGCCCGGTTCGGCGGACACGACGCGAGCCAGCAGCGTGGATGCCTCGTCATAGCGCCCGAGGTCAAGCATCGTGGCGGCCCGCGCCAGCTCCTGCCGTAGCTCTGTCAACGCTGAGTTCTGTCAGATGAGACGGCGCTTGCGAAGGTATGCCACTAGATCATCGTATGCCCCGCCCTCGTTCGCGAACAGCGCGACATTCCGGGCGGTGTCGAACCACGTGCCGAGCGACGGCTTCACCTCGCTCGCGGCCGCCTCCAGGTCGGCCTGGCCGATGAGCCGTGGCTCGCCCCGCCGCACGGAGTCGAGCAGCGCCCGCTCGGCGGCGGTTTCGCAGATGTGCGCGATGTCGGCCCCCGAATACCCGTCGGTGAGCCGCGACAGCTTCGGCAGGTCGATTCCGGCGACCGGGCGCTCCCGCAGGTGATACCGGAACACGCCCTCGCGCGCCGGGCCGTCCGGCGGCAGCACGAGCAGCGTCCGGTCGAACCGGCCGGGGCGCCGCAGCGCGGAGTCGACGTCCCACGGGTGGTTGGTCGCCGCGAGCAGGAACACGCCCGTGTTGTCGTTCGCCACGTCGTCAAGCTCGAGCAGCAGCTGGTTCACGGCGCTGCGCATCGGCGTGTTCCGCAGCTGCGAGCGCTTCTGCCCGATCGCGTCGACCTCGTCGAGGAACACCACGCACGGAGCGTTGCGGCGGGCGACCTCGAAGAGCTCGTGGATGTTCCGCTCGGAGCGGCCGACGAACATGTCGATCAGGTCGGCGAACGACACGCTGATGAACCGGGCGCCCAGCTCGCCCGCCACCGCGCGGGCGACGAACGTCTTGCCGCAGCCGGGCGGGCCGTACAGCAGCAGGCCGCCGCGCAGCGACTTTCCGTACAGCTTGCGCAGCTCCGGATTGCGCATCGGCGCGAGGAACGCGGCCTCGAGCCGCTGCTTCACCTCGGTCATGCCGGCGACGTCGGCGAGCGTGAGCCCGGCGTGCTCGGCGTCGTAGGCGCGCGCCTCGTCGATGCCGGCCGAGGAGGATCCCGCCTCGTCGCCGATGAACATCTCGGGCAGCACGCCGCGCAGTTCGCTCTCGGCCTGCGTCCAGTCGTAGTCTGCCGGGTCGCCGGCGCCGTCGCCCTGGGCCGGGGCATCTCCGCCCGGAGCCTCACCGAGGTCAGCCCCGTCCGTCTCGCCTTCCCGCGACGGCGCTGGTTCGCGGGACGCGGACGGCGGGGGAGTCACCACGGTGCGTTCGGGGGACTGGGATTGATTCTGGGTCAGCAGGGCGAGCGCCTCGGCGTTCCCGGGGTCGCGCTGGAGGACGGCCCCGAGGTGCCGGACCGCCTCATCCCGCTGCCCGGCGGCGAGCAGCAGCGTCGCGAGGTGCATGCGCAGCGGCACATCGTCTGGCATCGCGTTGACCGCGTTGCGCAGGCTTTCGAGTACGGCGGGGTCAGATTCCATGCGTCCATCCGGGTCGTCTCAGGCTTCCGCAACCTCCACAGTATGAGGTCTGACGGCCATCCGGATACCGTCCCGGCAGACTACAAGCCGCTGGCGAGCTCCCGCAGATGCCCGTGAATGCCGTCAAAAGCGACAGCGGGCAGGTACCTCTTCGGCATCTTGGCGACCGACGTGTAATTGGTGTCACACACGTTGGCGAGCGGGGACTCCACCGCCTGGGTCACGAACTGGTAGGCGTCGAGCTTGTCGATCCCGCACAGCTCCGCCACCCAGCTCACCATGTCGTGCTGGGCGATGCGGAACGCGTCCTCCAGCGGCCGGGCGGACCCCGCCGACATCAGGTACGCGTCGGTCTCCAGCCGCGGCCATGGGGTAGGCACCCGCTTGATCAGGTCGACGATGATCGTCGTGTGCATCGCGGTTTCGACGGCGACGCCGCAGGTCTCGCCCTCGCCCTGGCGGGCGTGGCCGTCGCCGAGGCTCAGCAGCGCGCCCTCGACGTTGACACCGAGGTAGCAGGTGGTGCCGGCGCGCATCTCGGGCGTGTCCATGTTGCCGCCGAACGCGTCGGGCACCAGCGCGCTGCGCACCTCCCCGCCCGCGGGCGCGACGCCGACCGTGCCGTGCATCGGGTCCATCGGCAGGTCGGCGGCGAAGTCGCTCTTGCGCGCGGCGAACCGGCACGTGCGCGCGGCCCGGTCGAGCTGCCAGATCCACACCAGCTCTTCGAGCGGCTCGTTGAGCAGCGCGGTCAGGCCGGTGCCGGTCAGCGCGCCGAACAGCGGGACGGTGGTGGAGGCGCCGTAGTCCTTCGCGGGCTCGATGCTGACGAAGTGCACGGCGACCGTGTCGCCCGGCTCGGCCCCCTCGATGTAGAAGGGGCCGGTCTGCGGGTTGAGGCCGGTGATGTTGAGCTTGGACACGAGGTCTTCGGGGGAGCGGACGCGGCCCGCGAAGCAGTCCTCGGTGTAGAGATCGAGCGCGACCGGCGTCTTGATCGTCGCCACCGGCGCCGCCCCGCCGAACGTCCACGCGTACTCGCCCGGGTCCGGCCGGTACGTGATCACTTCCAGGTCGCTCACTGCGTGGCCTCCTCCACATCGGTGGTGATCGGTGTCCCGCCGCCGGGTTCGCCGGGCTCGTCGAGGTGGACGAGGCCGACCTCGGCGACCCGCCGCGGGTGCCTGGCGTAAAGGTAGCCGAGGTATATCACGCCGATCAGCATGAACCCGGCCACGCCCGGCCCCATGTACGACGCCGGGGGCGACAGCGGCACGACGAACGAGAACACCTTGATGCCCGCGCTGGTCAGCCAGGCAGGCACGAAGGCGGCGATCCCGAGCAACGGCACAATCATTGCCCTGAACGCGCCGGGGTGTCTCCCCGCGCTTCTCGCTTTTTTCGCGAAATAGCCGATGCACGCGACGTTCATGAGGATGTAGATGGCGACGAGCACGATCACGATGCCGGTGCCGGTCATCGCGAACGCGTTCACCGGGTTGTAGGCGAGCCCGAGCCCGAGCGTGACCGCCACCGTGAGGAGGAACGAGAGCGCGATCGCCAGGACCGGGGAGCGGTGCCGGGGGTGAACGGTCGCGAGCTGCTTCGGGAACGCGCCGATGCGGCCCATCGCGTAGGCCACGCGGCTGGCGATGTTCACGCCGGCGTTCGCGTTGCCGATCGTGGAGTTGACGATCGCGAGGAACACGAAGAACCAGAACAATCCGTACAGGTTCCGCGCCATGCCCTCCCACGACGCGGCGCCCGAGCTGGTGAACCCGGCGAACCCCCTGGGGCCGAAGGCCACGTCGGCCGCGTAGGTCGTGAAGACGTACAGGAGGCCGATGCCGAGCGTGGACAGGAGGACGGCCTTCTGGACCGTGCGCCGCGGGTCGCGCGACTCCTCGGCCAGCGGCGCCGCGCCCTCGAAGCCGCCGAACGCCAGCACCGTGTACACCGAGCCCGCGATCACGCCCGTGATGCCCTTGTGGCTGGCCGGCGTGTACTTGGTACTGAACACGCTGATCGCGACGTGCCCGCCGGCGTGCACGATGAGAGTCGCGGCGAGGACGACGAAGACCGCGATCTCGAACAGGCCAAGGACCGTGCCGAGCCGGGCGGAGGTCCGGATGCCGTAGTACCCGGCGGCCAGCACGATGACCGCGCCGGCGATCGACCAGGGCCACCACAGGCTGGCCGGGTAGCCGGCGAAGTCCCCGTTGATCGTGGACGCCGTGGTGAAGCCGAGCTGGAGCAGCACGAGCGGCGGGATGAGGACGGAGACGAGCACGTAGCCCCAGGCGGTGAGGAAGCCCGCGATGGGATGGAGGCCGCGGGCGGCGTAGGTGGCGAGCGAGCCGGCGGCGGGCATCTCGGAGGCGAGCAGCCCGATCGAGGACGCGGACAGCAGGCACGCGACGAGCGCGAACACGACGGCGAGCGGGAGGCTGCCGCCGGCGTAGGCGGCGCCCGCCGGAATGGAGGCGGCGACGGCCGCGCCGGGCGCCATTCCGGTGACCGACTGGAAGAGGCCGCGGTCGGCTGGGCGCCGCGGGCGGGCCGCGCCCCACCAGTCCCGTCTGCCCCAGCATGGCGAAGACTTTATTTATTGGGTTACTTTCGAGGGTTATGTACACGTGAAACTAACCCATTGTCTGGAGTCTTCGTACTCTCCGTCACATCGGCCGCGATCGCACCAGGAGCCCAGCGCGGCTAGCAGGCGTTGTCGGCCGCGTTGGCCGCGTTGTTCAGGGACCGCACCGTCGACCGCGGCACGGAACCCTTCTTCACATCTCGCTGTACCGTCGTCAACTCGGTGACCAGTCCGTCGAGCGCGGTCTTCGCCTTGGCGCTCTGCGCCTGGCTGGCATCGCTCTTCAAAGCCGTGATGGCCGTCGACATGTCGGCGGTGAGCTTGCCCTGGGGAACCTGGGCGTTCAGGTCGGTGATCGTCTCGTTGTAGGCGGTGAGCCCGGTGCTTGAGTACGCCTGGCAGCCGGGGTCGTTCGGCCCGAGCATCTTGGGCACCACGATCACCCCCGCCACGGTCGCCGCGATCAGGACTACCGCGCCCCCGATGAGCAGGCGGGTCTTGCCGCTGGACGGGCGGTGCTGACCCTCCTGCGCAGCGCCGGGACCGCCGGTGACCGGCGCGGTCGGCTGCGGATCACTGAAAACGGTGCCGAAGAAGTCCTGCTGCCCCTCGGGGGACGCGCCCGGCGGGATGAACGAGCCCGCCGGGCCGGGCGCGCCGAACGCGTTGTGCACGGTCGGCAGGTCAAGCGAGGTCTCCGCGACCGCCCCGCCGGGAGAGCGATGCGTCTCCGGCGCCTTGAACGCGGCGCTCGCCCCCGCGATGTCCAGTGAGGTCTCCGCGGCGGCGGGCGCCGGCCGGGGGGTACCCGGACCGCCCGGGGTGCCCGGGCCGCCCGGGGCGGCCGGCCGCTGGCTGCCGAACGGCGGGGGTAGCGGAGGCCGCGGCACGGGTCCAGCCTGCCCGAACGGCGGGAGTAGCGGAGGCGGCGGCGACAGCGGCGGAGCCGGTGCCTGTGCAGGAGAGGCTGGCGGGGCGGAGACCGACGGCGGGCGTGCCGACGACTGCGGGCCGCCGAAGGGCGGCGGCTGCGGTGCGCCGGACATCGGGAATGGCGAGCCGTTAACCGGCGGAGACGGTGGTTCGCGGTAGACAGCGGGTACTGGCGGCGCGACAGGTGCCGGGGGTACGGGCGCCGGCACCCCGGCTGATGCCGGCGGCATGGCGGCCGCGGGTGGCGCCATCGGAGTCGGCGGTGCTAGCGGCGGCGGTGGCGACGTGGGGAAGGCCGCCACCTGGTGGTTCGGGGGCTGCTGCTGGTTGGGCGGGGCGTAGGCGCTCGGCGGGACCCCGGTTCCCTGACCGTGGTCCGGATCGCCGAATCCCTGGTAGGCCTGCTGGCTCTGCCATTGATAGTGCTGGCCGGGGGCGGCCGGAGCGGCGAAGCCCGGCGCGGCCTCGTATCCCTGGCCGCCGCCGTGCCCTGGGGCGCCGTTGTATCCCGGCCCGTAGCCGGCCGCACCGCCGTAGCCGGCCGCACCGCCGTAACCGGCCGCACCGGCATAGCCGGGGCCAGCGCCGTAACCGGCCGCACCGCCGTTACCAGGTGCATCGTTGTAACCGGGGGCGGCGTCATAGCCCGGGGCACGCGCGTCGCGCCGGGGGACTGGCTGCTCCTGCGCGTATTCCTGGCCCGCAGGCCTGCGGGCCGTGCTGAACCAGGAGCTGGGCTCGTGGTCGCCGGACTCGCCGGAACCAGGGGCCAGCGCCGACGGGCCCTTGTAGGCGCCACCGCCCGCGCTGCCGGAGCCAGCGTTCCACGGCGTGGCTCCCGGCCCGTAGGAGTAACCGTCGTCGATCCGGGCGGCGGGCACCGGCCGCCGCGGAAGCGGTGACCGCTGGTCGAGCGTTCCGCGCGGCCGGAGCGCGGGCAGGTTGCCGGCGGTCGCGGCCGCGGTCTCCTCGGCGGTCGCGGGTTCCGGTGTCTCGGAAGCGGGGACAGCCGTCGGCAATGCCGCCCGCGCGCGGCGCGCGGGCAACTGGTCGCGCGAGCCCGGATTGCCAGTGTGGGTATCCGGCGCCCCGGCGGGCTCGGGTGGCACCGGCGGTCCGCCCGCGTGATCAGACAGTGACGACATGGCTAGTCCGCTCCAGAATGCTAAGACGAGACGAGGAAGGGCGGGCTGGGCCGAACCGTCAGACGTAACCATTGCGGCTGAGGCTAGCCGGGTCAGGCTCTGCCCGTGGGAGAGAGACGTCGCCGGTGACATCGGCTGCGAGCCGGATGCGGTCCCCGTCGACCAGTCTCACCTCGGCGCCGGGCAGCACCCGGTCGCCATTGACGAACGTACCGTTCGTCGAGCCCTCGTCGCGGATGGCGGCCCGGCCGGAGTCGTCGACCATGACCGTCGCGTGCCGCCTGGACACGTTGTCGTACTGGGCGAACGCCGCGGCGACCAGTGACTGGGCCGGGTCACGCCCGAGAATGACCGAAGTGCCGGCGGGCACGTCCACGTTCCCCGTGGGGAACGCGATCCGCAGGACCACGGGCGAGATGCGCCGCCGGCCGCCAGGCAGCGGCGCACGGCACTGGGTGCAGACCACGTCGGCGGGGTCTTGGACGAGCGCCCCGCAGTTCGGGCAGACCGCTCTGTTCTCGCCCGGCCGGAGGTACTGCTGGGAAACCGTCGGCGACGGGATATCGTCGTCGGCGTACGGTGTGTGCGGCAGGTTGGCGCCGCACCGGAAGCAGATCAGATCCTCCGGCTGCACCTTGACGCCGCAGTCTGGGCACGTCAGGATCGCCATCTCCTCGCTTTCAAGGCATTAAGCCGTC
>DASZKN010000285.1:0-14039 GCA_035552855.1 Trebonia sp. | reverse complement strand
CCGATCAGCCGGTGATACAGCGGCCGGCGGCCGGGCTCGGAGCTGTAGTGCGGGCAGAAGCTCCCGGGCAGCATCGCCAGCCCGTCGGTGAACGGCCGCAGGTCACGCCCGAACGAGTCCGTCGTGCCCCCCTCGAACCAGCAGATCCCGCCTGCGCTGCTGCCGGCGAGCACGATGCCCGCCTGCCATGCCTTGCGCATGATCTCGTCGATCCGGTGCACCCGCCAGACCGCCAGCATGTTGGCCACGCTGCCGCCGCCGACGAACAGGATGTCCTGGGACAGCAGCAGGTCCTCGGGGTCGGTCGCGTTCGGCATCGGGAACAGCGCCAGGTGCCGCACCCGCGCCTCCATGCCCGCCACCCGGTCGTAGAACCGGACGTACCCGGCGGGGTCGTCGCCGGTGGCGGTGTTGATCACGCAGATCTTCGGCTGCCGCTGGCCGGTCAGCCGCATCGCGTAATCCACGAGCAAGGGCCTGCCGTCGCGGGGCATGAGCATGCCGCCGCCCACCGCGAGCACGTGCCGGCGTCCATCTGCTGCCATGCCGGAAACGTATCGGCGTTTACGGCACCCTGCAAACGAAGTGTTGACAGGAGCGGAGTCGCCACGGATCGTTCGGTATATATAACGAGTTGTAGGCGCTGACCACAGTCACAGCCAGCCAGGTGAAATGCCGCTTTCCGACGGCCAGGAGAAGGAGTAATATCTCGACTACGGATACCCCCATGTGGCAGGGCGGCGACATGGCTGAATGGTGGTCAATCGAGGTCTTTTCCGGCGACAAGCTCCCCGCGAGCCGGTGGCGGGACACCTATGAGGACGCGCTGACCGAGGCGGCCGTGACGAACGGCGCGCTGTACTGGGAGTGGCACGAGTTCACGTACGGGGTGATCTTCGAGGCCTGCTTCGCGACCGACGAGCAGTGGGAGGCGTTCCGGCGGCTGCCCGCCGTGCGCGGTGCGCTCGACTCCGTGCCCGATCCGGCCAACGGGCTGCTGATCTACCGGGGCCGCGGCGGTGCGGCGGGCGAGCGGCAGCCGCGCAAGCCGAAGCCGGCGCCGGGGGCGGCCGCGCTCGAGCTTGAGGAGCCGCGGAAGCGGCGGCGCATTCGGCTGCGCACCCGGACGAGCGACGAGGACTTCGCCGAACTCGCCGAGGAACCCGGCGCCGGGGACCCGCGGCAATCGGCCGCCAGGGGGTGAACCACGCCGCCGGACAGTGCAGGATGGTGTCATGACGGAAACGCGAGTCATGACCGAAGACCTGCGGGTCGCCATCGAGCGCAGCGGGTACTACCCGGGGCTGGTGACCGACGCGGTCGCCTCCGCCCTGGGGACGGAGCCTGTCACCGCATTCTTCGTGCACCATGACGCGATCTTCGATCCCGGCATGGAGGTCCGCCGGCACATGACCGTGCTGGCGCTCACGCCCACCCGGCTGGTCTACTCGCACACCGACGAGCACCCGGCCGAGGAACCAGGCTCCCATCCGCGGGCGGAGACGAGCACGGAGGCGGTCAGGTTCGCCCGGGTGTCCTCGGTGGCGCTGACCCGCGTCGTGCAGGACCCGGCGTCCTACGTGCCGGGCGTGACGATGCCGGCCGAGGTCATGCTCACGATCGGCTGGAACGTGCTGTCCCACCTGGAGCTTGAGCCCGCCCACTGCGGCGACGAGTCATGCGAGGCCGACCACGGCTACCTCGGCACGATCACGGCGGACGACCTGGCCCTGCGGGTCAGCGAGGCCGCCGACGGCGCGGACGCCGTCGCGCAGGTGCTGGCGTTCGCCACCGCGCTGTCCGACGCGACCGCCGAACACGGCGGCTGAGCACGCCTCGTAACTCCCGGTAGTCAATCGTGGTATCGGTGCACGTCTGTTACCTGGAAGAACACGGCTGGCGCCGCCCCGCTTTGGCGTTGCGGCCTTGTCAATGGCACGATGTTCGGCAAGCGGGACGAGCGGGACGAGCAGAGACGACTGGCACCGACGAGCAGACGAGGATGTATGACGCGCGAGCCGAGAACGAGTCCGATCGTGCCGTCCTACGGCGAGAGCAGCCTTTCCGACCTATCCGCCTCCATTCTCGCCGCGATGACCGGCGACGCCGCTGGCAACGTGCTGCGGCTGCCGCCCGCCCGGCGGGTATGCCTGCTGATCGTGGACGGCCTCGGCTGGGAACTACTGCGCGCGCACCAGGCGGCGGCGCCGTTCCTGTCTGAGCTGGCGTTCAACTCCAACCCGCTGACCTGCGGATTTCCCGCCACGACGGTGACGAGCCTCTCCTCGCTGGGCACCGGGCTGCCGCCGGGCGAGCATGGCATGCTCGGCTACCGGGTGGCGGTTCCCGGCACCGGGCGGATCCTGAACGGCCTGCACTGGCCCGACGACGTCGACCCGGTGGCGTGGCAGTCCCGGCCGACCATTTACGAGCGCGCGACCGCGGCCGGCATCGCGGCGGTGCACGTCGCGGAGCGCGGTCTCGAGTCCACGGGCCTGTCGCGCGCGGCCTTCCGCGGGCCGGTCTACCGGCCGGCGGACTCGCTCGGCGCGCTGGCCCACGAGGCCCTGTGCGCGGTCAATGAGTCCGAACGCGCCCTTGTGACTGCCTATCACGGCGACCTCGACGGTGTCGGACACAGCTACGGGGTCGCCTCCGAGGCCTGGTCGCACCAGCTCGCGCACGTCGACCGGCTGGCCGAGCACATCGCGGGCTCGCTCCCGCCGGACAGCACGCTGTACGTGACGGCCGACCACGGGATGGTGGACGTCGGCCCGGACGACAAGGTCGACGTCGACACGGTCGACGGGCTGCGGGAGGGCGTGGACGTGCTGGCCGGCGACGCTCGCGCCCGGTACGTGTACGCCGCGCCGGGCGCGGCGGGCGAGGTGCTGGCCCGCTGGCAGGAGATACTCGGCGACCGGGCCTGGGTGCTGTCGCGGGAAGAGGCGATCAAGGAGGGGTGGTTCGGCGCGGTGAACCCGGGGCTGGCCGCCCGGATCGGCGACGTTGTCGCCGCCGCGGCCGGCAACAACGGCATCATCGCCTCCGCGACCGAGCCGCGCGAGTCCGCCATGACCGGCATGCACGGTTCGCTGACCGCGGCCGAGCAGCTCATCCCGCTGCTCGGGTTCGGCGGCCGCTAGCGTGGCCGCTGCCGACCCGGTACTGATCAGCGCGGCTGCCCTGGCTGACCTGGCTGGGCTGCTGACGTCGGCGTCCGGCGCGGTCGGCGCGTCCGGCCCGGCCGGGGCGGTGACGCTGCTCGACGTGCGCTGGCGGCTCGGCGGGCCGCCAGGGATCGACGCCTACCGGGCCGGCCATCTGCCCGGCGCGGTCTTCGCCGACCTCGACGCGGTCCTGGCCGCGCCGCCGGGCCCGGGCGGGCGGCATCCGCTGCCTTCGGCGGAGGACTTCCAGGCGGCGATGCGCCGCGCGGGCGTCCGCGAGCGGTCGACGGTCGTCGTGTACGACGACGCGGACTCCACGGCGGCGGCGCGGGCGTGGTGGCTGCTGCTGTACTTCGGCCACGAGGCGGTGCGGGTGCTCGACGGCGGCTACCGCTCGTGGATATCGGCGGCCCTGCCGGTCGAACCGGGGACGCCGCCGTCGCCCGCCGCCGGTGACTTCACCGCCCGGCCCGGTCACCTGCCGCTGCTCGCCGCGGCCCAAGCCGCGGCCCGGGCCAGGACCGGCGTGCTGCTCGACGCGCGGGCGGGGGAGCGCTACCGCGGCGAAACCGAGCCGGTCGACCCGGTGGCCGGGCACATCCCCGGTGCGGTCAGCGCGCCGACCGCGCAGAACGTCAACCCCGACGGCACGTTCAAGTCCCCGGCCGCCCTGGCGGCCAGGTTCGCGTCCCTGGGCATCGCCGCCGCCACGGAACCGGATCCCGCCGCCGCGGGCACGGATGCGGCCGGTACGGGCACGGGTGGCACTGATACTGGAGGTGCTGGCGGTGCTCCCGGTGCGGTGGCGGTCGGTGCGTACTGCGGCTCGGGCGTGACGGCCGCGCACGAGGTGCTCGCCCTGCGCCTGGCCGGCATCCCGGCCGCCCTCTACGCGGGCTCGTGGTCGGAATGGATCACCGACCCGGGCCGCCCGGTCGCCACCGGTGAAGCCGCGGGCTAACCGCGGTCCCGCCGCGCTCGCCGGCTCCGCCCGGCGGCCGGGACCCGCGGCTTTCCGGCCGCTTAGCGCGGCCAGGCGGCGGCGATGACCCAGGTCGCCGCCCCGGCCAGCACGCCCATCGAGCCAGGCGACCACCCCGCCGCCAGCACCGCGCTCGCGCCGGCCGCCGCCGCGAGCAGGACTCGCAGCCCTAGCCGCCCGGACCGGGTGCGCCGGATACGCCGGGTATGTGCGCCCCGGCCCGCGGCGCGCAGGTCGGCCAGCACCTCACCGCGGTCATACGGCGTGCGCAGCGACGCGTAGGCCGCCGCGGCCGCGGCGAAACGCGGCGGATCACCGCCGTCGTTCCTGTCCGGATGGGTCGCCGCCGCGATCCGCCGCCACGCGCCGCGCACGTCGTCATCGGTCGTCCCGGCCGCCGCGGACAGCCCGAGCGCGGCGAACGGATCGTCCCAGGGGCCGCTCGCGTCAGCCGCGGTCGGTCGTCCCGGCCGCCTACCCACGCCGTGCCCCGAACGCCGCGTCCAGCACTTCTCCGGCGTCCGGCGGCACTGGCGCCGCGCCCGCCGGTCCCGCGCCCGCCGGCCCCGTACCTACCCGCGGCAGCGGGACCGTGTCCGCGACCGCGTCCGCCCCGGCCACCCTGCCCGCCACCTCCGCACCGGCCGGGACCGATACGGCCGCGAGCGCGGCCTGCGTGCCGACCAGCCTCTTGACCTGCACGTACGTCACGCCTCCACGGTAGATGTACGCGACCTGGCCCACATCGAGCCGCCGCACGAGGTCGCCGTCGAGCACTGGCACGCGGACCTGCCGCGATGACCCCGCCGCCTCCCACGTTCCCGCGGCCGCCAGCCGCCGGGACGTGTCGACCAGGACCCGGCCGCCCGCGAGGTCGGCGACCGGTTCGGGGCGGGGAGTGCGGAGGAGCCAGATGCCGCCTTCGGCGGTGGCGGCGACGCGGTTGCGCTCGTCCTCGGTGCCCGCCAGCCCTTCCCAGGATTGCGCCGAGACCTGGATCGCCAGCCCGAGCGACCGCGCCCGCTCGTACAGGCGCCAGATCGGCAGCCGCCGGGCGACGGCCGAGAACTCGTCGACGGCCAGCAGTATCTCCCGGCCGCCCAGCACCGCATAGCTGGCGAGCAGGTCGGTCAGCGCTCTCGCCTGCGCTTCCGCGACGGATGGCTCGGCGGTGCCTTCGAGCACGCAGTACCAGCAGTCCGCGTCGTCGAACGTCCCGGTTCCGTCCAGGCCAGGCCCGAGCCGCCGCCACAGCGCGCTGAACCGCAGCGCCACGTCCGCGATGGCCTGCCGCGAGTGCGCGACGGGCGCCGGCGGCCGTCCCGCGTACGCCATCAGGAGCCAGTCCGCGTCGAGCCTGGACTGGAAGTCCGCCGCGCCGGCGGGCGGCCCGCACGGTGCGGTCACCGCCAGCGCGACGAGGGTCTCCATGACGTCGGTGTAGTAGGCGGCGCCGCCGGTGCCGTGCTCGATCAGGTCGAGCAGCGTGGTCACTAGCCGGTCGGGCGGCAGCGACCAGAGCGACAGCGCGGCCTCGTCCGGCCAGATCGCGGTGGACCGCGCGCCCGCGTCGCGCAGCACGCGGCGGGCGCGGTCGGCGACCTTGCGCGAACTCGCGCCGCCCTTGCAGTCGAGCACGACGAGCAGCGGCCTGCCCGCCGCGCCCGCGGCGTACCGGCGCAGCCCCCCGGCCATGAACCCGGCCCACAGCCGCAGCAGCAGCGTGGTCTTCCCGGTGCCGGTCGTGCCGATCACCACCTGGTGGGAACGCAGCCGCTCATACGGGATCGCCGCGGCCCGGCCGGCGCGGTGCCGGACGGTGCGGATGGTGGCGCCAGTCAGGATGGCACCGTTCGGGGAAAGGACGGGGAGCGCGGCCGGTGCGGACATCAGCGCTTTCGCCGACCGGACCTGGCGCCGCCACAGCCTGGCGTCGAAGCGGGCGGGCGCGGCGGGGGAGCGGCCGCCGCTGCCCGTTTCCATCCGGTGGAGCCGGATCGCCCAGGCGCGGGCGCCGAGCAGGATGCCGAGCGGAATCGCCGGGGCGGCGACGGCGACCGCGGCGGCGGCCACATGCCCGTGCGCCCCGAGCTGCCACATCGCGAGCCAGGCGCGGTACGGCGCGGCCACGACCCGCTGCCACGCGGGGCCGGCGCCCAGCCCGGGCGGCCAGCGGCCGCCGGCATCAGGCCAGCGGCCACTGTTGCCCGGCCAGCGGCTATCGTTACCCGGCCAGCAGGCGATCGCGAGCAGCCAGACGGCGGCCATCGGCAGGCACCAGGCGGCCGCCGCGTACAGCCGGCGCGGCGGCCACCCGCGCCACCAGCCGGCCGCGGCGGTGCCCGCCGCCACGAGCGTCACCGGCGCGAACGCGACCGTCAGCGCGGCGAGCCCGGCCAGCCGCAGCAGGCGCCACACGCCGCGCGCCACCACTCGTGCCACCACTCGTGCCACGGCCCGCGCCATTAAATGATCACTACGTTGCGCCATCCGTCAACTACACCAAATCCGGCGCCGCCTTGATGGCATTTTGGGGCGGTATCGTCCTGGTAAATCGCGGCGGTCAGACCACGTCGGGAAGATGCGCGTCCGCGGGCAGGTCGCGCACGTCGACGCGGGCGGCGAGCGGGCCGAGCTCCGCGCGGGCGCGCAGCACGGTGGGCAGCGCGGCCGGCGAGCAGACGTACAGCGCGCGGGCGTGCCGCGGCGGACGGCCAGGGACGGCGGCTTCGGCGGCGGGGCAGCCGTAGTCGCCGGTGCGCGTGAGGATCTCCCGCATGATCGCGGCGGTGCGGGCGACCGTCTTCGGGGTCAGTTCCGCCTCCACGGCCCAGCATTCGCCTGCCCACGCCACGTCCGCGGTGTCGGGCCAGTGCACCTCGCCGTCGGGCAGGTGCTGGCGGACGCCGACGCCGTGCCGGGCGCGGATCCGGCGTTCGGCCCGCCAGAACGCCCTTGCCGCCCCGTACCCGGCCGTCGATTCCAGCGCGAGGCGGCACGCGGCGACTGCGCGAATGTGCGCGAGCCGGGACAACGCGGGCGGGGCGGCGGCGTAGCGGAGGCCGCACGCCATCAGCCCGGCCCTGGTCGCCCACAGCCACGGCGGGCCGGGCCCGAGGCGCGCCGTCGCCGCGTAACCGAGCGTCTTCCACCGGGCGGCGGCCGCCTTCGCGGACTTGTCGTCGCCGGTCAGCGCGGCGAGCTGGTCAAGCTGCACGCCGTACATGTCCGCGGCGAAGATGAGGGCGGGCGCGTCGCGGACCGCGAGGCCGGGCCGCCGGGGCCGCCGGGGCCGCTCAGCACGCACGGGCACGCACCAGCCGTCACCGCCCGCGCTACGGCAGCCGGTCGGTGATGATCGACAGCTGGCGCAGCGACCGCGCGCCGAGGACGTGCAGGAGGCGGCGATGCTGTCCGCGGCACCGGACCCGCAGGCGGCGCGGCGGGGACAGCCCCGCGGCTAGCCGGAGGACCGCGCCCGCGCTGTACGCGTCAAGGAACGACAGGTCTGAGATGTCGAGCACGAGCTCGTTGTCCAGCGGTCCCGCCTGCGCGGCCAGGTCTTCGAGGAGGCGCAGGGCGGCGATGAACTCTGCCCGCGTGGCCAGGTCGCTGTCGCCCGTCACCCGGAGGCCGCCGGCCGTCCGCGCGACGTGCAGGGCGCCGGGCGTGGGCAGCACGGTAACCGAATGGATCGCGCGGACCGCCTCGATCACCTGGCCGCCGCCGAAGCGGCGCTCGTCCCAGTTGCACAGCGCGGTGCAGCGCACGTCGGTGCGCTCTGTCAGCGCCTCGTCCACGGCCCGCTCGAACGTCACGGCCTGGTCCACCGCGCCGACGGCCGCGAGCGCCGGCGCGAGCTCGCTGGTCAGCCGGTCCACTCCGACAAGCGCGGCCTGACGGCTTCCTGCGGGCATGATCACCAGTTCCTGTACGCGATGGGACGGCGATACGTTACTGGCTGACTGGCGGCTTGTCCCGGATTCACGTGTTATCCGGCTGCCCCGACATCGACGAAACTTTCCGATTACGCGCCGAAGACGCGCAAGCTCAGCCAGAGCGCGACCACGCACACGGCCAGCGCCGGGATCACGGTCGCCGCGCCCAGCCGGGTGAACTCGCCGAGCGTGACGTCCGCGCCGCGGGACCGGAGCACGCGGCGCCACAAAAGCGTGGCCAGCGACCCCGTGTAGGTGAGGTTCGGGCCGATGTTGACACCGAGCAGGACGGCGAGCACCGCGCCCGCGCCCGACGGGGCGGCGATCGGCAGCAGCACGAGCACGGCCGGCAGGTTGTTCACCACGGCCGCGAGCACCGCCGCGAGCGCGGCGACGCCCAGCAGCGCCGGCAGCGACGCACCCGACGGCACCACCGGGCGCAGCGCCGAACCGAGCCCGTTGCTCACCACCGCCGTCACCACCACGCCCAGCGACAGCACGAACAGCAGGAACGGCACGTCCGCGCTGCGCGCGATCTCGGCCGGCGTGGTCTCCCGGCGCAGCACGGCACGCGCCGCCAGTACCAGGGCGCCGGCGAGCGCCGCCCACGCGGGATTTGCGCCCGCCGCCGACGCGACCGCGAAACCGCACAGCGTCAGGCCGACGATCACGAGCGTGAAGACCGGCATCTTGGCGTCGTCCGGCTCGCGGGCCTCCGCGCCCAGGTCGCCGCCGGGCTCTTCGCCCGTGCCCGGCTCGGCGCCCGCGCCCGCGCCGTCGCCCGGCTCAGCCGCCAGGTCGGCGGCGAAGTAGCGGCTCAGCACCACGTACTCCACGGCGATGGCGACCAGCCACGGCAGCGCCATCAGCTCCGCGAACTTCCCGAACGACAGCCCGCTCACCGCCATCGCCAGCAAATTCGTCAGGTTCGAGACCGGCAGCAGCAGCGACGCCGAGTTCGCCAGGTGCCCGCACGCGTACGCGTGCGGCCGGGCCCGCACCCGCAGCCGCGCCGCCGCGGCCAGCACGACCGGCGTCAGCAGCACCACGGTCGCGTCCAGCGACAGCACGGCGGTCGTCAGCGCGGCGACCGCGAACACGCCAACCAGCAGCCGCCGCCCCGGCCCTCCTCCGCCAGACCCGCTCCGCCCCGGCCCGCCCCGCTTCCCGCCTGTGCCGCCGCGCGCGAGCCACGCCCCGCAGGCGCGGAACAGCCCGTCGTCGTCGCACAGCTTCGCGAGCACGAGCACGCACGCGAGAAAGCCAACCACGGGACCGAGCCGCTTCATCTCGGCGACGGCCGCGTGCGGCGTGACCGCCCCAATGGCCGTCACGAGTACGGCGGCGGGCACCGCCGTGATGGCCTCGGGCAGCTCGCGCGGGCGCCGCACCGCCCATACCAGCACGGCGGCGAGCGCCGCGACGGAGATCGCTTCGGCGGCCGCGGCGCTCAGCGGAGCGACTCCGGTCTCGCTAGCAGGGACAACGTGGGCACGAGACTGTATATCACCACACTGGTCACGGCCGGCCACCCCCGACTGATCGCCGGCGAAGCGCGAACCGCCGGCGCGCCCGCGTTTACCGAAACGGATCTGGAACGACCGTGCCGCTCAGGTGTAGGTTCGCTGGCGAAGGCCGTAGCAGCGGAGGTTTTATGAGTATTCTGGGCACGCGGGTAATCCGGACGGAAGACCCGCGGTTGCTGACCGCCGGCGGAGTCTACGTCGACGACTTGCGGGAACCTGACCTACAAGGTGCCGTCCGGGCGACGTTCGTGCGTTCGTCGGTGGCCCACGCGCGGATAACCGGAATCGACACGTCGGCGGCGCTTGCGCAGCCGGGCGTCGTCGCGGTGCTGACCGCGGCGGACATGACGGACATGCCGCCGCCCCCGCCCGCCGGCGAGCCTGATCCGGACGCGCCCCCGGCGGAAGGGCCGATGCCCCTCGGCGGCAAGTTCGCCGAGCCGCTGCTCACCAGCGAGACGGTGAGGTTCGTCGGCGAGCCGGTCGCGATCGTCCTCACCGACGGCACCTACCAGGGCGAGGACGCCGCCGAACTGGTCAGCGTCGACTACGACGTGCTGCCCGCCGCGGCGACGATCGCCGCGGCGCTAGAAGACGAAACCATCCTGTTCACCGCCGCGGGCACCAACGTCTGCACGACGGGCGGCGGCGACACCAGCGACGACAGCATCTTCGACGGCCTCGACGTGGTCGTCGAGGGGGACATCGTCAACCAGCGGGTCGCCGCGCTGCCGATGGAGGGCCGGGCCACGGCCGCGGTGTTCAAGGACGGCAAGCTGACCGTCTGGACGAGCACGCAGAACGCCCAGCTCGCCCGGCTGATCCTCACGGCCGTGGGGCTGCCGCCGGACGCGATCAGGGTCATCGCCCCGGACGTGGGCGGCGGCTTCGGCGCGAAGATCGGCGCGGACCGCGAGTCGATCGTCGTCGCCTGGGCCGCCAAGCACATCGGCCGGCCGGTGCGCTGGGTCGAGACCCGGTATGAGAACCTCACGGCGATGACCCAGGGCCGCGCCCAGCTCCAGCACGTCAAGATCGGCGGCACCCGGGACGGGGACATCAAGGCCTACCGCATCGACGTCGTACAGGACGCGGGCGCGTACCCGCGGATGAGCGGCTTCCTGCCCAGCATGACCATGCTCATGGCCTCCGGCGTCTACGACATCCCGAATGTCCAGGCCGGCTACTCGGTCGTCGTCACCAACAGCACGCCGATCGCCGCCTACCGCGGCGCCGGCCGGCCGGAGGCCGCCGCCGCCATCGAGCGGGCCGTGGACATGTTCGCCGCCGAGGCCGGGCTCGACCCGGTGCGGGTCCGCCGCCGCAACTTCGTCAAGAAGGAGCAGTTCCCCTTCGTCACCAAGACCGGCGCCCCCTACGACAGCGGCGATTACGAGAGCGTGCTCGACAAGGTGCTGGCGCGGGCCGGCTACGACGAGCTGCGCGCGGAGCAGCGGAAGCGCCGCGCGGCCGGCGACGTTACGCAGCTCGGCATCGGCGTGATCAGCTACGTCGAGATCACCGCGGGCGACGCAGGCGCGGGCGAGACCGCGCGGATCGACGTGCACGGGGACGGCACCGCGACCGTCTACACCGGCAGCTCTTCGCACGGGCAGGGCCACCACACGGCGTTCGCGATGCTGGTCCAGGACGAGCTCGGCATCCCGATGGACAAGGTCGAGGTCATCCACGGCGATACGGACCTGGTCCCGGACGGCGTCGGCACCTACGCCTCGCGGTCGCTCCAGCTCGGCGGGTCCGCCGTGCACAAGGCGGCCATCGAGGTGAAGGACGACGCGGCCAAGCGGGCGGCCACCCTGTTCGAGGCCAGCGAGCAGGACGTCGTGCTCGACCGGCGGACCGGCCAGTGGCAGATCGCCGGCGACCCGGACAAGTCCCTGAGCTGGTCCCAGGTCGCGACGGCGGCCGAGGGCGGGACGCTCACCGCGAACGTGCGGTTCGCCGCGGACCGCCCGACGTTTCCGTTCGGCGCGCAGCTCGCGCTCGTCGAGGTCGACACCGAGACCGGCAAGGTCACGCTCGTCCGGCACGTCACCGCGGACGACGCCGGCCCGGTGCTCAACCCGGTGCTGCTCGAAGGCCAGCGGCACGGCGGCATCGCCCAGGGCGTGGGCCAGGCGCTGGTCGAAGAGGTCCTCTACGACGCCGACGGCAACCCGCTGACGTCCACGCTGGCCGACTACGGCGCGATCACGGCGGCCGAGCTGCCCAGCTTCGAGCTGCTGACCAGCGAGACCGCGACCGACCTGAACCCGCTCGGCGTCAAGGGCATCGGCGAGGCGGGCACGATCGGCGCGACCCCCGCCGTGCAGAACGCGGTGGTCGACGCGCTGGCCCATCTCGGCGTGCGGCACGTCGACATGCCGACGACGCCCGAACGCGTCTGGACCGCCATCCAGGCAGCCGGCCACGCCGCCGGCCAGGCCGCCAACAGCAGTAAGGCAGGAGCGAAGTGAAGGTCGAGCTGACCGTCAACGGCAAAGAATTCTCCGCGGACGTCGAGGACCGCACCCTGCTCGTGCACTTCCTGCGCGACGTGGCGGACCTGACCGCGACCAACATCGGATGCGAGACAACGTCCTGCGGCGCCTGCACGGTGCTGCTCGACGGGGAATCGGTCAAGTCGTGCACGGTGCTGGCTGCGCAGGCCGACGGCCATCAGGTCACGACGCTGGAGGGCCTGGCCGGGGAGAACGGCGAGCTGCACCCCGTGCAGAAGGCGTTCCACGAAGACCACGGCCTGCAGTGCGGCTACTGCACGCCGGGCATGGTGATGGCGATCGTCTCCCTGCTGAAGGAGAACCCGTCGCCGACCGAGGCCGACATCAGGACCGGTCTAGAGGGCAACATCTGCCGCTGCACCGGTTACCACAACATTGTGCGGGCGGCACTGGACGCGGCGGAGGCGAGCAAGTGATCCCACCATCGTTTACCTACCTGCGTGCCAGCACCGTCGACGAGGCGCTGGAACTGGCCGCCGGGCACGGCGAGGACGCCAAGTACCTCGCGGGCGGGCACTCGCTGCTGCCGCTGATGAAGCTGCGGTTCGCCGCGCCCGCGGCGCTCATCGACCTCGGCCGCGTCTCCGGCCTCGCGTACATCAGGGACGAGGGCACGTACGTCGCCGTCGGCCCGATGACCAGGCACCACGACGTCGCCACGTCGGAGTCGCTGCGGCAGGAGATCCCGCTGCTCGCCCGCACGGCCGAGGCCGTCGGCGACCCACAGGTCCGCCACCGCGGCACGATCGGCGGCTCGGTCGCGCACGGCGACGCGGCCTCCGACCTGCCGGCGGCGCTGCTCGCCCTGGAAGCGAGCTTCGTCGTCCGCGGCCCGCGGGGCACGCGCACCGTCCTGGCGGCCGAGTTCTTCCGCGGCATCTTCGAGACCGCCCTCGAACCCGGCGACCTGCTCACCGAGATCCAGGTGCCCAAGCCGGCCGCGCCGCGGGCCTGGTCGTTCCAGAAGTTCACCAAGCGGGCGCTCGACTGGGCGTTCGTCGGGGTCGCCGCGCAGGGCGGCAACGTCGCGCTCGTCAACATGGGCACGGCGCCGCTGCGCGCGACCGCGGTCGAGGCCGCGCTGGCCGCCGGCGCGTCGCCCGCGGACGCCGCCGCCCACGCCGCCGAGGGCACCTCGCCCGGGTCCGACATCCACGCGAGCAGGGAGTATCGGGAGCACCTCGCCCGGGTACTCGTCCGCCGGGCGCTCGAAGAGGCGGCCGCGCGCTCCTAACCCCACGCAGAATCATCTTCACGCCCGACTTGGTGGCAAAAACGTCGATGAAATCGATTGCAGCCAACAAGTTAGGGCGTGAAGTGTCATAACAGCAACAGGCGTCGGCGGGCGCGGCGTTGGGGTAGCCGGCGGGGCGGGGCGCGACACTACAGTGGTGAGCATGCGGTCAGGCAGGTTGCGGCGGTGGTTCGGCCAGCCGTCGCGCTGGCTGGCCTTCCTGGCCGGCGGCGTGGTGCCGGTCCTCGTGTTCCCGGCCCCGGGCCTGTCCTACGTGGCGTGGTTCGGGCTGCTGCCGGGCATGGCGCTGTTCGCGCGGTCGCCGGGCACGCGGGAGGCGGTGGCGCGTGGCTGGTGGTTCGGCGCCGGGTACATCATCGCGATGCTGTACTGGATGGCGCCGGAGATCGGGCCGGGCCTGGTCCTGCTCGGCGCCGTGGCCGGCTGCATCTACGCGCCGTTCGCCGTGTCGGTCCGCGAGCTGCTGCGGCCACCGGTCGCGTGGCCACGGTTCCTGCTCGCCCTGGTCGTGACGCCCGCCTGCTGGCTCGTGCCCGAATGGATCCGCTCCTACCAGGGCCTCGGCGGCCCCTGGGACCTGTACGGCGCGTCGCAGTGGCAGCACCCGGCAGTGCTGGCGCTCGCCGCCGTCGGGGGAGTGTGGCTG
>DASZKN010000284.1:0-13470 GCA_035552855.1 Trebonia sp. | reverse complement strand
GCCGCCGCTACTAAGGTAAGCACGTGGTGACGGCGCGACCGAGAGGCGGCTGCCAGTGAGGACGAACCGGTACGCGTTCGAGCTGGCCAGCGCGGGTGGCGGCCTGGCTTGCCTGAGCCTGGCTTGCGTGAGCCTGACGTGCCTGACCGCCTGTTCCGGTGCGGGCGCGCACGCGGCACCGCCGCCCGGCGCCGCCGGCTCCACGTGCGGCAGCACCCGCACCGGCGCGAACGTTCCGGTTGTCGTCAAGGTCGTCAGGGTTTCCAGGGGCAGTGTGGACTGCGCCACGGTCATGAGCGTGGAAAGCGGCTACGCGAAGTTGATCGAGTCCGGCAAGGTGCCCGGTAACGGCGGCGGGGCGCCCGTCCGGGTCGGCGGCTGGACCTGCCAGGGGTACGCCACCCCGCGGGTGCTGCGGACCGGCAACACCTCGGAGTGCCATACCGCGACGGCCGAGGTGGTCGCGGTGCTCAAGTTGCCCTCTTCGCACGGCTGAGCGCCGGCGGCCGCGGCGGCCGCGCAGCCGGCAAGGCCACGACCTGGCATCGCACTTACCGGCCTTGGCGCTACATCCCGGTCCGTGACCGCGCCCGTGTCAGCAGCGGCGCGGGGGCGGTGGCCGGCTCGGCGGTGGACGGGTCGGCGGTGGCCGTCGGCTCTGGGGTGGCCGGGTCGGCGGGGAGCGCCGGCTCTGCGGTGGCCGGCTCGGTCTCAGCGGGCGCGCGGGCCGTCTCCGCGGTGGCCGCGGGGGGTCGGACCGCCGACAACCCGCGGCTCGTGCTGATCATCTGGACCTGGTCGCGACCTGAGGCCTTGGCCCGGTACAGCGCCGCGTCCGCGGCGGCCATCAGCTCGGAGAGCTCGCGGCGGGACCCGGCGTCGAGCGCCGCCACGCCGATCGAGACAGTGACCGGCACACGTTCCTGCGTCCCTTCGGCGTGCACCGGCAGCTGCGCGATGTGCGACCGGACGCGCTCGGCGATGCGGAACGCGTCCACCGCGCGCGTCTGCGGCAGCAGCATGACGAATTCCTCGCCACCGAAGCGCCCGGCCAGGTCGTAGTCGCGCAGCACCTGGGTCATCGTGGCCGCGATGTTCCGCAGCACCTCGTCGCCGAGCAGGTGCCCGTAGGTGTCGTTGATGCGCTTGAACCGGTCCAGGTCGAGCAGTGCCACGGCGAGCGGGGAGCTGGTGCGCACGGCACGGGCAACCTCGGCCGACGCCTCCCGTTCCCAGGTGGCCGCGTTGAGCAGCCCGGTCTTGGCGTCGGCCCGTGCCTGCAGGACCAGTTGCTCGTGCCGGAACGAACGCTGCAGCAGGGTGGCCAGCGGGAGCGCGAAGATCAACGTCAGCCAGCTGATCGTCAGCCCGAGCGCGACGAGGACGGCGGCGCACAGCTCGGTGGCATCGTTGTGCAGCGATTCGCGGCCCAAGATGGAGGCCCGCATGCGCGTCGCCGGGTCCGCCGTCTTGACCGCCGTCAGCACGAGCGCCTGATTGACGGCCCACTGGGTGACCCCGCACGCCCCGGCGGCGAGCAGCCAGAGCGCGGTATGGCTCCATAGGTACCCGCGCAGCTGGTAGCCCACGGGGATGATGGCGCGGAAGACGAGCCAGGCGCACCCGTAGGCGAGGCCGATCGCGGAGGCCGTGAAAACCCGGCGGTGGGGCGGCGCTTTCCGCACGCGCCACTGCGTGAGCGCCAGCCGGACCGCCGGGACCGCCAGACCGTACAGCGGCGGCAGCAAGATGACAACGGGCAGTTCCCAGACGGCGTACACGTCCTTGACCACGCCAGTGGGCTCGCTGGCCCGGCGGGTCAGTTCCACCGTGATGGCGCCGCAGACGAGCAGGGCCGCGAAGATCGCGAACTCGCCCGGGCGGAAGCGGAACGTCGCCACGGCCACTCCGATGGCGGCCACGTCCACGCAGACGACCGCGAGGATGTACGCGCGCAGCCCGGGCGGCAATGACCAGAGGTCCCAGCCCGGCACCCGCGACAGGCGGTTTCGGATGGTCGACAGACCGTGGCCACCGGTGATCACGGTCGCACGGTCCATCTGACCTCCCCTGCTGCTTCGGCCCGTCACGGCGCGATCCGCCGCGCCCGCCACAACGGCGGATAGCGCAACGTGTGCTGCTAACCCCACATTGTCACAGATTGCGGGTGCTTGTTGTCAGAACTAGGCTACCGATCGGTAGGCGGCCCTATGGTGTGACTTGTCGCAAGACGCCGCATCACCGACGGCACGGGCCTTTGAGGCTTTGCGGACACACGAGGCTCGTGATCGAAACGTTACCAATAAGGTTTCTGTACAAATTAACCGGGGATGCTGCGATATTTGGTGACAAGTTGGGCATTCATATTTCGCCAGGAGTAACTATGCGGTCACTCCTCTGGCATCGGTACAGATCTCGGCACAGGATGGAGGATCGGCATGCGCACGACCGGCTGGGCGTAACCGCCACGACGTACCACGCGACTTCCCGCTTGCTCACCCCGGAAGGAGAGCCTCATGCGCGGCACCACCGGCTGGGCCTGACACGGCCCTCAAGCTGACCTGCTAGACGCGGCCGCCCGCCAGGGCGAGCCCCCGCCCGCCAGAGAGGAGACCAGCGAATGCGCACCACCGGATGGGCCTGACAGGCACCTGACCCGAAGCACCCGACTTCGCCCGCCGTGGCCCAGCCGTCATGGCGAGTTCCGCCCCCAGCGGCCTGAGAGGAGACCAGCGATGCGCACCACCGGATGGGCCTGAACGGCACAGCACAAGAGCTACACGGACCGCGGTATCCCGTCACGCGACCGTGCCCAGCTCAGCGCGACTATGAGCGCGCACACGGCGCCGACCGCGCCGATAACCGCGATGACGTCCGCGGGCGCGAAATGTCCCGCGGCCGCTCCCGCCGCGAGCATCACGAGGCCCTGGCCGAGGCTGATGCCGCCCTGCGCGAGCCCGAACGCGGCACCGCGCCGGGCCTGTGGCACCGCGCTGACGAACGCCGCGTTGGCCGCTAGCTGATACGCCCCCAGGACACCGGAGACGGCGAGGATCGCCAGCATGCCGCCAAGCGCGGGCGTCGCCGCGAACGCGACGAGCACCGCACACGTAGCGACGGCCAGCGGTCCCATCAGCCGTAGCCGGGCCGCGGGCCGGACTAGGCGGCCGAACACCAGCAGACCGGCAGTCTCGCCGAAGACCTGCGCGGCGAGGATCACCCCGATCGTCGTGGCGCCGCCACCGACGCTCGTCGCCAGCGGCGCGGCCACGCCCTCGGGCGCGTTGTAGAACGCCGCGAGCCAGCCGAACAGCATCGGCAGCAGCAGCGCCGGGGTGCGAAGCACCAGCCGGACAGCGCCCGTAGAGCCGCCCGTAGAGCCGCCCGCCGCTCCCCCGGGCCGCGACCGCGCGTCCGCTGCCGCATCCCCGGACCGCGCGCCGCCGGCCGTCTCCGCGTTTTGCGGGGCGGGGCGCCAGCGCACCCAGACGCGCACGATCAGCGCCGACACGGCGAACGTGGCGGCGTCGATCACGAGCGAGGTGGGGGTACCGAGGAAGCCGACCACCGCGCCGCCCACGCCGAAGCCGAGGACCTGCGCGAACTGGGTGGTCGTGATCGTCACGGTCTGGCCGAGCACGTACCGGTCGCCGCTGAGCACTTCCGGGTAAAGCGCGGAGCGCGCCGCGGTGAACGGCGCGCCGGCGAACGTCACGATGAACAGCAGCGCGACCAGGGCGGCGACCGGCATCACCGGCAGCGCCATCACGAGCACGAGCACGCAGCGCACTAGGTCACACGTGATCATGACGGCCCGCCGGGGAAACCGGTCCGCCAATCCGGCGAGCACGATCCCGCCGAGGAAGATCGGGATCACGCTCGCCACGAACGTCGCCGCGGACAGGAACGCGGAGTTCGTCCGCGCATAGACAAGGACCGTCAGCGCGACGCGCGCGAGCTGGTCACCGGCGACCGAGGCGAGCTGCGCCGACCACAAGGCGCGGTACTCGCGCAGCGCGAAAACATCCCGGAATCCAACCATCGCGGCCTGCTCCGCTATGCCCCCCCGGGCCGTCGCGTCCGCAGTTATGTCACTCTCCGTGTTCTATCGCATCGGCACCTGAGGGTCACATAATGACCTCAAACACCTCAGATTGCAACATGACGGGGCAGTGACCGACTAGTCGTGACTGCCTGCCCTCACTACAGACAGAAACGCGCGCCACTGCCTGGCGCTGAACCGCAGTACCGGCCCGTCCGGTTCTTTGGAGTCTCTTACGGCCATGCTCCCGTCGGCCAGCCGCGCTGTTTCTGCGCACTGTCCGTTAGCCGAGGAGTACGAGCTCTTATTCCATGCTAGGTCTTGCATTTGTCCTTCACTTCCAACCCTCCGCGACTGAAGAGATGAGTTTCCCGGTGTCGGCTGGGCTGAGCGCGCCAGCGCGCAGGTAGTCGAACATCTGGCGGTAGCGGCGCACGTCGTCGTCGGCCTCCAGGAAGATATCGCCCGCTAGCGTGTCCACGTAGACGAGTTCCGGATCAAGCTCGTCCCGGAACTCCATGTGGACGAACGCCCCAGGCATGCCCGGATGAGCGCCGCTGCCAAAGGTGATGACCTGCACGGTGATGTTGGGCCGGTTCATCATGTCCAGCACGTGCAGGAGCTGGGTAGCCATAACGGCCCGGCTTCCCACGACGCGCCGTATCGCTGCCTCGTCCACGACCGCCCACAGCTCAAGAGGCGTCTCGCCGTCAAGGAGCTTCTGCCGTTCTGTCCGTGCCTCGATCCGCTCTGACACCTCGGTATCTGTGACGGTCGGCAGGACACCCCGGATCATCGCGCGGCCGTAGTCCTCGGTCTGGAGCAGCCCGGGAATGAACAGGGACTCATAGTTGTGGACTGCCCGCGCCTCGGCCTCGAAGCTGATGTAAGCGGCGTACTCCCCCGGCAGCTGCCAGTGGTAGGGCCGCGCCCATCCCTGCCCGTCGGCGCTTTTCGCGAGGTCGAGCAGGTCAGCGCGCAGCGGGTCGGTCACTTCATAGAGGTCGAGGAGCGTAAGCAGCGTGCGTCGCTGCGGCCTGGCCCGGGCCGTCTCGATGCGGTACAGCGTTCCCTCGTTGACGCCGGTCTGTTCCTCGACATGTTCACGGCTCAGCTGGGATGCAGCCCGCAGACGGCGCAGTTCAGCGGCCAAGCGCCGCAGTCTGACCGTGGGCGGCTTGGCCCTGCTACTAGCCATTTGAGACCTCATCATTCGACTAGATGCTACCGGTTCACCACGCGTCCGGGCGACTGGCGAAGCTCGCCGTCAGACGTTCGATTACTTATCAAACGACTACATTTCATTCTTCTAGTAGGCATGCGCATGATAGTCAAACGTACACCAAGCGCCTAGCCGGAAGGTGGCATCGTGCCGATGCCGGACACCCCTTGCCTCAGCAACTCGCTGACATTGGCGGCCCTGCCAACAGCGGTGAGGCTGAGCCGCACTCTCGTAGCCGTAACACTCAGGTCACGGGGCCTTAGCCGCATGACCGAAGACGCTGAACTCGTCATCTCGGAACTCGCGACCAACGCGGTCAGAGCGACGGGGATCGTAGAGGCAGAGGCGGGCTTGTCGCTGCATGCCCGGGCAGCCTCCCGGCTGACGGGCAGCATGTGCCCCGGAATCCGTCCCCCGGCAGCGGATATCCCCGGGCATCACCGGGTAGCGCTCTCGCCTACGCGCCAGCCTGCACAGATGAGGTCAATGATGGCAGATATTCTCCAGCTGCTCACCGCCAGCCGCTACCACATCCAGCTCGCCCGTTCCAGGCTCCGCAAGCTCACCGGTCAGCCCCTCGCCGGCTCAGGGGCGTTCCCCGTCATCTCAGCCATCCATTCCGCGTGGAACGATCTCGCGACCCTGATCGACTGGCACATGGCAGCCGAAGACGAGATCTGCCGCATTCCCGCGGCGGGCAGCTCGCCGGCGGGCGGGGCCGGGGCAACCGACGCCCTGGAGCGTCACGACGACATCCGTGATGCCCTCCGCGCGGCCCGGCTCCAGCCCCCGGGATCCCCCCGGTGGCGGCACATGACCGCGCAAGCCCTCTCCGCCTGGTCCCGGGATGACAGCGGACCCGCCCTGGCCGCCGAACTCCGCCGTCTCGCCCCGGACAGGCGCAGCCAGCTCGCCCGCCACTGGCGCGCCTACATGGAAGCGCGAACCCGCGACGCGATCCCCGCCCCGGCCGGCATTCCCGCATGCCGCCTCGCCCACTGCCATCCCGACGCCGACGTGCCGCACCCGGTTGACCCTTCGTTCAGCCCGCTGTACTGCACCTGCCGCGACTGTGACGACATCCTCCGCCAGCACACCGCCCGCCATCAGGCACCCGGCATGTAAGACGCCGGCCTTCCGCATCATGCCGGGGCGGGGAACGGGGGGATGCGGCGGTGCCGCCGACTCCCCGGGGGGGCGGGAAGCCGGCCGCGATGAAATCGGGGGTCACGGCGTGGCACGACACCGCCGCACGACCACGATACGCGCAGTAGGTGACATGATGGGCGCTTCGTCCCTGCTCTATATTGTTTTACGATACGCGGCGGGCGCGGAACGGCCCTAGCCTTCTCGTACGTAATTTCGATTTATTTGTATTAAGCGCGGAGTATGTCAAGTTGCTACCCGTTGTGCGTCGTTCGATTTTCCAGCTTGACAGATTGCGCACTCGACACCCTAGAGCGGGCCTCAGGCGCGCGGGACCGCGCCGACGCGCCGCTCCGCCTCGGCGACCGCGGCGTCGCGGGCCTCGGTCGTCTCGGCGACGGTGAGCGTCCGGTCAGGAGCGCGGAACCGCAGCGTGTAGGCGAGGGACTTCTGCCCCGCGCCGAGCTGGGAGCCCGTGTACACGTCGAACAGCCGTACGCCCTCGAGCAGGCTCCCCGCGCCGGCGGCGAGCGCCGACGACACGTCCGCGGCCGGCACTGATTCCGGCACCACGAGCGCGACGTCCTGGGTCGCGAGCGGGTACGGTGACAGCGCGGGGCCGCGCACCGGCCCGGTCGTCTCCGCCGCGGCGGCGAGCACCTGGAAATCCAGCTCGAACGCGCTGGTCCGGGGAGGCAGCCCGTACGCGCCGATGACCCGCGGGTGCAGTTCACCGGCGTGCCCGGCCAGCCATTCATGCTCGCGGCCATCGGCCGTCACGCGGACGAAAAGCCCGGCGCACCGGCCAGGGTGCCACGGCGGTTCCTGTGCGGCGCGCACCTCGAGGCTCAGATGGCAGACAGCGGCCACGGCCCGGGCGGCCTCGATCGCGTCCGCCCAGCAGGCGGCCCGTCCCTGGCCCCACCAGCCGGGCAGGTCGCGGTTGCCCGTGAGCACGGCGGCGATCAGCGTCGGCTGGTCCGGCAGCGCGGCCGCGAGCGACGCCTGCTCCCGCACGGTCGGACACTGGTCGACGGGCAGCATCGGCGCCACCGCCGGAGCGCCCGGGCGCGGCCGGAAGACCAGGCCGGTCTCGAAGAGCGCGCTGTCGGGGAAGCCGCGGCCGATGTTGCGCACCAGGGCGCGGAACAGGCCGGGCAGCAGCGTGGTCCGCAGGTCGGGCTCGTCCTCGTTGAGCGGGTTAGCGACGACCACGGCGGGACGGCGCGGGTCTTCCGGCGGCAGCAGCAGGTTGTCCGCGTCCGTGACCGGCGCGAACGGCTCGGCGTGGACCTCCACGAACCCGGCCCCCGCGAGCCCGCGGCCGACCGCGCGAGTCAGCCGCTGCCGCGTCGTGAGGCCGTGCCCGGCGATCGCGCGCGGCATCCGCGCGGGGATGTTCACGTAGCCCTCGAGCCTGATGACTTCTTCCGCCAGGTCGGCGGGGTCGGTGAGGTCGGACCGCCACGACGGCGGGACGACCTCGAGCACCGCGTGCGAGCGGTCATGCTTGGCGTGCTCCTCAGTGCCGGCCGGGACCACCCTCCAAGGCGCCACCGTCGGCGGCTCGGCGGCGTTGGCCGTGCGGACCTCGCAGCCGACCTCGGTCAGCCGCCGCACGACCGTGTCCCGGCCGTACACAACGCCCGCGACCCGGTCCGGGTAGTCCGCGGCCAGGGTGATCGACCGGGCCGGCACCGGCACCTCGGCGTGAGTGAGACCGGGCACGACCAGGCCGCCGCCGAGTGACGACAGCAGCGCGACGGCCTTCGCGGTGGCGGCCACCGGCAGCTCACGGTCCACGCCGCGCTCGAAACGGTAGGAGGCCTCGGAGTGCAGCCGGTGGCGGCGCGACATCTTGGCGGTCGCGATGTCGTCAAAGTGCGCGCCCTCGACCACCAGGTCGGTGCTCGCCTCGTCGATCTCCGTGGCCAGGCCGCCCATCGTGCCGGCCATCGAGATCGCGCCCGACGTGTCGGCGATGACGACGTCCTCCGCGGACAGGGTGCGCCGCACGTGGTCGAGCGTCTCGAGCTGCTCCCCCGGGTTCGCACGGCGCACGACGACCGGCCCGCTGAGCTTGGTCCGGTCGAACGCGTGCAGCGGCTGGCCGAGCTCGAGCATCAGGTAGTTCGTCACGTCGACCGCCAGCGAGACCGTGCGCATCCCGCAGCGCCCGAGCCGCACCCGCATCCACAGCGGCGTCGGCGCGGCCGGGTCGAAACCGCGGACCTCGCGCAGCACGAACCGGTCGCAGGCGGTCGGGTCGGCGATCGACGCGGGCCACACCTGGAGTTCGTCGTCTCGCGGCACGCTTTCCCGGGCCGGGTCGGTGTACGTCACGCCGTACGCGCTGGCCAGCTCCCGGGCGACACCGCGGACGCTGACCGCGTATCCCCGGTCGGGCGTGACCGCGATGTCGAGGACATCGTCGCGCAGCGACGCGTACTCCACGAAATCCGTGCCCAGCGGGGCGTCGGCCGGCAGCACGATGATCCCGCGGTGGTCCTGCCCGATGCCGAGCTCGTCCTCCGCGCAGATCATGCCCTCAGACATGTGCCCGTAGGTCTTGCGCGCGGTGATCTCGAAGCCGCCGGGCAGCACCGCGCCCGGGAGCGCGAACGCGACCTTGTCGCCCGCCGCGAAGTTGGTAGCCCCGCAGATCACGCCGCGCGCGGCCGCGACCGGGCCCGCCGCCTCCTCCTCGGACGCGGCCACCCGGCAGTACCTGATCGGCTTCCTGAACCCGGTCAGCTCCTCGACCGACAGCACGCGCCCCACCACCACGCCGCGCACGTCGTGCCCCACGGGCTCGACCGACTCGACCTCGAGCCCGGCGGCGGTCAGCCGCCGGGCGGCGTCGGCCGCGTCCGTCCCCGCCGGGACCGGCGCGTACTCGCGCAGCCAGGAAATCGGTACCCGCATCAGATCTCCATCCCGAACGCCCTGCTGAACCGCACGTCACCCTCCGCCGTGTCCCTGATGTCGGACACGCCATGCGCGAGCATCAGCGCGCGTTCGATGCCCAGCCCGAACGCGAAGCCCGAATACCGGTCGGGATCGATTCCGCACGCCACCAGCACGCGGGGGTTGACCATGCCGCAGCCCGCGAGCTCGATCCAGCCCTGGCTCCGGCAGACCCGGCACGGGTCGGCGCCCGGCTCGGTCGACGCGCCCCGGCACACGTGGCACTCCATCGACACGTCGCCTGACGGTTCGGTGAACGGGAAGTAGTCGGGGCGCAGCCGCGTCTTCAGGCCGCTGCCGAACATCGCGTCCACGAACGCCTGGACCGCCCCGCGCAAGTCGGCCATCGTCAGGCCCTCGTCGACCGCCAGCCCCTCGATCTGGTAGAAGGCCGCGAGGTGAGTCGCGTCCACCGCCTCGTTGCGGTACGCCCGCCCCGGGCTCACCACGTACAGTGGCAGCGGCCGCGACAGCAGCGACCGGACCTGCACCGGCGAGGTGTGCGTCCGCATGACCATGCCCGATCTGGTGCCGGGGTCCGGGCCCGCGATGAACAGCGTGTCCTGCATCTCGCGGGCCGGGTGGTCAGGCAGGAAGTTCAGCGCGTCGAAGTTGTACCACTCGGCCTCGACCTCGGGGCCGTCGGCGACCTCGTAGCCCATCGCGACAAACACGTCCGCGAGCCGGTCGGCGGTGAGCGTGACCGGGTGCCGCGCGCCGGCTGGCATGCGGTCGAACGGCAACGTGACATCCACGGACTCTTCGACGAGCACCCGCTCGTCGCGCTCGCGCTCAAGCTGTTCCTGGCGGGCGGCGAGTGCGGCCTTGACCTGGCCCTTGGCGGCGCCGACCCGCTTGCCGGCCTCGGCCCGGGCCGCCGGCGGCAGCGCGCCGATCTCTGCTCCGGCCAGCGTCAGCGGCGCCCGGTTTCCCTCGTGCGCGGTGCGCGCCGCCTTGAGCTCGTCAAGCGTCTTCGCTTCCGCGATCGCGGTGAGCGCCGCGCCGAGCGCCCGCTGGACCTCCTCGGCGGACAACGTGCTCACCGCGACGGGATCATAGTTCTTATTTGGTGCGGACATTTCATCCTCAGGTGTCCAGAAAAGCTGACAGGTCCGCACCAGGCATAGCGATTTTATCCCGAACGGACCATGGTGACTCTACTTGCCCGCGGGCCCACAGCAGGTCGCGGTCACGCGACAGGCGCCCCCACGGGCAGGATAAATCGAAACTCCGCGCCGCCGCCGGGCGCCCGGCCCACGGTGATGTCACCGTCGAGCGCCTCCACGAGGCCCTTCACGATGTAGGGGCCGAGGCCGGTGCCGCCGCGGCGCTTGCCCCGCCAGAACTGGCGGAAGACACGCGGGGCCATCTCCGGGGGAATTCCCTCGCCCTGGTCGCGCACGGACACGGCGACCGCGTCCCGGTCACCGTTGATGCGAGCACTTTCCACCACAACCGTCACGATACCAGCACCGTGCCGGACGGCGTTTTCCACGAGGTTGCCGAGGATCTGGTCGATCTTGTCGGCGTCCAGCCAGGTCTCCGGCAGGTCCGCGGCGGCTTCGAGACGGAACATGTTCTCCGCCTCGCCGGCCGCCACCCGGCCCGCGATGATCTTCCTGGCGCGATCGGGCACGTCGACGAGCTGCCGGTGCACTTCCATCCGGCCGGACTCGATCCGCGACACGTCCAGCAGCTCGGTGATGAGCCTGGTCACGCGGTCAGCGTCGGCGTTGACGGTCTCGAGCATCACGCGCTTCTGGTCGTCGGTGAAGCGGTGCCACTTGGCGAGCAGGGTCGCGGTGAACCCCTTGACCGAGGTCAGCGGCGAGCGGAGCTCGTGCGCGACCGTGGAGACCAGCTCCGCGCGGCTCTTCTCGAGGCGGGCGCGCTGCTGCGCGCCGCGCAGGCTGATCACCAGGCGGCGGACGGGGGCGCCGCGGCCGTCCCGCGCGTAGCCCACCGATACCAGCAGCTCAGTGCCGTCCGCGAGGTACAGCGACCGCTCCGGGTGCCGGGACCGGGTGGCGAGTCCGTGGTACGGGTCGATGCACATCCACCAGTCCCGGTCGTCGTCGTCCCGGAACGGCAGCATGTCGAAGACGAACTTGCCGGTGGCCTCTTCGGCGGCGATCGAGGTGAGCCTGGCGGCGGCGCGGTTGAAGATGATAATCCGGCCGGTCTCGTCGGCCACCACGAGCCCGTCGGGGAGTTCGTCGGCGAGCAGGCGCGTGACGGCGGCGTCTATCGCCGCCGCCGGCGCAGACACAGATGCTCGCGCGTCAGGAGTGTTCTCCCGGCTCGCCTTGTTGTCCTCCACGACAGCGACGCCTCCGTCCGGCAGGGGGCCGCACCGACGGCCGCAAGCGGCTCGCTCACGATGCGGGTGACGGACTGTGATCAGACTCTAGCCGCGAAACCGCCGCAGTGACAGTCCCGGGCGCGGAATTTTCACTTCGTTGTAACGCGAATACCCTATGCCATAGCCCTTTCCCCGCGCTTCATTAGGGTGCGCGACGTGATGCAATCATAATGGCCGGCAAGACGTTCCCGGCACATTACACGCGTGGCCACTGCGAGAATTCAACGCGGCCCGCGGGTCAATTTCCGGGCCCGGATCTGAGCGCCGCGGCGGAAGCGTACATGCATACCGCGGCGGCCGTCGCGAGGTTCAGGCTCTCCGCGCGGCCGTAGATCGGGACGGCGACGCTCTCGTCCGCCAGCTCGAGCAGCCCGGGCGGCAGGCCCCACGCCTCGTTGCCGAACAGCCAGGCAGTCGGGGACGCGAGCCGGGCCCTGGTCGCCGCGTCGTCGAGGCTGCTCGCGGCCCGGCCGTCCGCCGCGACGACGCGCAGCCCGGCCTCGTGGAGCGCGGCGACCGCCGCCGGCAGGCGCGTCCCCGCCACCACCGGGAGGTGGAAGAGGCTGCCCGCGCTGGCCCGCACGCATTTGCCGTTATACGGGTCGACCGAGGCGTCGGCGAAGATGACGGCACCGGCGCCCGCCGCGTCGGCGGCGCGCAGCAGCGTGCCCGCGTTGCCCGGGTCGCGCACGTTCGCGAGCAGCGCGACCAGCCGCGGGCGGTTCGCGGTCACCGTCTCCAGCGGGACGTCGACGAAGTCGCAGACGGCGAGCAGCCCCTGCGGGGTCACGGTCTGCGCGAGCTCGCTCATCGCCTCGCCGCTGATGACCTGCACGTCCACGCCGGCGTCAGCCGCCGCGGCGACGAGATCCGCGTGCCTGGCCTGGGCGGGCGCGGTGACGAACAGGTTCGGCATCCGGACGCCGGACGCGAGAGCCTCGGAAACGGCTTGCGGGCCTTCCGCCAGGAAGGCCCGCTCACGCTGCCGCAGCGCCCGCTTGGTCAGGCGCCGGGCGGCCTTAAGCCGCGTGTTGCTAACGGTCGCGTACATGCGCTGGCCTCAATCGACCGCGGCTCGCCAGGTGCTCAGGCCGCGGCCTCGGTCTCGGCCTCGGCTGGAAGCGCGTTGCGCGCCACCTCAACCAGCGCGGCGAACGCCGCTTCGTCCGTGATCGCCAGGTCGGCGAGGACGCGACGGTCGACCTCGACGCCGGCCGCCTTCAGGCCCTGCACGAAGCGGTTGTAGGTGATGCCGTTCGCGCGCGCCGCGGCGTTGATGCGCTGAATCCACAGCCGCCGGAAGTTACCCTTGCGGTCCTTGCGGTCGCGGTAGGAGTAGGTCATCGAGTGGAGGACCTGCTCCTTGGCCTTGCGGTACAGCCGCGACCGCTGACCGCGGTAGCCGCTCGCCCGCTCAAGGACAACCCGGCGCTTCTTCTTCGCGTTGATCGAACGCTTCACGCGTGCCATTGCTCTGTCTCCCTCAAGTGTCCGGTCGGGGCTACTTGCCCAGCAGCTTCTTGATCTCGCGGACGTCGTTACGCGCGAGAACCATGGTGCCCTCAAGCCGGCGCGTGACGCGGGAGGACTTGTGCTCCAACAGGTGGTTACGGCCGGCCCGCAGCCGCTTGATCTTGCCGCCGCCAGTGATCTTGAACCGCTTGGCGGCTCCGCTGTGCGTCTTCATCTTCGGCACTTCATGCTCCTTATCTCCCCCGGGGGACGACCCCC
>DASZKN010000283.1:0-3405 GCA_035552855.1 Trebonia sp. | reverse complement strand
GCCGGCCGGCTGCCGCTGCACGCGTCCTCGTCGGGGCTGGTCCTGCTGGCGAGCGCGCCCGCCGAGCTCCGCGAGCGGGTGCTGGCCGAGCCGCTGACCGGCTACACCGACAAGACGATCACCGACCCCGTCCGGCTGCGGCGGGTGCTCGCCGAGGTGCGCCAGCAGGGCTTCGCGTTCAACCCGGGCCACGTGCACCCCGAGGCGGCCGGCATCGCGGTCCCGGTCCGCGGCACCGCCGGGCGGGTCGTCGCCGCGGTGTCGGCGATCGTGCCCAATACCCCAGCCGCGCGGACGACCATCGGGATCCTGCAGGCGACGGCACGCGGGATCTCGCGGGCGATCTCCTCTCATTAGTTGAGAGTCCGCTTCCAGGGGTGGAGCACCCGCGCTCATACTCCGGACATGCGTGAGCTGATCAGGGCCGTCTCCGGGGCGGCCGCGGTGCGGCTGCGGGTGTCCGCCGCCGACAAGGTCGCCGACGGCGTCCTCGCCCTCACCCTGGAGCACCCGCACGGGTGGCGGCTCCCCTCGTGGAACCCGGGCGCGCACGTCGACCTCGCCCTCGGGAACGGGATCACCCGGCAGTACTCGCTGTGCGGCGACAGGTTCGACGCGTTCAGGTACCGGGTCGCGGTGCTGCGCGAGCCGGCAGGCCGCGGCGGCTCCGCCTACGTGCACGACGTCCTGCGCCCCGGCGACCTGGTCGGCCTCGGCGGGCCGCGCAACAACTTCGACCTCGTGCCGTCGGGTCGGTACCGGTTCGTCGCCGGGGGCATCGGGATCACACCCATCCTGCCCATGATCGCGCAGGCCGACGCGCTAGGCGCGGACTGGCGGCTGCTCTACGGCGGCCGCAGCCGCGGCTCGATGGCGTTCCTCGATGAGCTCGCGGCCTACGGCGAGCGGGTGATAGTCCGGCCACAAGACGAATACGGGCTGCTCGACCTGGCCTCGGTCATCGACGACTGCAGGCCGGCGAATACCAGGCTCTACTGCTGCGGCCCGGCCCCCCTGCTGGCTGCGGCGGAGTCGCTGTGCGCCGGCCGGCCGCCCGGGTTCCTGCGCGCCGAGCGGTTCGTCGCGCCCGCGGGCAGCACGGGCCCGTCCCGCCGCGAACCGTTCGAGGTCGAACTGGCGCGCACCGGGCGCGTGGTGACCGTCGACCCGGTCGTCAGCGTCCTTGACGCCCTGGCCCGCGCCGGCGCGCCGGTGCTCTCCTCCTGCCAGCAGGGCGTCTGCGGCACCTGCGAGGTGCCCGTGCTGTCCGGAGAGGTCGACCACCGCGACTCGCTGCTCGACGACGACGAGCGGGTCGCCGGCACGTGCATGTTCGTCTGCGTCTCCCGTGCCCGCGGTGACCGCCTGGTACTTGATATATAGGAGATTATCGATGACTAGGGTCACTCCCGGCAGCGCCGCTTCCGACAGCACGGGCGGGATCATCCCGAGCGCCGACGCCGATCCGTTCGGCCATGAGATCCTTGAGGACCCGTCGGACTTCCACGCCGCGCTCCGCGACGCGGGGCCCGTCGTCTACCTCAGCAGGTACGACGTCTACGCGATGGGGCGCTACGAGCAGGTGCACGCGGCGCTCACCGACTGGCAGGGCTTCCAGTCCGGCGCAGGCGTGGGACTGTCCAACTTCCGCTACGAGAAGCCGTGGCGGCCGCCGAGCCTCCTGCTCGAGGCCGACCCGCCCGGGCATGACGCTCCGCGCGCCGTCCTGTCCAGGATCGTGGGCCAGCGCGCGCTGCGCGGGCTGCGCGAACGGTGGCACGCCGATGCCGAAGCGCTCGTGGACCAGGTGCTGTCCGGCCCCGCCGGCTTCGACGCGGTCCCGGCACTGGCCGAGGCATTCCCCCTGCGGGTCTTCCCTGACGCGGTCGGGATCGGCCGCGAAGGCAGGGGCCACCTGCTGCCCTACGGCGAGTTCCTCTTCAACGCCTTCGGCCCGGCCAACGACCTGGTGGCAGCCGGCGCCGCGACCGCGCGCGAGCACGCGGCCTGGGTCGACGCGCAGTGCCAGCGGGAGGCGCTGGCGCCCGGCGGCTTCGGCGCCCGGATCTGGGCGGCCGCCGACCACGGCGACATCACGGCGGAGCAGGCGCCGCTGATCGTCCGCTCGCTGCTGTCGGCCGGCGTTGACACGACCGTGCACGGGCTCAGCGCGCTACTCTTCCACCTTGCGGCCAACCCGCGGCAGTGGCGACGGCTGCGCGAGCAGCCCGGGCTCACCCGGGTAGCGTTTGACGAGGCGGTCCGCCTGGAGTCACCCGTGCAGACGTTCTTCCGCACCGCGACCACCGACATCCAGATCGGGGACGACGTGGTCCCCGACGGGCGGAAGATCCTCATGTTTCTCAGCGCCGCCAACCGCGACCCCCGCCGCTGGCCCGGCCCCGACGCGTACGACCTGTCCCGCGACCCGTCCGGGCACGTCGGTTTCGGCATGGGCCTGCACCAGTGCGTCGGCCAGCACGTCGCCCGCCTCGAAGCCGAGGCACTGTTGCACGCGCTGATCCCGCGGGTCCGCGAGATCGAGCTGGTCGGCCCACCCGTCCGCCACCATAACAACACGCTCCGCGCCTGGACGAGCATTCCGGTCCGGGTCCGGAAGGCCTGAGGGCACCACCACCATCGGCATCGCCGACGGGGGCCCCGCCGGGCTCATGCTGTCCCACCTACGGACTGCTGAGCGAGCGGCGCGGGCCGGCCGTGATCGTGGGCGGCTACACCCACTGGACATGACGTCACTCGCCGGATGACGTCTTCTGCCCGGCCGCGCGCTCGATGATGTCGGCGACCGCGCGGGGCTGCGACAGGAAGGGAGAGTGGCTCGTCGTCACGCGGACCGCATTCGCGCCGGCGCGCGCCGCGAACGCTTCTTGCGCCGCTACGGGGACGATGGCGTCCTGCTCGGTGATCACGTACGTCGCCGGGCGGCCGCGCCAGGAGGTCGCGGTGACCTCGTCATGGTAGGCGCGCTCGCTCTGGGTGGTGAGCCGTGCCGCGGCGGCGTCCGCCTCGGCCGGCGGCAGGTCGCCGTAGAACAGGGCCTGCGCAGGGCGGGCGTCGGTGCCTGCCGTGGCGAGGCCGTCCTTGACGTTCCACCAGTCGGGCTGGACGCCCCCGGTTGCCGCGAACAGCGACTCCCCGTTATCCAGGACGAACGCCGAGATGAAGACGATGTGCGCGACGTTGTCGGCGCCGGCGCCCTGCGTCGCCGGCACGCCGCCGTAGGAGTGGGCCACCACCACGACGTAGCCGCCGGCCGCGTCGACCGCCGCGCGCACGGCCTCCGCGTCCGCCGTCATGCCCAGCGCGCCCTTGTCCGCCGCGTGCACGGTCGGCAGGTCGACGGCTACGGTCGTCCAGCCGCGTTCTTCCAGGATCTGCCGCACC
>DASZKN010000282.1:0-6829 GCA_035552855.1 Trebonia sp. | reverse complement strand
GAAGCCACGCTACGGCTGCTCTTCCGGCGGCTCCGCGTGAGCCGCCGCGAGCGCGTCGGCGAGCCGCGCCCGCTGCCGGGCCGCGTAGCAATCCACCGGCCCGGCAGCGTACGCCGGGTCACGCAGCGCGGCATGTTAGTTGTCTCCCTGGCTCAGCAGCTCCGCCGGGATGCTGCCGGGTTTTAAGAAGCTCTTTTTGAAGGTCAGCATTTAGTTGTCGTCGTGATTACGCCCCCGGTAGCTATTGTCGACGACTTCCAAGCTGGCTCCATCGTCCAAAGCTCCGGGGGTGGCAAGAGGGCCACTCGAGTCCGCCCATTGTTACTGTCGGGACGGTGCGCCGCCCGGTCGCACTTCTTGAAGATCGTGCCTGCAGCTTGCCGCTGGTCCCGCTGCCCGTGCTGCTCGCCATGTTCGCATTTCCTGACTTTGACCGGACTTCCACGAAGCTAGCAAGTCGCTGACCTGCTGTAACTGGAAATCAAAGTCAGATTGCGCACTCGACACATTAATGGCCAAGACGAGCCAAATCTCGCCAGTAACCAGTAACAACGGCCACTGAGTGCTGTTAAAGCGTTTCGGCCCACTCATCGACGGTGGTGACCAGGGCCTGCCGGGGAAAGACCTTCTCGAGCAGGATGCGGTGCACCTCGGGATCGGCGTCGGCGCAGGCGTCCGCGAGCACAACCAGCCGGTAGTCGAGGTCGGCGGCCTGCCGGAGCGTGGACAGCACGACCCCGCTGGTCGCGATTCCCGCCAGGACGAGCGTGTCCGCGCCGGCCGCGCGCAGCAGCACGTCGAGGTCGCTGCCGCTGAACGCGCTCACGCGGCGCTTGACGACGACCGGCTCGCCGGGCAGTGGCTCGAGGGCGGCGTGAATCTGCGTAGCGGGGTGGTCCGTCGTGTATGCGTCGCCGGCCCCCTGCGAAAGACCGCTGAAGGAGGCGTTCCGCTCGGACACCTCCGGATAGCCGGGGCGGAACGCGACCCGGACGAACATCACCGGGATCTCGCTCGCCCTGGCCGCTTTGATCGCGCGGTCGGCGGCGACGGTAACTCGCGAGTCACCCAAACGCTCGACGATGCCGTGCTGGAAGTCCATGACGAGCAGGACGGAACGTGAACCGGACACGACGACCTCCGCAAATAGTAAGCCTAGGCTGAACAAGCTAGTTTATCAGCCTAGGCTGAAGACTTGTCCGCGGGCGCGGCGGTGCGGTGCGGCGGTGCGGTGCGGCGCGGAGGCGCGGCGCGGTGCGGCGGTGCGGCGGCGCGGTGCGGAAGCGTTACGGCTTCTTGCTGACGCCGACCCAGCTGGCGGCCATCGTGCGCGCGGGCACCCCGTCGGGCCCGGGACGCCAGGCGTACTCGGCCGCGAGGCCGGGCTCGACCAGTTCGAAGCCGTCGAAGAACCGCATGATCTGCTCTTTGCCGCGCGGCCAGAGGTTGTCGCTGGCCTGCTTGTACGTGGCCAGCACCCGGGCGGTGATGTCCTGCGGGACGTGATCCGCGGTGACGTGCCCGATGATGAGATAGCTGCCCGGGCAGAGCGCGTCCTTGTAGGCGTCGACGATGCCCGCGGGGTCGTCATCATCGGGGACGAAGTGCAGTACCTGCAGCAGGAAGAGCGCGACCGGCGCCGTGAAGTCCAGATGTTCCCGGATCGAGGGCAGGCCGAGCAGCGCACGCGGCTCCCGCAGATCGGCCTGCACGACGATGACCTGCTTCGACTTGGCGAGCAGCGCGTGGCCGTGCGAGACCACGAGCTCGTCGCGGTCGGCGTAGGCCACCTTGGCGTCCGGGTTCGCCTCGTGCGCCACGTCGTGCAGCGTGTCCTCGGTGTGCAGGCCCGCCCCGATGTCGAGGAACTGGCCGACTCCCTGCTCCGTCAAATACTGGACCGCCCGGCGCATGAACGCGCGGTTGTCGCGCACCGTATGCCGGATCTCCGGTATCTGATCAAGGAGCCGCCGGGCGGCATCCCGGTCAGCCTGGAAGTTCTCCCGGCCCCCCAGCATGTAGTCATACATCCGGGCGACATTGGGGACGGACGTATCGAGCCTGCGATGACCCACGTCGCAAGAGTAACGCGTTGATGCCCCCGTGCATTTTGCAGCCCGCCCGTGGTATCCGTTTCTTGACCTTCGCGGGCATTTAATGCCACGATTTGCCGACATTCCCGGCATAAGGGCAGCATCAAGGCGCGGCAAGGCAGCCTGATGGCAAGCCGGGGGGCCGCTCGCTTTGACCGAGGAAAGAGGTGTGTCATAGCACCCCTTTCCTCGGTCAAAGACGGCCGGGCAGCGGGGCGGCGTACCGGCCCCGGCGGCCCTAGTCCTCGAGTTCGCTCAACTCCCGGGCGACCCGGTTGTGGGCCTCCCAGATCTCCGCCGGCAGCCCGTCGAACTGCTTCAGGTAGGCCTCCCGGAAGCCCATCTCCTCCCGCCACCGCGACACGTCGATCGTGAGCAGCGACTCGAGATCCTCCCGGGGGATCGACAGCCCCGAAAGGTCCAGCTCCGACTCAAGCGGCAGCACCCCCACCGGCGTCGGTACGCCCGATACGGACCCGTCGCGCAACTGCATCAGCCACAACAGCGCCCGCAGGTTCTCCCGGTAACCCGGCCACAGGAAGTGCCCGTCCGCCGCCGACTTCTGGAACCAGTTCACGTGCGCGAAGATCGGCTTGTCGGTCACGGCGCCCATGATCGCCAGCCAGTGCGCCGCGTACGCACGCTCCGGGTACGACATGAACGGACGCATCGACATCGGGTCGTACCGCAGCTTGCCGTCGAGTCCGTCGGCCGCGAACGTGGCCTCCGCGCCCAGCGTGAGGCCGTCGTACACGCCCTCGGCGACGTCGTTGATCGCGCGGATCAGCGGCTCCCGGTCCTTCGTCCGGCCGCCGAAGATGATCCCGTCGATCGGCACCCCCGCCGGGTTGCCGTAATCGTCCGCGACGTTCGGCACGTTGGCCAGCGTGGTGGTGAAGCGGCTGTTCGGGTGGGCCCACGGGTCGCCGGCCTCCTCGGCCGACCGCTCGGCGACCGGCTTGCCCTTCCAGTCCAGCCACCCGTCCAGGTCCTCAGGCGGCGACGGCGTCCGGCCCTCCCACCACACCTGCGAGGTCTTCGGGTTGTAGGCGACGTTCGTGAAGATCGCCCGCGTGCCCGGCGCGATCGAGTCCATCCCGGTCGGGTTGGTGAACTCGTTGGTGTCCCTCGCGACGCCGAACACGCCGAACTCCGGGTTCATCCCATAAAGGCGCCCGTCCTCGCCGGCCCACAGCCACGCGATGTCGTCACCGTAGAACGAGACGTGGTAGCGGTCGCCGAGCGCGTCGGGCGGCAAGGTCATCGCCAGGTTCGTCTTGCCCGACGCGCTCGGGAAGCCGCCGGCGATGTGCCACTTCTTGCCCGTGACCTTGTCGGTGATGCCAAGCAGCATGAACTGCTCGGACAGGAACTGGCCGGAGGCCCAGCCGTCGTACGCGGCCTGCCGCAGGCCGTGCGCGATCTTCCCGAGCAGCGCGTTGCCGCCGTACGACGAGCCGAAGTGCAGGATCGTCCGCTCGTCGGCCACCGTCACGAAGTAGCGCTTGTCTTCGGGGGTGCCCTGGCCGAGGTTCTCCAGGTCGCCGGTCACGTGCACCGCGCGCACGAAGCTGTTCTGGTCCGCGAGGTTGTTGAGGTGCTCCACGCTGACCCGCGCCATCCGGTTCATGTGCAGGACGACGCTGCGGTTGTCGGTCAGTTCGACGCCCGCCGCGTACCGCTCGAGCGGCGACCCCGGCGCGGCCATCAGGTACGGGATCACGTACATCGTCTTGCCCGCCGACGCGCCCCGCATCAGGGATGTGAGCAGTTCCTTCATCTCGGCGGCGGGGCGCCAGTTGTTGTAGACGCCCTTGTCGGCTTCGTTGCTGGTCGCGACGATCGTGCGCTCCTCCGAGCGCGCGGTGTCCTTGTGGTAGCTGCGCGAGTAGTAAAGATCCTCGCCGGCGGGCACGATCTCGCCCGCGGCCAGGGCTTGGGCGATCAGCCGGGCGTCGTCCTCGACGCTGACAACCTCGATGGTGTCGGGGCCGGTGATCTCCGCCCAGTACCGCACGTACTCGCGCACTTTGTCGTTCTTAAGCCCGGCGCTTTCCAGTACGCCATCAACGTCGACCACGAAGTACTTCCTCTCGTCGGCAAGCAGACCGCGTGCAGCAGCTCGCGATTTATTCATATTGACAGCCCCGCACGGGTCTTTCGAGACAGCCTTCTACCTGGGCGTTGTCCGATCGGTCGCGAGGTCTGGACCATTAACGTGAACGCCAAGCTAAAGCGCGGGAAAGGAAGACAAATTTTGCGTTAATTTGAATTTGTGATATCGGTCACGTCGCGACCGGGAACGAGGAAGGGAACGCGGCGAGACGGCAGGGCGCGTTCTGAATAAAGCTGTCAGAAGCCGCGGTCAGCGGTGCGCGCCGCGCCGCCCGGGCCCGGCTTTCCGGTCCCCGCCGACGATCACACAACCGATTTCCCCGAACGGGCCGTCCTGGCTCTCCGCGATCACCGGCACGTCCGTCCGGGGCCGGCCGGGCATCTCGTGCGACTGGCCGGGTGCCGGCCAGCCTGTTCGCACGGTGACGGCAAGCGCGCCCTTGCCTGCGCCCGATGTGAGCCCCGGGACGGCTGCGACGGAAGGCGATTGCGGCCGGCGGGTGGTCTCGTTGCCCGACCGCCGGCCGCACACGTTAGCCTGCGATACGTGACGATTGCATACGTGCTCGGCGGCGGCGGGCTGCTGGGGGCGCACGAAGTCGGCATGCTCCGCGCGCTGTCGGAGGCGGGAGTCCGTCCCGATCTGGTCGTCGGCACCTCGATCGGCGCGGTCAACGGCGTGTTCGTGGCCCAGGACCCGGTGCGTGCGGCCGACCGGCTCGGCGAGCTGTGGCAGGGCGAGTCGCTGCGGGTGGTGTTCAGTGAGACGTTCTTCGGGCGGGCGGTCCGGCTCGTCCGCTCCGGCACCCACCTGCACTCGATCGAGCCGCTGAAACGGCTGCTGGCCGACAGCCTGCGGCCCGCGGAGAACTTCGCGGACCTGCGGCTGCCGTTCTACTGCGTCGCCGCGAGCATCGAGGACGCGGCCGCCCGCTGGTTCAGCGAGGGCCCGCTGACCAGCGCGGTGCTGGCGTCGTGCGCGGTGCCCGGCCTGCTGCCGCCGGTTGAGGTCGGCGGCCGCCACTACTTCGACGGCGGGCTGGTCGACTCGATCCCGGTCGGCCGGGCGATCGCGCTCGGGGCCACCACCGTCTACGTGCTGCACGCGGGCCGGATCGAGAGTCCGCTCAGCGTTCCCTCCCGGCCGTGGGAGGTCGGGCTCGTCGCGTTCGAGATCGCGCGCCGGCACCGGTTCCACGAGGAGATGTCGACGATCCCGGCGGGCGTGTCGGTGCACGTGCTGCCGACGGGCGGCGAGCCGCTGCCCCCGGGTTTGCGGCAATTCCGTTACCGCGACAAAAATAAGGTAAGTAACAGCATTGAACGCTCTTATGCGGCGGCAGCGAGCTACCTCGCCCGGGTCAGCGGTGTCCAGGGCTAGCGGCGGTAGCCGGGGCGGCCGCTGACGGACTGGAGCCGCCGATGCTTCCGCCGCGAATACCGCGCCGACTGGTGCTGGTGCCGCTCGTCATCGTGATCGCGGGCGCGCTCGCCGGCCTGACCCCGGCGCTCGCCGTGCTGAGCGTGGTGTTCGCGATCGTCCGGCGGCGCTTCGGCCGGATGCGGCTGCTGCGGCTGGTGTACGTAGCGCTCATCTGGTCACTGGGGGAGGCGACCGCGCTCGCGGTGTTCCTGTCCTTGTGGATCATCAGCGGGTTCGGCGGGCGGCTGGAGACCGAGCCGTACCGGACCAGGCACTACGGGGTCATGCGCTGGTTCCTCGACCTGGTCTACCGCGCCGCGGAACGGGCCTGTGGCCTGCGGCTCGAGGTCGAGGGCCCGGCCGACGGGGGCGCGGCCAGCGGCGGCGCGGCGCGCCCCCTCATCGTCCTCAGCCGGCACGCCGGCCCCGGCGACTCGCTGCTGCTCGTGCGGTACCTGCTCACGGAGTGCGGACGGCGGCCGCGCATCGTCTTGAAGGCCACGCTGCAGCTTGATCCGAGCGTGGACATCCTCGCCAACCGGCTGCCCAACGCGTTCATCAAGCGGCACGAGGCCGGGCCGCGGTCGCACACGCAGCTGATCAGGCGGCTGGCCCGGACGATGGACGAGACGGGGGCGCTGCTGATCTTCCCCGAGGGCGGCAACTGGACGCCGCTGCGCTGGCGCCGGGGGATCGAGCGGCTGCGCCGCGGGGACCATCCCGAACTGGCCAGGCGGGCGACCGCGATGCCCAACGTCCTGCCGCCGCGCCCGGGCGGCGCGCTGACCGCGATCGCGGCGTGCCCCGACGCGGACGTGATCTTCGTGGCCCACACGGGCACGGACCGGCTGGTCAGTGTCGGCGACATCTGGCGGAGCCTGTCGGCCGACATCTCGATCAGCGCCCGCTGGTGGCGAGTACCGGCGCGCGACGTCCCGCGCGCGGCCGACCGCGACGCCCAGGTGTGCTGGCTCTACGACTGGTGGGCGCGCATCGACGCCTGGATCGCGGCCCAGCGCGCGGATCCCCCGCGCGCCACTCAGCACCAGGCCCCTCAGGCCCCTCAGGCCCCGCCACGCGCCCCCGCCCCATGAGCGCGCAGACATTTTCCGTCGCGAAGAATTTTTACGAATACGTGCCAGAAACCTTCGTGATCAGCCGGACCGATGGCAAGCCGGCTCAGAAATCCCGCCTTTCG
>DASZKN010000281.1:0-9493 GCA_035552855.1 Trebonia sp. | reverse complement strand
CGCTCGCCTGGCTGCTGGCCCGGGGCAAGCTGCCGTACGGGCGCGTGTGGGAAGCGGGGATCCTGTGCGCGCTGCTGCTGCCGCCGCTGGTCATCGGCCTGCTGCTCGTGTTCATGGTCGGCCCGTACACGTGGATCGGGTCCGCCCTGTCGTGGGTGCACGCGTCCGCGACGAACACGTTCCTGGCCCTGGTGATCGCCGAGGTCTACGAGTCCGCGCCCTACTACGTGCTCGGGGCGCAGTCCGCGTTCGCCGGCGTCGACACCCGCCTCGAGGAACAAGCCGGGCTCCTCGGCGACCGCCCCGCCCGCGTGTTCCGCCGCGTCACGCTCCCGCTGGCCGCCCCCGGCCTCGCGATGTCGCTCGCGATCGCGTGGGCGCGGGCGATCGGGGCGTTCGGCGCGGTGGTGATCATTGCCTACCATCCGTTCGGCATACCGATGCAGATCTACACGACCCTGCAGGAGACCGGGCTGTACACGGCGCTGCCGTACGCGCTCGTCCTGCTGGTGGTCGCGCTGCCGCTGCCGCTGGCCGCCTACATCTGGAGCGCGCGTGCTGAACGCCGACGTCGAGGTTGACCGCCGGGACTTCACGGTGCGCGCGCGGCTGTCGGTGCCGCCGGGGGAGAAGGTGGCGCTGTTCGGACCGTCGGGGGCGGGGAAGACGACCGTGCTCGAGGCCGTCGCCGGCCTGGTGCGGCCCCGCTGCGGCCGCATTGAGCTGAACGGCCGGGTGCTGACCTCGACCGCGGCCCCGGTGACGGAGGTGCCGCCATGGCGGCGGCGGGTGGGACTGCTGCGCCAGGACCCAGGCCTGTTCCCGCACCTGCCGGTGCGGGCGAACCTGCTGTACGCGCGGTCCGCGTCGGCCGGCCCGGAGCTGGACGCACTCGCGCGCGAGCTGGGAATCGAGGAACTACTGGCGGCGATGCCCGCCCGCCTGTCCGGCGGGCAGCGGCATCGCGTCGCGCTGGGGCGGCTGCTGCTCGCGCACTGCGACGCGCTCCTGCTCGACGAGCCGTTCGCCGGCCTGGACCTGTCGCTGCGGCGCTCGCTCACCGCCCTTGTCGCGAACCTTGCCACTGAACGCGCCCTGCCGACTCTCCTCGTCACCCACGATCTGGCCGACGCCCAGGCGTTCGCCGATCGCCTCGCGGTCATCGAGCGGGGGGCTGTGCTGCAGGAGGGAACGCCGTCCGCGGTGGTGCTGCGCCCGGCCTCCCGGCAGGTCGCGTCGCTGGTCGGCTACCTGGGCTTCGTGCCGGTGCCGGGTGACCCCGGTCCCGGCGGTTCCAGCGAGGTCGGCGGGGCTGGCGTGGCCGACGGTTCTGACGGGGCCGGCGTGGCCGGCCGTTCCGGCCGGGCCAGCGACTCGGGCGTGGTGGCGGGAGTGCACCCGGACCGGGTCGTGGCCGGCGAGCACCCGGAGCTAGGCCTGGTGGTGACCGGCACGGTGACCGCGGCGCGGCCGAGCGGCGCGAGCTGGGAAGTCGACGTTATGCGCGGCGGCGGCGCCGCGTTCACCTGCCGCCTGCCCTCACACCCTGAAACCGGGACGATCGCGCTGACGCTCTTGTCCCCGCCCCTGTTCGCCCCCGACGGCACCGCCCTGGACGCTCCCGTCGTAGACGTCCCGCGGGCAGAAACCCCGGCGCCCCCTGGCGCCCCAGCGTTCCCGGCCACCACAACCTTCGCCCGCCAGCGCGAAGACTGAACATGACGCGGGTCAGAAGTGGCGGATATCGCCGCGAAGTACCCATGATCATGGCCGGCTCCCTGGCTGGCGGCCGCCCGCCCCCCGCCCCCCGCCCCCCGGCTCCGGCCTGTGGCTCCTGAGGCGATGGCGGCCAGTCGGGCGCTCCAGATAATGGGTAAGTTTCATGTATAAATAGCGCATGAAACTCACCCAATAAATAAAGTCTTCACGATGCTGGGGCGCATGGGACCAGTGGGATCCGGTCCGCTCACGGCGCTCATCCGGCGCCGCTCCCGGACGGCCCGCCCCTGATAAGCCGCGTGACGCGGCAGCGTCAGGAAAGGCCCGCGGTCGTCAGCGTCAGCTCGGAGCTGTGGGAGGCCGCCCGGCCGGCCAGTTCCGGGCTGTAGCGGGCGATGATCTGGCGGACGCGGTGCGCGGCCAGCGGGGCGAGCAGGTCATAGCAGGCGATGAACAGCTCGCGGGCGGCGGACCGCGGCCAGGCGGCGGGCAGCAGTTCGGCGGGCAGGTCGGGGTCCATGGCCGGGAACGCGCGCCACTCGTTCATCACGCGCGTGCGCGCGACCAGCGCGTCGAGCGGCGCCACCGCGCCGGCCGCCGTCCGGTCCCGCAGCGCGCTCGCGAACTCGGTGAACTCCTCATACCGGGCGCGCAGGCTGTCCAGGTCCCAGGCCCGCGCCGCGATGTCGGGCAGTCCGTGGATGGCGGTGGCGCGGAACGCGGTCGCGGTCGCGATCCCGAGGGCCTTGAAGCGGCCCAGCACCTCGTCGGTGTGGTCGCGCGGCGACACCCACAGCCCGTCGTACAGCGGGGCGAAGCCGAGCCAGCGCAGGCCCTTGCGCAGTTCGTCGCGCGCGGCCCGGTTGTTCTCGGGGATGGAGAACGCGACGAGCGACCACTTGCCGTCCCAGGGCGCGCCGCCCGCCCCGAACGAGAAGATGCGGCGCGCGCCGTCGTCCAGGATCTCCGCTGCCCGGGGGCTGAGCTGGACGAACGTCCGCCGCCCGGCCCGCGACGTCACCAGCAGCCCGTTGCGGGTCAGCCGGGACAGCGCGGCGCGGGCGGCGGAGTCGCTCACGCCGAACTCGGCGAGCAGCGCGACGATCGCCGCCGACGGGAGCGGCTCGGTCCGCTGCCACCAGTAGTCGCCGAGCAGCGTGAGCAGCAGCCGCGGCGGCCGCTGCCCGACCGTGCCGGGCGCGGTCCACGGCTGGGGGCCGCTGTCGTCCTCGAAATCGTCGAGGTACACGGAATCGCTGCTCACGGTTACCAAGGATATTGCGGGGGGTACGGGGGGTCGCCCCCCTGGGTGGCTACCGTGGCGGGTCGACGCCCAGGAAGCGGAAGGAGTTATGCCACAGAATGTTGGCCAGCTCACTCTCCGAGAGTCCCATCGAGCGGGCGGTCTTCGCGATCGGATCCTCGCGCGGCATGGCCGGGAAGTCCGAGCCGATCAGCAGCCGGTCGGCCCCGAGCATGTCGACGAGATACCTGATGGCCCGCCGGTCGAAGACCAGCGAGTCGTAGTAGAACCGGCGCGCCACCTCGATCGGGCCGGACTCGGCGAACCACGGCGCGGCCTCCGGGCGGTCCGCCTCCGGCGGCGCCTGCTCCTCGTTCCACGTCCGCCCCCAGAACCACTGCGCCCTGGTCATCATCAGCGGGAAGCCGCCCGCGGCGTGGCTGAACGCGATCTTCAGCCCGGGGTACTTCGCGGCCACGCCGCCGGTGATGATCGCGGTCGCGGCCAGCGCGCCCTCGATCCCCACGCCGAACGTCGCGGTCGCCGGCCCGGGCAGCCGGTCCGACGGCGCCGGCATGCCGTGGACGAAGATCGCGGTGCCCAGCCGCTCGGCCTCGGCGAAGAACGGCAGGAAGCGCTCGTCGTGCAGGGACAGGCCGCCCACGGTGGAGCCGATCTCGACGCCGAGCAGCCCGGCGTCGTGCACGGCGGCGAGCTCGGCGGCGGCCAGGTCGGGGTCCTGCATGGGGACGAGCCCGAGGCCGAGGAACCGCGCCGGGAAGGCGGCGACGAGGCCCGCGATGTACTCGTTGATCACGCGGGCCAGGTCCCGGCCGGCGGCGGCGGGGAGCCGGTAGTTCAGCAGCGCGGGGAACGGGGACAGGAGCTCGGCGTCGACGCCGCTGGCCGCGCTGGCCTCCAGGCGGCGCTCCGCGTCGAACCAGACCGCCTTCGCGGGGAACCGCATCGGCCCGTTGACCAGGAACTTCGCGTTCGCCGCGACGTCCGGCGCGGGCTCGGTGGACGGCCAGGAGGCCGGGTCGCAGCCGGCCGGGGCCGGGCCGAACGCGGCCGGGAAGATGTGGGCGTGGGTGTCGATGACCTTGGGCATGGCCGCCTCGCGCTCCTCACAGTCCGGGCATGATCGCGACGTGGATGCCGTCCTCGCCCGGCACCTCGCCGGCCAGCAGCTCGATCGCGTGCGGGACGTCGTCCAGGCCGAACTTGTGGGTCTGCATCTTCTCCAGCGGGAACTGGCCGGATTCGATCAGCCTGATCGCGTCCAGGTACGCGGCGGCGTCGACGCTGAACGCGCCCTTCACGGTCAGCGCCTTGTTGAACAGCATGTCCGTGGACAGCTCCAGCTTCCGGCCGCCCTTGAGGCCGGCCAGCACGATCGTGCCGCCCCAGCGGACCGCGTTCACCGCGTCGGTGACCGGGGACGTGGCCATCGGGGTCAGGTCGAGGACGACGTCGACGCCGTCGCCGCCAGTCAGCTCCGCCACGCGGCCGACCGTGTCCTCTTCCTCGACGTTGATCGTGACGTCCGCGCCGAACTCGCGGGCGAGCGCCAGCTTCTTCGCGTCCTTGGCCAGCCCGGTGGCGATGATCAGCCCCGCCCCGACGTACTTCGAGGCGAGGATGGCGGACAGGCCCCGCTGGCCGGCGCCGAGCACGAGCACCGACGACCCGAGGTGCACCTGCCCGTACTGCAGCGCCCAGCGCACGCCAGCGCCCAGCGGGTTGAACATCACCGCGATCTCGGCGGGCAGGTCTTTGCGCACGGGATGCACGATCGAGTTCGGGTGCAGGTCCATGTATTCCGCGTAGCCGCCGGTGAGCCGGCCGCGGCGCGCGGGCGGGTTGCCGCCGCCGTGGCTGCCGACCCGGTTCTTGCACTGCATGTACTGGCCCGCCAGGCACAGGTCGCAGGACCGGCACGGGATGAGGATCTCGACGGCCACCCGGTCGCCGGCCTGCACGCCCCACCGGGCGGCGGTCTCGTCGGTGATCTCCTCGATGATGCCGAGCGGCTCATGGCCCGGGATCATCGGCAGCCCGCGGGCGCCCATGGCCCCCTTGTACTGCTCGACGTCGCTGCCGCAGATGCCGCAGGCCTCGACGCGCAGCAGCGCGCCGGTGTCGCCGCCGGGCACCGGCCGCGGGTACTCGACGATCTCGGTCTGCCGCGGGCCGGTCTGCACGACGGCGCGGACGCTGTCAGCCATGGAGGTCACCCTTCTGCGTCTGGCCTTGCTGGCCGTTATTGGGGCGGGCAACAGCGAACTGCCGGGTCGAATTGGTGCTGGTCATAACCGCCGTTCCCGCGCCTCCGGGTCACGATATATGACACTTGGCGCGACGAGAAGCGCGTGATATGAAATCTATTGTCGCGACAGTCGGGTAACAGGTTGTCACGAGTGTGAACACAAAAAAGCGAGGGCGAATAGCCGGAGGCAAATGATGAAGACCCGCGCCGCGGTGCTGCGGAAGGCTGGTACACCCTGGGAGATCACCGAGGTCGAGCTGGACCCGCCGAAGGCGAACGAGGTGCTGATCCGGATGGAGGCGGCCGGGCTCTGCCACTCCGACGAGCACATCCGGGCGCACGGCATGGCGCGGCTGCCCATGGTCGGCGGGCACGAGGGCGCCGGCGTGGTGCTGGAGACCGGTCCCGGCGTGACCCGGGTGAAGGCCGGCGACCGGGTGTCGTGTTCCTATATCCCGGTGTGCGGCAAGTGCCGGTACTGCTCGACCGGCAGGCAGAACCTGTGCGACGCGGGGAAGTGGGCCGGCGTCGGCTGCCTGCAGGACGAGACGTTCCGGTTCCACGCCGGCGGCGAGGACCTCGGCGGCATGTGCGTGGTCGGGTCGTTCGCCGAGTACAGCGTGCTGTCGGAGTGGTCCTGCGTGAAGGTCGAGGACTACGTGCCGATGGAACTGGCCGCGCTCGTGAGCTGCGGCGTCACGACCGGGTTCTGCTCGGCGACGATCGCCGGGGACGTGCGGGTCGGCGACACCGTGGTCGTCTTCGGCACCGGGGGCGTGGGCATGAACGCCGTCCAGGGCGCCGCGTGGGCGGGGGCCAGCCACGTGTTCGCCATCGACCCGAACGAGTGGAAGCAGCAGCAGGCGCTCGAGTTCGGCGCGACGCACGCGTTCGGCGACCCGGTCAAGGCCAAGGAAACGCTCATCGACCTCACCCGCGGCCAGCTCGCCGACAAGGTCATCTGCACGGTCGGCGAGATGGACAACGACGTCGTCAAGGCCGCCGTCGACATGACCGGCAAGGCAGGCACGATCGTGATCACGGGCGTCGGCTACTACGACATGGTGCTGCCCGGCGGCATCCTGATCGGCTATCACCGGAAGATGCAGGGGTCGCTGTTCGGCGGCGCCAACCCGCTGTATGACATACCGAAGATCCTCAGCCTGTGGCACGAGGGCCACATCAAGCTCCCCGAGCTGATCACGAGGAAATACACGCTCGACGAAGTCAACGAGGGTTATCAGGACCTTATGGATGGCAAGAACATCCGCGGCGTCATCGTCCACCAGCATTAAGTAAGGACTGCGGCCAGATGCCCAACGCTATTCTCGATCCGACCGGCACCGTCGCCAGCGCGGCTACGCCGTCGGCCCCCCGCGCGCCCCGCCCCGCCAGCCTGCGCAACGCCCGGGTCGGGCTGCTCATCAACACCAAGCAGAACGCCCGCCCCTTCCTCGAGGAAGTCGGCCGCCTGCTCACCGAGCGCTGCGGCGTCAGCCTCACCACCCGCGTCAAGCAGAACTTCGCGACGCCCGAGCCGGAAGCGGTCATCAAGGAACTGGCCGCGGCCAGCGACGTGGTCATCACCGGCGTCGGGGACTGCGGCTCGTGCAGCGCGGCGGCCACCGCCGACGGCGTGGTGCTCGAGGCCGCGGGCGTCCCGGTGGCGGTGATCGTCACCGATTCGTTCCGCGCCACCGCCGACGCGATGGCGCAGCTGCGCGGCGCGCCCGGCTACCAGTACGCGGTCACCCGGCACCCGGTCGCCGTGCTTACCGCGGACCAGGTCAAGGCGCGCGCCGCGAGCGTGCTGGCGGACGTGGTCGCGCTGCTGACCGACCCCGGGGCATGACGGAGACCGCGGCGCCGGCGGCGCCCGCGCCGGACCCCGACGAGGCGCAGCGCGCGATCGAGTACTGCTATGACCAGGGGTGGTCCGACGGGCTGCCCCTGGTTCCCGCCAGCCAGCCGCTCGTCGACCGGTTCCTCGCCACCACGGGCAAAGACCCCGGCGAGATCATCGGCGCGCTCGAGCAGGTCGGCCGGGACTGCACCGTCCGCACCGCCGCCGTGAACGCCGCGATGGCCGGGTGCGAGCCGGAGTACTTCCCGGTCGTGCTGGCCGCGTTCGAGGCGCTCATGCGCGAGCGGGCCGCGCGCGGCGGCGGCTTCCAGTCCACGTCGGGACCGGCGCCGCTGCTCGTCGTCAACGGGCCCGTGCGGCGCGACCTTAAGTTCAACACGGCGGGCGGCGCGTTCGGCCCCGGCTTCCGCCCCAACATGACGATCCCCCGCGCGATCGGGCTGATCGTGCGGAACGCGTTCGGCATCCACCCGCATGTCCTCGAGCAGGCCACCCAGGGCGTCCCCGGCCGCTGGTCGGTCTGCGTCGCGGAGAACGAGGAAGAATCGCCCTGGGAGCCGTTGGCGGAAAACGGCGGCGTCGCCGGCGGCGTTAGCGCCGTCTCCGCGATGCTGACCCGCACGATGGAGTTCATCGACAACCGGCACACCCCTGACCCAGAGGACGTGCTGCGCGACATCGCCGACTCGGTCGGCCGGCTGGGCCCGCAGATCTTCCCGCACACCCCGGTCGCGCTGGTGCTGTGCCCGGAGCACGCCCAGATGTTCGCGAGCGCGGGCATGACCAAGGCCGACGTGCAGCGGTGGCTGATCGAGCGGTCCGGCCGCACCGCCGGCGAACTGCGGCGGGCCGGCAAGGGCGGGGTGCTGGGCCTCGACGCCGGCGAAGACGCGGAAGCCGTCGCCGACGAGCACTTCCACCGCGTGCTGGCGCGGGAGCGGGACATCCCGGTGATCGTGGCGGGAGCGAAGACCGCGGCCATCTCGATGGTGGTGCGGATCTTCGGCGAGTGGTCCGGCACTTCGGTACCGGTGGGAGAAAAGAAATGATCGACACCGAACGCACCCTGCCGCTCGCCACGAGCCTGCGGGCCGACGGCTACGACATGGCGATCAGCGAGGCCGGCGCCCGGGTGTCGGTCGTCATCACCGCCTCGCCCGAGGCGTGCGAGGACTGCCTCGTGCCCAAGGACTTCATGCGCGGCATCCTCGCGAACGCCCTCGGCGTGGCGGGCGACACGATCGACATCAGGTACCCGCGGGACACCGAAGAGCCGGCCAGTTGAGCGCCCGGGTCGCGCTCGTCACCGGGTGCGGTAAGCGCGACGGGATGGGCCGCGCGATCGCGCTCACCCTGTCGGCCGCGGGCGCGGCCGTGGTCGTCACCGACAAGCGGCCGTCCGGCGTGCCGAACATGCGCCAGGAGACCGTGGGCGCCGCGGGCGGCGGCTGGGGCGGCGTTGCCGCGCTGGTCGACGAGATCACGGCCGCCGGCGGCACCGCGGTCAGCATGCTCGGCGACATCGCGGCGGAAGACGACGCCCGCCGGATCGTCGACGACGCCGCGGGCTGGCGCGGACGGCTCGACATCCTGGTCAACGTCGCCGCCGCGCCGCAGGGCCCGGACCGCCAGGACATCGAGGACGTGCCGGTCGAGGGTTCACCCGCGCGCTGTCCGCGGACGTGGCGCCGTGGGGATCACGGGCAACTCCGGCCAACAGCGCCGTCCGGGCGAACCGTGTCAGCTCGGCGATAGATATCCGCGATGCTGGTGATCGCGGCTGATGTTCATCGACGTTTGTGCAAACACACAAGGCCGGTACCCGGGCGGGCATGCGCGACACCAAGGGACATCACGAACCGGCCGACATGGAATATCCGCTCTTGCCCGGCACTCGGCCGGATGAGAGTATCCAAGACAAATCTCTAGACGCTCGACTACTTATTTGTCACATGCCAGCGTATGAATAATCACGAGTAGGTGAATGCCGTGAGATTCCGGCTAATGTCAACGCGGACCGCCTGCCTCGCTGGAGCGGCCGCACTCGCACTGACTGCTGCCGCGTGCAGTAGCTCCCCGGGATCGAGCAGCAGCCCGGGCGATCAAGCCTCCGTCAACAGCATCGGCAACGTGCCGCCGCCCAAGGCGGGCGGCTCGCTCACCGTCCTCGAGGGCCAGGGGTTCGCGGGCGACTGGCCGTACGGCTTCGACCCGGCGACCGACGTGACCGGGGCGGCCAACCAGGACTTCTTCGACGCAGTCTACGGCCAGCTCTTCGACCTCGGCGCGAACGGCAAGATCGTCCCCGACCTGGCCACCGGCTACAAGTTCAGCCCGGACGCCAAGACCGTCACGGTCACGCTTCGGCAGGGCGTGAAGTTCTCCGACGGCACGCCGT
>DASZKN010000280.1:0-13264 GCA_035552855.1 Trebonia sp. | reverse complement strand
GGCCCCCCCCCCGGCCAGAACCTCGGGGTTACGACCCTGGCGTGGGGGTGCTGACGAGGGCAATCCCGGTCGGCTCGGAGCCGTCCCCGGACTGCGCGTCGCTGCCGCCGAGGTTGATGCTGCCGACGACGGAGTCGCCTGCTGTAGTGAGAACGGTTACATAGGCAGCAGAGTTCTGGGCCGCCCACAACCGGCTGCCGTCGGGGAAGCGCCAGCGTGTCCGGATCGCCGGTCACCGGGATTGTGTCCGTGACCTTGTCCGTCGCGGTGCTGAGCACGGAGACCGCGTCGGAGTCCGGGTCAGCCACGTAGGCGGTCTTCCCGCTGGCCGGGATAACGATCTGCCAAGGGAAGACGCTCACACCGATTGTAGCCCTCAGCCGCCCGGTAGAACTGAAGAATTCTCGGCCGGCACCGGCGTCACAGTCCGACAAAAGCCGCCATCTCGGCAATCGCGTGCTCGAAAAACGCGTCCGCTGGCTCGAACGAGCCCACGAACTGGCCGAAGAGCTCGAAGCTCACCATCCCGAACAGCTGCGTCCACGCGATCAGCCCTCTGACCAGCACATCGCCGGGCAGGCCGTCGGCGGCGATCGCCGCCGCCAGGGCCGCCGCCTGCGCGGAAAGCTCCGGCGCGAGCGGCTCGCCCGCGCGCACCTCGGATTCCCCCGCTGCCCCCGCTCCCCCGGTTTCCCCGGTAGCCGCGCGCTCCAGGATCCCGGTGAACACGAGCGGCACCCGCGCCGCCGGCCCGATCGTCGCCTCCGGCGCCTGGTAGCCGGGCACCGGCGAGCCGTAGATCAGCGCGTACTCGTGCGGACGGGCGCGCGCCCAGTCGCGCACGCGCCGGGCCGCCGCCAGCCACTGCTCGCGCGCCGTCCCGCCGGAAGCGGCCGCCGCCGACTCCTCCACCGCCGCCCCCAGGCTGTTGTACGCGTCGATGATCAGCTCGGTCAGCAGGGCGTCCCGGCTGGGAAAGTACCGGTACAGCGCCGAGGACACCATCCCCAGCGACTTCGCGACCGCGCGCAGCGACAGGCCGTCCGCCCCGGCGGTGACGAGCTGCCGGCGCGCCTCGTCCTTGATTTCCCGCGTCAGCTCGGCGCGGGCGCGCTCGCGGGCGGTCATGCTGGCGTTGGGGGGCGTCATCGCGGCCTCCATATGAAGATCGTCGGTCACAATCGAGAGCACCGCTCTTGACAGAGAGCAGCAGATCCTGTTCACTGATCTTAGTCGAGAGCGCCGCTCTCGCAAAGTCCCAGACCGGAGGACACCATGTCAGCCCAGTCCCGTTACGTGGCCCCCAAGAGCAGCACGAACTTCTTCAACGAGACCGTCGGACGGCTCACCAGGCTGGGCGTCAGCGTCTACGGCTCCCGCGTCCTGTTCGTGAAGGGCCGCAAGAGCGGCAAGTGGCGCACCAACCCCGTCAACCCCCTGACCCTCGACAGCGACCGCTACCTCATCGCGCCGCGCGGCAACACCCAGTGGGTCCGCAACCTGCGCGCCGCCGGCGGCGAGGGCGAACTGCGCATCGGCCGCAAGGCCGAGCGCTTCACCGCCACCGAGATCGGCGACGAGGACAAGCCCGTCATCCTGCGCGCCTACCTCAAGCGCTGGAAGTGGGAGGTCGGCGTGTTCTTCGACGGCGTGGACGCGAAGGCCCCCGAGGCGGAACTGCGCCGCATCGCGCCGGGCTACCCGGTCTTCCGCCTCACCGCCCGCTGAGCCGGCGCCGGAAGGCTGCTAGGACGCGGCGGGCACTCCGTAGGCCTCCACGAGCTTGTCCATCAGCGCGTCGAGTTCGGCGTCGACGACCTGGCGGGCCGGGTCCCCGAGGTACCACGCCGCGATCTCGCGGGCGCCTCGCTCGAACGGGATGACCGCGCGCCAGCCCGGCGCCACGGACCGGATCTTGCTGTTGTCGAAGACCATCGAGTGCGTCTTGTCCCCGAGCAGGCCCGCGCCCCAGTCCGGGTCGGCCGCCGCGATGACGTCCGACGGCACGTGCACGAGCGTCGCGGTCACGCCGAGCGCGGCCGCCAGCGAGTGCGCGATCTGGTCCCAGGTCAGCACGTCGTCCGACGTGATGTGGAACGCCTCTCCGAGCGTCCGCGGGTGCCCGAGCAGCGGCACGAAGGCCCGTGCGAAGTCCTCGTGGTGCGTCACCGTCCACAGCGAGGCCCCGTCGCCGTGCACGACCACGGGCTTGCCCGCCAGCATCCGCGCCAGCGACGTCCATCCGCCGGACAGCACGGTCTTGGTCTTGTCGTAGGTATGCGACGGCCGCACGATCGTCGCCGGAAACCCCTCCTCCCGGTAAAGCCGCGTCAGCAGGTCCTCGCACGCGATCTTGTCCCGCGAGTACTGCCAGTACGGGTTGCGCAGCGGCGTCGACTCGGTCACCGGCAGCCGCGACACCGGCGTCTGGTACGCCGACGCGCTGCTGATGAACACGTACTGCCCGGTCCGCCCGCGGAACAGGTCGACGTCCGTCGCCACGTGCTCCGGCGTGAACGCGACCCAGTCGACGACCGAGTCAAAGTCAAGATTCTTCAGCACGTCCCTAACGTTCCCTGGTGACCGTATATCCCCCCGCAGCTGCGTCACCCCGGCCGGGAGCGGCCGCGTGGCGCTCTGCCCCCGGTTCAGCACGTAGAGGTCGATGTCCCCGCTCTCGACCGCCACCCGCGCGCACGCGGCGGAGATCACGCCGCTGCCGCCGATGAAGAGCACCCTGAGTTTGCGCATAGACCTACCCTAAGCGCGCCCCGAAGGCAGCGACAGGACGGGGGATGACGGGAGACGGCCGGGCGCGTTCGGGATAATGGTGTTCTGACGTCAAGGGAGAAGCGTGGCTATGCACGGGAGCCTGACCTACGGGCAATACGGCGCGGCGGCCGCCCGGGACCGGACGCGGACGCTGTTCGGGCAGACGATGGGGCTGGTGGCGCTGACGGCCGCGCTGTTCGCGCTCGGGTCGTACGCCGGGCGGAACCTTTCGCACGGGGCCGCGATCGTGGCCTACATCGCGGCGTTCGTGATCCTGCTGATCATGCGGTTCGCGGCGCGCCGGTCGGCGGGGGCGTCGACGGTGCTGCTGGTGATCTTCGGCGCGCTGATGGGGGTGGCATCGTCGCCGGTCCTCGTCTACTACGCCGCGACCAGCCCGCGGATCCTCTGGCAGGCGGGCGGCGCGACCGCCTGTTTCGTCGCGGCGTTCGGGACGTTCGGCTACCTGACGCGGCGGAACCTGCTGCGGCTCGCCCGGGTGTCGTTCATCGCGCTGCTCGTGCTGCTCGTCGCGGGCATCGCGCTGATCTTCGTGCACATACCGCACGCCTCGCTGATCTACGCGGTCCTCGGGCTGGTGGTGTTCGCCGGGCTGACGACGGTCGACTTCCAGCGGCTGCGCCGGTCGCGGGGGCTGAACTCCGCGCCGCTGCTCGCCGCGTCGATCTTCCTCGACGCGCTGAACGTTTTCTTCTTCTTCCTGCGGATTTTCGCGCGGGAGAACTGACGTACCCCGGCTTCGCGCCCGAGTGCCTGACCCGTCGCGGGCCGGCCTTGTTCGGCGCGACGATGGCGCTCGTCGCGGCGACGGCGGGGTGCTTCGCGCTCGGCGCCTACGCGGGCCGCTACCTCAGCACCGGGCTGGCGATCTGCGCGTACGTCGCCGCGTTCTGCTGCCTGTTCGCGCTGCGGTTCGCCGCGCGCGGCCACGTGGCGGCGTCGCTGGTCCTGCTCGCGGTGCTCGGGCTGCTGCTGGGGGCCGGGCTGGCGCCGACCGTGGCCTATTCCGCCGCGGACCCGCGGGTCCTCTGGTGCGCCGGCGGCGCCGCGGCGCTGTGCAGCGCGGCGTGCGCGGCCGGCGACTACCTGCGGGACCCGGGCCTGCCGCCGCTGGGCCGCCTGCTGCTCGCGGAGGTGCTCGGGATCTGCGCCTGCGGCGCCGCGGTGGTGCTGGAGCGGACGCCGCGCGGGTCGCTCGTCGACGCGGGCATCTTCGCCGCCCCGGTGAGCGCGGTGTTCTTCGCTGCCTGGGTGCTGCGGCACGGCCGCGGTTTTTCCCGCCAGAAACATTGGTCGCGTACGCTGCCCCCGTGACCGCCGCCGCGCCCGCGCCCGCCGGGCAGATCGCCGCCGATGACCCGCGCGCCCCGGATGTGCGGGCGCTGCTCGCCGGGCATCTCGCCTTCGCGCTCGCGACCTCGCCGCCCGAGCACAGCTTCGCGCTCGATGTCGACGGCCTGCTGGATCCGGCGGTCTCGTTCTACAGCTGCCGGCGAGCGGGCGAACTGCTGGGAATCGGTGCGATCAAGCAGCTCGATCCGGCCCACGGCGAGATCAAGTCCATGCACACCGCGGCGGCCGCGCGCGGCCGCGGCGTCGGGCGGGCGATGCTCACGCACCTGCTGGGCGTGGCCCGCGCCCGCGGGTACGCGCGCGTCAGCCTGGAGACCGGGACGATGGCCGAGTTCGCCGCCGCCCGCGCGCTGTACGCGGACGCCGGCTTCACCGGCTGCCCGCCGTTCGCGGACTACCGGCCGAGCCCCGACAACTACTTCATGACGCTCGATCTTTAATCGCGCGCAAAGCCATTGCCGGCCGCGAGCGGGTCGCTGGTCACGCGCGGCAGGCTGCGGGCTATGACTTGCGGCCCTCGGCCGCGAGGATGAGCAGCTCCGCGGCGTGGGCCTGGCCGTACTCGGAGTCCTCCATGCCGGCCAGCATCCGCGACAGCTCCTTCACGCGGCCGGCATGGTCGAGACGGATCACCCCGCTGCTCGTGATCAGGCCGTCACTGGACTTGGCGACCACGAGATGGTTGTCGGCGAACGCGGCGACCTGCGGCAGGTGGGTGACGACGATGACCTGCGCCAGCCGGGCCAGCTTCGCGAGGCGGCGGCCGATCTCCACCGCCGCCTTGCCGCCGACACCCGCATCGACCTCGTCGAAGACGAACGTCGGGACCGGGTCCGCGCCGGCGAACACCACCTCGATGGCCAGCATCACACGCGACAGCTCACCCCCGGACGCGCCCTTGTGCAGCGGCAGCGCGGGCGCCCCCGGGTTGGCGGCGAGCCGCAGCTCGACGTCGTCCTTGCCGTACGGGCCCGCCTCGCCAAGTTCGGTGATCGCGGCCGACACGCGGGCGTGCGGCATCGCCAGGGCGGCCAGCTCGGCGGTCACGTCGGCGGCGAACCGCTCGGCCGCCTCGTGGCGCAGCTCCGACAGCCGGCCGGCCAGCTCCGTGACCTCGGCGGCCAGCGTCGCCTCCCCCTGGGCGAGGGCGGCGATCTTGTCGTCGTCACCCTCGAGCTCGACGACGCGCGTGGCGGCGCGGCCCGACCATTCGAGCACGGCCGCGATGTCGTCCGGCGGCGGCGCGCCTTCTACGCCGGTTGCCAGCGCCGTTCCGGCGGCCGGGGCTGGCTCGCCGACCGGTGCGGTGCCGAGCGCGGTGCCGCCGGGGCCGTAGGCGCGGATCAGCCGGCTCATGGCGGCCCGGCGGTCCTGGACGGCCGCCAGCCGGGCGGGGTCGGCGTCGATCGACTGACTGTAGGACGCCAGCTCGGCGGCCACGTCCGACAGCTGGTAAACGGCGTCGGACAGCCGGTCGGCGACCCCGGACAGGCTCGCGTCGTACTGGCGGACGCCGTCCAGGGCCTGCCGCGCCTGGCCGAGCAGCGTGAGCGCGTCGACGCCCTCCACCCCGGAAGCGGGGTCGCCCTGCAGCGCGGCGTGCGCGAGCGCGGCGGCCCCCTGGAGCGCGTCCGCGTTCGCGAGCCGCTCTTCCTCGGCCCGCAGTTCCGTGAGCTCGCCGGCGACCGGGGACAGCTTCTCGATCTCCGTGAGCCCGAGCCGCAGCGCCTCCGCCTCGGCGGCGCGCGCCCGCGCGTCCGCGGTGAGCGTCGTCAGCTCGGCGTGCACCGCGCGGTGCCGGTTGTACGTGCGCTGGTAGTCAAGGAGCACGTCGGCGAGCGCGGCGCCCGCGTACTTGTCGAGCGACTCGCGCTGGCGTCCGGGCTTGAGCAGCTGCTGCTGGTCGGACTGGCCGTGCACGGCGACCAGGTCATCGGCCAGGTACGTGAGCAGTGACACCGGCACCGAGCGGCCGCCGGCGAACGCGCGCGAGCGTCCTTCCGCCGACACGGTGCGGGTGAGGACGAGCGAGCCGTCCTCGTCCAGGTCGCCGCCCGCGTCCTCGACCTGCGCGGCCACCCGGCCGTCGCGCGGCGTGCGCAGCCGGCCCTCCACGACCGCGCGGTCCGTGCCCGGCCGGACCCGGGCCGGGTCCGCCCGCCCGCCGAACAGCAGGCCGAGCCCCGTCACCACCATCGTCTTGCCCGCGCCGGTCTCGCCGGTCAGCGCGGTGAACCCCGGCGAAAGCTCGAGCAGCGCGTCGTCGATGACCCCGAGCCCCGTGATGCGCACTTCCTCAAGCATGGCCGCGACGTTCCTCCTTCCCAGCCCGTCCGCGCCAGCCGGCGACCGGCAGCCCGAACTTCGCGACGAGCCGGTCGGTGAACGGCCCGCCGCCGTCCGGCCCCCGCCCGTGGTCCTGCACGCTCGCCAGCAGCACGGGAAGCGCGCCCCTGCGCACTTCCACGCGCGCGCCCGGCGGCAGGTCAACCCTACGCCGACCATCGCACCACATAACGGCCCCAGCTGTCTCCGCGGCGGGCCCGCCGCTGTCGTCGTCCCGGTTACTATCCTCGTACACTAGTTCTACCGCGAGTACCGAGCGCGGCGAAACCACCAGCGGCGGCGCGAACAGCGCGTGGGCGGCGATCGGCACCATCAGCAGCGCCGCTACCTCCGGCCAGACCACGGGGCCGCCCGCGGAGAACGCGTAGGCGGTGGACCCGGTCGGCGTGGCGCACACAACCCCGTCGCAGCCCCAGCGCGAGAGCGGCCTGCCGTCGGTCTCGATGACCACCTCGATCATCCGTTCCCGGGCGGCCTTCTCCACCGTGGCCTCGTTCAGCGCCCAGGTACGGACGAGCTCGGTGCCGCCCGAGCGGGCGACGACGTCGAGCGTCATGCGCTCTTCGACCCGGTAGTCGCCCGCCGCGATCCGGTCCACCGTCTCGGCCAGCCCGTCCGGCTCGGCCTCGGCGAGGAACCCGATGTGGCCGAGGTTGACGCCGATCAGCGGCGTCTGCACGGGGCGGGCGAACTCCGCGGCGCGCAGCAGGGAACCGTCCCCGCCGAGCACGAACACGAGCTCCGCGTCCGCCGCCGCGCCCGGCCCGGCGGACACGACCGCGGCGCCCTCGCAGGCGAGCGCGGGCGCCTGCTCCTCCGTGACGCGGACCGCGATCCCGGCGGCGGTCAGCCGCTTGATCACCTGCCGCGCGCTGCGGAGTGCGTTCTCCCGGCCGGTGTGCGCGAGCACCAGCACGGTCCGCTGTGAATCACCCATCGGGTGCAACTTATCCTCTCGCCGGCGATGCCCGCTCACCGGTCAGTCCGGTATTCAGTTTTGCGGGCCCGCCTCGATGGCGCGCCGCAGGTCTTCTTCCGCCAGCGGCGGGCAGCCCCGGCGGAGCCAGAGGAAGTACTCGACGTTGCCGGACGGGCCCGGCAGCGGGCTCGCGGTGACGCCGCGGACGCCCAGGCCGAGGGCGACCGCCGCGGCCGCCACTTTCCGCACGGCGTCCGCCCTGTCCCCCGTGTCCCTGACGACGCCGCCCTGGCCCACCTTGCCCCGCCCGACCTCGAACTGCGGCTTGACCATCAGCATGAAGTCCGCGTCCGGGGCGGCGCAGTCGGCGAGCGCGGGCAGCACGAGCGTGAGGGAGATGAAGGACAGGTCGCCGACGACGACTTCCGGCGGCGGCGCGACCTGCTCGGGCCGCAGGGACCGGACGTTGACGCGGTCGCAGACGGTCACCCGGGGGTCGGTCCGCAGCCGCCAGGCGAGCTGGCCGTACCCAACGTCGGCGGCCACCACGTGGGCCGCGCCCGCGCGCAGCAGGACGTCGGTGAACCCGCCGGTGGACGCGCCCGCGTCCAGGCACCGCTTGCCGGTAACGACCAGGCCGGGGAACGCGGCGAGGGCGCCGGCGAGCTTATGGGCGCCGCGCGAGACATAGTCGGGCTCCCCGTCGCTCGCGGCGACGACCCTGACCGGCGCATCCCTGCTCACCTGGGTAGCGGGCTTCGCGGCGGCCTGCCCGGACACGGACACCCGGCCGGCGGCGATCAGCTCGGCCGCCTGCTCCCGCGACCGGGCCAGCCCGCGCCGCACGAGTTCCGCGTCGAGCCGTGCGCGGGTGGTCACCGGCGCGGGCCTCCGCCGAGCTCGCCCTGCTGCCCCGGCGTGCCCGGCCTGCCCGGGGCGTCGAGCTCGCCGAGAATCTCGCGCAGGCTGTCGTGCACGCCCTCGAGCACGGCGGGATGGTCATCGAGCGGCAGGTCGCCGAGCGCGGCCAGCCCGGCGATGGCCTCGTCAACACGGGAGTCGCCGGTGGGCTGGGGAGTCACCACCGGCCGTTCGGAATCCATGTGCGCTACTCTACGCACATGCACTCGGCCGAGGAGTGCCGCGAGGCACTGGAAAAGCTGGCGGGCCGGCTCGCCGAAATAAGCCCTGCCGACAGGGAGAACTACTTCGGAAACCGGTCGATCAGCATCACGATCCCCGACCTCGGCCTGACCTACGCGACGCGGCTGGGGACGGGCGACGACCCGGTGCACGAGACCGCGGCGGGAGATCCCCCCGCCGACATCCGGCTGACCGCGAACAGCGACGAGGTCGTCTCGCTGGCCGAGTCGCCGATGAACATCGCCCGCGCCTGGATGAACGGCCGGGTGAAGGTCGAGGCGAGCATGAAGGACCTCTTCCGCCTGCGCAAGCTGCTGTAGGGGCTAGCCTGGTGCCAGGCAGGCCAGCTGGCAGGTGCGCGGTACACACGCCGCTGCCTCTATCCAACAGGGCAGGCGGCGAGATGGATGAAACTGAGCACCTGAGCACCGACGCCGGGAGTTCGTCCGGTCGCATCATCCTGACCGGGGCGGCGACCCGCGGCCTCGGGTAGTTAGCGCCCTGCGTGGCCGGCTCGTCTTCCGGGGCATGCGGTAACGCTCGGCAATTAATAACCATCCGTACAGATCGGGCGGGCGGGCGCCTTCGGCATCCGGGGTGGCCGTGTCGGGGATGCCGGTGCCGGTGATCCCCCCGACCCCGACCGCCGCGCGCCGGCGGGGCTGCTGGCGGGCGATGAACACGAGCAGCGCCAGCGCGGCCAGCGTGCACAGCAGCCCGCCGCCGGCGGCGCCGGCGTAACCGGCGACCAGGGCCATGTCCCGGTGCGTCACCTGGATCGGCCCGGGCGCGGACGCGAAGCGGGCGGCCGGGGACAGGCCCCGCGCGGCGGGAGCGCCGGCCAGGCGGCTGGCGGCGGCGAGCGCGGCCGCCGCGTCCACCTCGCCGAACCCCGTGTTCACGCTGTACCCGGCGTGTGGCCGGTGTGTCGTGCTCGTGATCAGCGCCTGCTCGACCAGGGCCGGGCTCAGCTTCGGGTAGCGGGACTTGATCAGCGCCGCCACCCCGCTGACGATGGCCGCCGACGGGCTCGTTCCCTCCGCGTCGAGGTACTCGCCGCCCGGCCCGTCGCCGAGCACGCCGACCCCGGGCGCGGCGAGGACCACGCCGGCGTTCTGCTCGGAGAAGGCGGCGCGGGTCCCGCTGTCCGTGGCGGCGGCCACGGCGATCACGCCGCTGAACGACGCGGGGTACACGTACGGCGCGTAGCCGCCGCTCGTGCCGCTGTTGCCGGCGGACGCCACCACGACCACGCCGGAGCGCAGCGCGTGGCCGATCGCGGTGCGCAGGTAGCCGGTCGGCTGCTCCGAGCCGAGCGACATGTTGATGACCTTGGCGCCGTGCGCGACCGCGTAGTAGATTCCCCTGCCGATCGCCTTGGCGTACCGCGCCCGGCTGTTGTACTTGGCCATGCCCGGCTCGCCGTCGTCGAGGATCACGCGGACGGACAGGACGCGTGCCCGCGGCGCGACGCCGACGACGCCGCTCTCGTCATCCGCACCGCTGCCGTGGCCCGCGATGATCGACGCGATGTACGTGCCATGCTCGTGCGGCGGCTGGTAGCCGGCCGGGTCCGCGCCGCGCGTGTAGTCCGGCCCGGTGGTGACCCCGCCGGTGAGGTCCGGCGCGTCCGGGTCGACGCCGGTGTCCAGCACCGCGACCGTCACGCCGCTTCCCTGGCTGGCCGTCCAGGCGTCCGGGACGCCGATCTGGCCGAGCATCGCCATCTCGTAGGAGCGTATCTCGCTGAACGTCGGCGGCGGAACGGGCAGGTCGCCTTGCGAGCAGGCCCATTCGGAGGTGCCGCAGCCGGCCGTGACCGGCCTCGCGATCCGGCCGGCGATGTCATCGACGAGGGAGTCCCCGGGGTGGAAGACCGCGTCGCGCCGCTCAGCCGAGTTCAGGGCGGGGCGCCCGTCGGCGTACCCGGCCACCGCGAGGACCACATACGGGCCGGCGACCTGCGCGGCCGCCGCCTGCCGGGCCTTGTCGCCGAACAGCGCCGCCGCCGTGCCGGCCACCGGCAGCGCGTTGAGGCCGGTCGCGGGGTACGCGCTGACCGTGACCGCGCCGTAGAACGCGGCGGCGTCGGCGGCGTCGGGGAATGCCAGCACCCCGGCCGTGTACACCGTTCCGCGGAGCGCGTCCGTGTACGTTGCCCGCACTCCCGCCGCGCAGTGGTCCGCCCTGGCCGCCGGGCGCAGCGTGGCGTCGAGGGCCACGGCACACACCCGGCCGCGGCCGATGGCGAGCCTGGTGGCCTTCTCGGTCGTCTGTAGCCCGCTGGTGTAACGGACGGTGGCCGGGAAGATCGCGGCGGCCGCCGCGCGTTCCCAGCGCTGGGCGACCCCGGCCGCCGCGGCGGCGGACAGCTCCGCGCGGGTGGGCCTGCGGGTCGCGAGCACCCGGGCCTGGGCGGCGCTGAAGCCCGCGGCCGTCAGGCCCAGCGCGGCGACCGTTACACATACGGTGATCCCCGCTACGCGCCCCGATGCCACGCGCAAACCTTAGCCGGCAATGATTGAGCACATGGGAGAGCTGATTCTGCTGCGGCACGGACAGACCGAATGGAGCCTGTCCGGTCAGCACACGGGCCGCACCGACATCCCGCTGACGCCCAAGGGCGAGGCGAGCGCGGCCGGGCTGGCCCCCGCGCTCGCCAGCCGGCAGATCGCCGCCGTGTTCACCAGCCCGGCGCAGCGCGCCATCCGGACCGCGGAACTGGCGGGCCTGGAACGCGGATATCCCGGCGGTTACACCGGCGGGATCAAGCAGGACGCCGACTTGTGGGAGTGGGACTACGGCGCCTACGAGGGGAAGACGACGGCGGAGATCCAGCGATCGCGGCCGGGCTGGTACCTGTGGCGGGACGGGGTGATCCCGGGCGACGCGGAGCATCCCGGGGAGACCGTCGAGGAGGTGGGCGCGCGGGCCGACAAGGTGCTCGCCCGCGCCTGCGCGCTGCTCGACGACGGCGACGTGGTGCTGGTCGCGCACGGTCACGTGCTGCGGGTGCTGACCGCGCGCTGGCTCCGGCTGCCGCCGGCCGACGGGAAACTATTCCGCCTGGACACCGGCACGGTCAGCACGCTTGGCAGCGAGCACGGCGAACCGGTGATCTCGACCTGGAACGCGCCGCCCGCGGGGTAGGCCGGCGGCTCAGGCCCGCGGCCTAAGCCTCAGCCCGCGGCTCCGTCTCGTCACTGACCCAGGTCAGGAACGACGGCGAGCCGGCCACGATCGGGGTGGCGATGATCTCCGGCTCGTCGTAGCTGTGCCGGGCGGTCAGGAACGCGGCGAGCTCCTCATACCGGTCGGCCGGGAGCTTGAAGAACACAAACCATTCCTCGGCCCGCTCGATCTCGTCGTTCCACCAGTAGGTGGACGCGACAGGGCCGGCGACCTGGCCGCACGCGGCCAGCCGCGCCGCCACCGCGGCGCGGGCCAGTTCCATCGCCTCGGCTCGCGAGTCGGTGGTCGTCTGCACCTGCAGGTAGCCGCCGCCATCGAGCCGGCCAGCGCCGTTTCCCGCCATGCCACCTGATCGTACGCGCAGCCGGTGGCAGTACGCTGGCCAGGCTCATCGCCGACCTGTCTAGCTAGGGGCACGTACATGGAGCTGCTGCATTCCGGTAAGGTCCGCGAGGTCTACGCGGACGGTGACGACCTGCTGCTGGTCGCCTCTGACCGGGTGTCCATCTACGACGTGGTGCTGCCGACACCGATCCCCGGCAAGGGGCGCATCCTCACCCAGCTGTCGCTGTGGTGGTTCGACCGCCTTCGCGACATCACGCCGAACCACGTGGTCTCCGCCACCGACGTGCCCGCCGAGTGGGCGGGCCGCGCGATCCGCTGCCAGCGCCTTGAGATGCTGCCGGTCGAGTGCATCGCCCGCGGCTACCTGACCGGCCTGGGACTCGTCTCCTATCAGGAGAGCGGCGGTGTCTCCGGCGTCCACCTCCCGCCGGGCCTCGGCGAGGCCTCGCAGCTGCCCGAGCCGGTGTTCACCCCGACCACCAAGGCGGCGGCCGGGCACGACGAGCCGATGACCTACGAGGAGGTCGCGGACCTCGTCGGCGCCGAGACCGCCGCCGAGCTGAAGCGGATCACGCTGGACGTCTACCGCCGGGGCGCGACGCTCGCCGCCGAGCGCGGGATCATCGTCGCGGACACCAAGCTGGAGTTCGGCCGTGCCAAGGACGGTCAGCTCGTGCTGGCCGACGAGGTGCTCACGCCGGACTCCTCGCGTTTCTGGCCCGCCGACGAGTATGAGCCCGGCCGCCCGCAGCACTCCTACGACAAGCAGTTCCTGCGGGACTGGTCGACCAGCATCGGGTGGGACCGCAAGGCGCCGGGCCCGGAGGTCCCTCCGGACGTCGTCGCGGCCCTGACCGCCCGCTACACCGAACTGTACGAGCGCCTAACGGGCGAATAGCGGGACCACTACACTGGCCCGAGGGCGATCTCCGCGGCCCGCTCGGCCTCGCATGTCTGCCGGAGACGGATCTCACGGCGCGTAAGCAGATCAATCCCGGCGTACGCGTTTGCGTGCCACGATCCGCTTGGCAGTTGCTCTTCGAGCCCACGCTGAATCCGCTGAAGTCGTCGCGGCCAAGTGCGCCGGCGCTGTGGGCGGTGGCGATCATGCCGACGTCCTGTGCTGCCGCGGCGGACGTCAATGTGGTAGACCCGACCGGGGTCCAGGTCACG
>DASZKN010000279.1:0-11341 GCA_035552855.1 Trebonia sp. | reverse complement strand
GTGGTGTAGTTGTCCGGCTCGTTGTGAACGAGCACCGATCCGTCGCTCGCCAGGAGCATCGCTGTGATAACCCCTTCCGAGCATCAGAGAATGCGGCTGATGCGACGGTCTATCCCAAAGTAGACCTATTTCCGCAAAACGGGAGTAGTCGCGCAGGAGATAGCTGAACTCACTAGCCCGATCTAGCTGGCGACCGTAAGCCATCCCTGGACGCGCGGGAGCACGCGCAGAGATGCGTTGAGGGTTGAGGGACATCAAGTAGAATGCCCGCATGACCGAGAATCCCCTGAAGTCTGGCGTAGACGTCGGAGATCATCAGGTGATCACGCGCGCTGGCGAGGTCGAGTCCGTCGTGGTTCCCCTTGAGGAGTACCGTGCCTTGAAGGCACTGGAGCAGCGCGAAGCTGAGCTGTACTGGGCGGTTCATGAGGCCAGGTACCCGTCGCGTCCAGGGGACGACGAACCGGAGAGCAAGGTCTACGACTCAATGGAAGATCTGCTCGCCGACCTCGACGCCTCGAACTGAAATACGTTCGTACCCCAGGGTTCCTCATCGACCTGCGGCGGCTGCCTCGGGGACATCGCGCGCTATTCGCGGCAGCGGTACACCAGCTGCTACGGCCAGCATTGGACGCCGGGGCGCACGCAGGTGCCGTGCCATGGCCGCGAGCTCTGCGCATTCACAAAATCGGCGCGAACTACTCCATGACATGGAGCTTTGCCTCGCCGGACGGGCGGGCGGGCGCTATTCCGTCTCGCCAACGTCAACGGAGAGACCGTGGTCGTATGGCTCCGCGTCGGGAACCATTCCGTCTACGACGACTGAACTTCATCCGGGAGCAGTGCCGGCAAGCTCCGCCCTGCCGCACCGACATCGGTCAGCTCGTTAATCGGATCATAGCCCCTGCACAGTTCGCCGGCCGCGGTCCCAGCTTAGTCGTGCTTCTGTCACTTCTGTCACTCTTGCCTCATTTGTCACGATTTTCGACCGGCTAATGGACTGCGGATGTTCAGCCGTGTTTCTTTATGTGTAAAGAAACACTTTTCTCCGGAATGCGAGGAACCAAGGTGAACATCCGGGCCTTGCTGGCCGCTGTGGCCGTCACCGCGGCGTTCGCGGTGCCAGCCCAGGCGGCCGCCGCCGCGACGTCGACCACGCCGACGGCGCCGACCACCCCGACCACGCCGACCACGCCGACCACCACGGCAGCGAAGACACCCCCGTTGCACGTCATCAGCCTGCACGCCAAGTTCGAGGGAGCGCTCACGCACGCGGCCACGCCACGCATCGCCGGTGTCGTGCCGCCGCGAGCCGCGGCGCACGCCGCGCGGTCAGCGTCAACGGCAGCGCGGGAAGCAGCCCTCGCACAGTCTGACCTCCAGTACAACGGCGGTCCTGTACAGCATTCCCCGCACGTCTACGTGCTGCTGTGGGGCCCCAACTGGAGCGGGTCATCGCCCGCCTTCAACTACATGTACAACTTCTACTCGGGCCTGGGCGTGACGCCGCAGGACGACTGGTCGACGGTCACGTCCCAGTACGGCGACGGATCCGGGCGGCCCGGCTTCGGTTCGTCGGTGTTCGAAGGCGCCTGGCAGGACAGCTCCACCCCGCCCGACCCGGTGACGGGGAGCGACCTCAGCAGCGAAGCCACCGCGTTCACCAATTCCGTGAGCATCTCCGATCCGGCGGACGCGCAGGTCGTGATCATGTCGCAGTCCGGCACCTGCTTCAGCGACGGGTTCGCCGGCAGCTGCGGCAGCACCAGTTCCGGCGGCAGCTACTGCGCCTGGCACTCCTATACCGGCAGCGTCTCCTACACCAACCTGCCCTACCAGTTGGACGCGGGCGGCGAATGCGGTGAGAACTGGATCAACTCCGGCTCGGCCGGCACCTACGACGGATTCAGCACGGTCGGCGGGCACGAATACGCGGAAGCCATCACCGATCCGCAGCTGAATGCCTGGCTTGACTCGTCCGGCAGCGAGATCGGCGACAAGTGCGCCTGGGCCAGCCCGCACGGCGACGTCGCGCTCTCCACCGGCAGCTACGCCATGCAGAGCCTGTGGAGCAACGCGAACGGCGGCTGCGTCATGTGATGTCCAGCGGGCCGGGAAGCGTGGCGGCAAAGGCGCGCTTCCCGGCCTTACGCTCCTTACCGCTTCACCGTGGCGGCGAGCGCCGCCGCGAACCGGCCCGACGTCGCGGCGTCCCGGACGGCGACCCGGATCCAGCCAGGTCCCAGGCCGGGGAATGTCTCCCCGCGCCGCACCGCGAACCCCCGCGCCAGGAGCCGCGTGCGCAGGTCCGCGATCTCAGTCTCCATTAGCAGGAACGAAGCTGCCGCCTCCGGCACCACCCGCACCCCGTCGATCTCCGCCAGACGCCTATGCATGTACGCACGCTCCCCCGCTAGGTTCCGCGCCCATTCGGCCGCCTCCCGCAGCGCGGGCGGGGACGCCGTCGCGACACACGCGACCAGCCCCGGGGCGGACACCGCCCACAGCGGCTGCGCTGCCGCCAGCCGGCGGACCATGTCCGGCTCCGCGAGCAGGTAGCCCACCCGCAACCCGGCCAGTCCCCACGTCTTGGTCAGGCTCCGGATCACGACCAGCCCGCGCAGGTCCCCGTGGCCGGCCAGCGATTCCGCCTCGCCCGGCACGCAGTCGGCGAACGCCTCGTCGACGACGACGATCCGCCCCGGCCTGATGAGTCGCAGTACCGCTGCCCGCGCGTGCGCCACCGAGGTCGGGTTGGTCGGGTTTCCGACGAAGACCAGGTCCGCGTCGTCCGGCACCAGCGCCGGGTCGAGTGTGAACGGGAACGGGAGGATCACCCGGTCGACCGGGTGCCCGGCTGCCCGCAGCGCCGCCTCCGGCTCGGTGAACTGCGGGTGCACCACGACCGCGTGCCGTGGTCGCAGCGCCCGCGCCAGCAGCACGAAGGCCTCCGCCGCACCCGCCGTGAGCAGCACTTCCCGTCGTGGCCGACCGTGCCGGGCCGCGACCGCGGCGACCGCCGCGCGCTGGTCCGGGTAGGCCGCGAGGTCGGTGTCGCGGATGCGCGCCGCCAGCCAGCCCGGCGTGCCGCCTGACCGCACGTTGACCGCGAGATCGGTCAGCCCAGGAACGACGTCGGCGTCCCCGTGATGAGACAGGTCGACGCTCAACCGCGGACCATCCTGCTAACCAGGTACACGCCTCAACTATGGCATCCCGCCGCGCTTAGGCTTAGCCCCGTGCCAACTCACCGCTCCCGTGCCACCGCGACCGGGCTGCTCGCCGGCGTCATGCTCGACCAGCTAATCGGGGATCCGCGGCGGGGACATCCGGTCGCGATGTTCGGCAGCGCGGCGGGCAGGCTGGAAACCGCGATGTGGCGCGACCGCCGCACGGCGGGCGCCACGTACGCCGCGCTGCTGATCACGGCCGCGGCGGCCCTCGGCACGCTCCCGCGCCGGCTGCCTCCGCGCTGGCTGCCGGCGGCCACCGCCGCCGGCGGCTGGGCCGTGCTCGGTTCCCGGTCGCTGGTCGCCGAGGCCGGCGCCGTCGCCGACCGCCTGCGCCGCGGCGACCTGCCGGCCGCCCGCGAGCAGCTCACGCACCTGGTCGGCCGCCGGACGGAGTTCCTCGACGAAGCCGAGATCGCCAGGGCCACGGTCGAGTCCGTGGCCGAGAACACGTCGGATGCCGTCGTCGCACCGCTGTTCTGGGGGGCGGTCGCGGGGCTGCCCGGCCTCCTGGCCTACCGGGCGGTCAACACGCTCGACGCGATGGTCGGGCACCACAGCCCCCGGCATGAGCGCTTCGGCTGGGCGGCGGCCCGGGCCGATGACGTCGCCAACTTCGTGCCCGCCCGGCTGACCGCCGCGCTCACGGCCGTGGTCGCCCGCCCGACGGGCGGGCGCGGGCGCGCCGCGCTGACCGTCGCCCGCGCGGACGGGCACCGCCATCCGAGCCCCAACGCGGGCGTCCCCGAGGCCGCCTTCGCCGGCGCCCTCGGCGTCCGCCTCGGCGGGCGCAACGACTACGGATCGCATGTGGAGGAGCGCCCCGTCCTCGGCGGCCAAGGCCGCGCGCCCGACGTGGCCGACATCGCCCGCGCCGCCCGGCTGTGCCGCGGTATCACCGCCGTGGCGGCGGTCGTGTGCGCCGTCCTCGCGCTGCTCTGGCCTTGACTGTGTGCCACGCGGGACGGTGGGGGTTGGCGGCGAGTGGGGTGGGTGACGGAAGTTGGTTAAGGGCGCGTTGCTCGTGGCCGGGACCTCGTCGGATGCCGGCAAGAGCGTCGTCGTGGCCGGGCTGTGCCGGTGGCTGGCCAGGCAGGGGGTCCGGGTCGCGCCGTTCAAGGCGCAGAACATGGCGCTCAATTCCGCCGTCACCGCCGACGGCGCCGAGATCGGGCGCGCGCAGGCCATGCAGGCCGCCGCGGCCGGGGTCGCACCGGAGGCCGCCATGAACCCCGTTCTGCTCAAGCCCGGCAGCGAGACCCGTAGCCAGGTCGTCCTGCTCGGCCAGCCGGTCGCCGAGACCGGCGCGCTCGACTACCAGGAACTCAAACCGATGCTGGAGTCCGCCGTCGCCGGCAGCCTGGCCGATCTGCGCCGCCGGTTCGATGTGGTGATCTGCGAAGGCGCCGGCAGCCCGGCCGAGATCAACCTCCGGCAGCGCGACATCGCCAACATGGGCCTCGCCCGGGCCGCCGGCCTGCCCGTGGTCGTCGTCGGCGACATCGACAGGGGCGGGATCCTCGCCGCCATGTACGGCACGCTCGCCGTCCTCGACCCCGCCGACCAGCGGCACATCGCCGGGTTCATCGTCAACAAGTTCCGCGGCGACCTCCGGCTGCTCGCCCCCGGCCTCGACATGCTCACGGCGCTGACCGGACGGCCGTCCTACGGCGTGCTCCCCTGGCAGCGCGACCTCTGGCTCGACGCCGAAGACTCCCTCGACCTCGACTCCCGTCCGCGCGCCGCGCTACCGCCGCACGGCGCGCAGCCGCTGCGGGTCGCCGTCGTCCGGCTGCCCCGGCTGTCCAACGTCACCGATGTCGACGCCCTCGCGGCCGAGCCCGGCGTGCTCGTCGACCTGGTGACCGCCCCGGCTCAACTCGACGGCGCCGACCTGGTCATCCTGCCCGGTACGAGAGCCACCGTCAGCGACCTCGGCTGGCTGCGCGACACCGGCATCGCTGCGGTCATCGCCGACCGGGCGCGGCTGGGGCGGCCGGTACTCGGCATCTGCGGCGGCTACCAGATGCTCGCCGAGACGATCGACGACGAGGTCGAGAGCCGCGCGGGCGTCGTGCCCGGCCTCGGCCTGCTGCCCGCGAAGGTCAGGTTCGCCGCGGCCAAGACGCTCGCCCGCCCGGCCGGGACCGCCCTCGGCGAGCCCGTCAGCGGCTACGAGATCCACCACGGGATCGTGACCGTAAGCGGCGGCGCGCCGTTCCTCGACGGGTGCGAGGCGGGCGCCGTCAGGGGCACGACCTGGCACGGGATCTTCGACAGCGACGGGTTCCGGCGGGCGTTCCTGCGCGACCTGGCCGGACGCACGGGACGCGACTTCACGCCCGCGCCCGACGTGCGCTTCGCCGCCGTCAGGGAACACCGCTACGACCTGCTCGCGGACCTGATCGGCGAGCACGCCGACACCGGCGCCCTCCTCGGCCTCATCGCGGGCGGCGTGCCGGCGGGCCTGCCCACCGTGACCAGCACGCTGAGGAGGCCTTAACGGGCCCTGGCCCTTAGCGGTCTTCCAGGTCGCCTTCCGTTTCCAGGTAGGCCGCGCGGAGCGCGGCCAGCGTGTCCGGGTCGGGGGCGTCCCAGAGCTTGCGCTCGGCGGCCTCGAGGAGCCGTTCGGCGATGCCGTGCAGCGCCCACGGATTCGACTGGGCGAAGAACGCGCGCGTCTCCTCGTCGAGAACGTATGCCTGCGTGAGCTTCTCATACATCCAGTCCTCGACCACGCCCGCCGTCGCGTCGTAGCCGAACAGGTAGTCCACGGTCGCCGCCAGTTCGAACGCGCCCTTGTAGCCGTGCCGCCGCATCGCCGCCAGCCAGCGCGGGTTCACCACCCGGGCGCGGAACACGCGCGCCGTCTCCTCGGCCAGCGACCGCGTCCGCACCGTGTCCGGCCGGGTGGAGTCCCCGATGTACGCGCGCGGCGACTGGCCGGTCAGCGCCCGGACCGTGGCGATCATGCCACCGTGGTACTGGAAGTAGTCGTCGGAGTCGGCGATGTCGTGCTCGAGCGTGTCCGTGTTGTGCGCGGCCACCGCGATGCGCCGGTACGACGTCTCCATGTCCGCCCGCGCCGCCCGCCCGTCCAGGCCGCGGCCGTAGGCGAATCCGCCCCACGCCGCGTACACCTCGGCCAGGTCCGCGTCGTCGCGCCAGTTCCGCGCGTCGATCAGCGGCAGCAGCCCCGCGCCGTACGCGCCCGGCTGCGAGCCGAAGATCCGCGTGGTGGCCCGCCGTTCGTCGCCGTGCGCGGCGATGTCCGCGCGGGCGTGCGCCCGGACGTAGTTCCGCGCGTCCGGCTCGTCGAGCCCGGCGACCAGCCGGACCGCGTCGTCCAGCATCGTCACCACGTGCGGGAACGCGTCCCGGAAGAAGCCGCTGATCCGCACCGTCACGTCGATCCGCGGCCGGCCGAGCTCGTCGGGCGGCACCGGGTCGAGCCCGGTGACCCGGCGGGACGCCTCGTCCCAGGCTGGCCGGACGCCGAGCAGCGCCAGCACCTCGGCGACGTCGTCGCCCGCGGTCCGCATCGCGGCCGTGCCCCAGACCGACAGCCCCACCGACTCCGGGTACGTCCCGGTCTCGGCCTGGTACCGGGCCAGCAGCGAGTCGGCCATCGCCTGCCCGGTCTCCCAGGCCAGCCGGGACGGGACCGCCCGCGGGTCGACGGAGTAGAAGTTCCGGCCGGTCGGCAGCACGTTCACCAGGCCGCGCAGCGGCGAGCCGCTCGGCCCGGCCGGCACGAACCCGCCGTCGAGCGCGTGCAACGTGCGCGCGATCTCGTCGGTCGTCGCCGCCAGCCGCGGCACGACCTCCGTGGCGGCGAATGAGAGCACCTCGGCGACCGCCGGCGGCGCGGACCCCGCCACGCGAGCCACCGCGGCCGGATCCCACCCGGCCGCTTCCATCGCCTCGACCAGTGCCCGTGCCCGCGCCTCGACCGCGTCGGCCGCCGCCCGGTCGCCGGCGGCCTCGTCGTGGCCGAGCGCCTCGCGCAGCCCGGGCAGCGCGCGCGCCTGCCCGCCCCACATCTGCCGCGCCCGCAGGATCGCGAGTACCAGGTTCACCCGGTCCTGGCCGGCCGGCGCCTTGCCCAGCACGTGCAGCCCGTCCCGGATCTGGGCGTCCTTGATCTGGCACAGCCAGCCGTCCACGTGCAACAGGAAGTCGTCGAACTCCGCGTCGTGCGGCCGCTCGTCGAGCCCGAGGTCGTGGTCCAGCCGGGCCGCCTGGATCAGCGTCCAGATCTGCGCCCGGATCGCGGGCAGCTTCGGCGGGTCGAGCGCCGCGATCTGCGCGTGCTCGTCCATGAGCTGTTCCAGCCGCGCGATGTCGCCGTACGTCTCGGCCCGCGCCATCGGCGGCACCAGGTGACCGATCAGCGTGGCGTGCGCGCGGCGCTTGGCCTGCGTGCCCTCGCCCGGGTCGTTGACCAGGAACGGGTAGATCAGCGGGATGTCCCCGAGCGCCGCGTCCGCGCCGCAGGCGGCGGACAGGCCGGCGTTCTTGCCGGGGAGCCACTCCAGGTTCCCGTGCTTGCCGACGTGCACGACCGCGTGCGCGCCGAACTCCTCCCGCAGCCAGCGGTAGGCGGCCAGGTAGTGGTGGCTCGGCGGCAGGTCCGGGTCATGGTAGATGGCGACCGGGTTCGCGCCGAAGCCGCGCGGCGGCTGCACCATCACGACGACGTTGCCCGCGCGCAGCGCGGCCAGCACGATCTCGCCGTCCGGGTCCTGGCTGCGGTCGGTGAACAGCTCGCCCGGCGGCTCCCCCCAGTGCGCGACCACCGACCGTCGCAGCTCCGGATCGAGCGTCGCGAACCACGCCCGGTACCCGGCCGCGCCGATCCGCACCGGGTTGCTTTCCAGTTGCTCCCGCGTCAGCCAGTTCTCGTCCTGCCCGCCCGCGGCGATGATCGCGTGCATCAGCGCGTCCCCGTCCCCGTCCGCGACGCCGGGCAGCGTGCCGCCGCCGCCCGGGTCGGAAGACACTGTGTACCCGGCGTCCCCCAGCGCCGCCAGCAGCGCGATGACCGACGCCGGCGTGTCCAGCCCGACCGCGTTGCCGATGCGGGCGTGCTTGGTCGGGTACGCGGACAGCATCAGCGCTATCCGCCGCTCCCCCGGCGGCACGTGCCGCAGCCGCGCGTGCCGGACCGCGATACCGGCGACCCGCGCGGTGCGCTCGGGATCGGGCACGTAGCTGGTGAGCCCGTCCGGCCCGGTCTCCTTGAACGAGAACGGGACCGTGATGAGGCGGCCGTCGAACTCCGGGATCGCGATCTGCGTGGCCGCGTCGAGCGGGGTCAGGCCCTCGCCGCTCGCCGCCCACTGGGCCCGCGACGAGGTCAGGCACAGCCCCTGCAGGATCGGCACGTCCAGGCCGGCCAGCGCGCCGATGTCCCATCGCTCGTCGGCGCCGCCGGCGGTGGCCGCGGCCGGCACGAGGCCGCCCGCCGCGAGCACCGTCACCACGATCGCGTCGGCCGCGCGCAGCGTCTCGATCAGCGCCGGTTCCGCCGTGCGGAGCGAGGAGCAGAACACGGGCAGCGCCGCCCCGCCCGCCGCCTCGACCGCGGCCGCGAGCGCGGCCACGAAGCCGGTGTTCCCCGCCACATGGTGCGCCCGGTAGTACAGGATCGCCACGGTCGGCCGCCCGCCCGCGGGCCGCTCGTCCGCGGGGTGTCCGTCCGCGGGCGCGTGGTCCAGCACACCCCAGGTGGGCATGGGCGCCGGCGGGTCGAAGCCCTCGCCGGTGAGCGCGATCGCGTCGGACAGGAACCGGGCGAGCTGCCGCAGGTTCTCCGGGCCGCCGTGCGCGAGGTAGGCGTGCGCCTCGGCCACGATCCCCGTCGTCACCGTCGACAGCTCCATGAGCTCGGCGTCGGGCGCCTGCTCGCCGCCGAGCACGACCGCGGGCACGCCGGACGCCAGCACCGCGTCGAGCCCCTCCCCCCACGCCCGGCGGCCGCCGAGGATGCGGACGACCACGGCGGTCGCGCCCGCGACCAGGCCCGGCACGTCGGCCGCGGTGAGCCGGGCCGGGTTGCCGAGCCGGTACCCGGCGCCGCTCGCGCGGGCCGAGAGCAGGTCCGTATCCGACGTGGACAGCAGAACGATCACAGCGGCTCCCATCGATCTCTCCGCTCGCATCGTCGCACACCGCGCCGGCCGGGCGAGGACGGGAACCGGCGGGAGACGGCCATCGGGACGCCGGCGTACAATCCGCCCGTGCCCCTGTCCAGTTCACCCGCCGACCGCGCCCCTGACCGGGCGGCGCGCCGTGCTCCGCGCCGCGCGGCGGCCGACCGGTGCCCCGGCGCGGCGCGCCTGACCCAGGCGGCGGACGGCTACCTGGCGCGGATCCGGCTGCCCGGCGGGCTGGTCAGCGCGGCCCGGCTGCGGACGCTGGCCCGGCTGGCGGCCGAGCTTGGCGACGGGCGCGCCGAGCTGACCGCGCGCGGCAACATCCAGTTGCGCGGGCTCGCGGCGGACGCGGGCGACCGGCTCACGAGCGCTCTCGCCGACGCGGGCCTGCTGCCGTCCCTGCGCCACGACCGCGTCCGGAACATCGTCGCCTCCCCGCTGGCGGGCCTCGACGGGCCGGCCGGCCGTGACCTCACCGCGCTCGTCCGGGCGCTCGACGCCGCGCTGTGCGCGCGGCCCCGGCTCGCTGAGCTATCCGGCCGGTTCCTGTTCGCGATCGACGACGGGCGCGGCGACGTGGCCGGGCTCGGCGCCGACGTCGTCGCCACCGTGCGGCCGGACGGCACGGTCGTCAACGGGCTCGTGACCGCCGAGGCGGACGCGGTGGACGTCATGCTCGCGTGCGCCGCGGCGTTCCTGGACCTGAACGACGAGGGCACCGCCTGGCGGATCGCCGACCTGCCAGCCGGGGCCGGGCGCGTCCGCGCCGCCGTCGCCGCCCGGCTCGGGCTGTCCCCCGCCCCGGTCCCGCCCGTCCCGCCGCCGTCCGCTGTCGCGAGCGCGGTAAGCCGACCAGCTGGTCTCGTCCGTTACCGCGAGGAGGGGATGGGCGGGGAGACGGAAGGACGCGTTCGGGGAAATGGTGCCGGAAGCGCCGTCGTGCTGCTCGCTCCGCTCGGGCGGCTCACCGGTGACCAGCTGACCTGGCTCGCGGACCAGAGCGCGCGGCCCGCGCGGATCACGCCCTGGCGCAGCGTCGTGCTGCCGGGCCTGACGGACGCGGCGGCGACGCTGCGGGCGGCCGCGGCGCGCGGCTTCGGCGTGGACGCGGCGTCGCCGTGGCTGCGCGTCACCGCCTGCGCCGGGCGGCCGGGCTGCGCGCACGCGCTCGCCGACGTGCAGGCCGACGCGCTGTCGTTCGGTGCGCGCTGGCCGGCGCGGATCGTGCACGTCAGCGGCTGCGCGCGGCACTGCGGGCGGCCCGCCGCCACCGAGATCGACGTAACCGCCACCAGCGAGGGATACCAGGTTGCCGAAGTTTGACTACGTCCGTGACGGCGCGGAGATCTACCGCCGCTCGTTTTCCGCCATCCGGGCCGAGGCCGACCTCGCGCGCTTCCCCGCCGACGTGGCGCGCGTCGTCGTGCGGATGATCCACTCCTGCGGGATGACCGACCTGCCCGCCGACGTCGGGTACAGCGACGGCGTGGTGCGCGCGGCGCGGGCCGCGCTGGCCGGCGGCGCCCCGGTGCTGTGCGACGCGGAAATGGTGGCGTCCGGGATCACGCGACGGCGGCTGCCCGCCAATAACAAGATCATTTGTACCCTGAACGATCCCATGGTGGCTGCCCGCGCCCGCGAACTCGGCACCACCCGGTCGGCGGCGGCGCTCGACCGGTGGCGGCCGGTGCTGGCCGGCGCGGTCGTGGCGATCGGGAACGCGCCGACCGCGCTGTTCCGGCTGCTCGAGCTGGCCGGAGACGGCGCCGGGCGGCCGGCGGCGGTGTTCGGGATTCCGGTGGGGTTCGTGGGGGCGGCGGAGTCGAAGTCGGCGCTGGCGGCCTCGGATCTGGAGTATCTGGTCGTGCACGGGCGGCGCGGGGGCAGCGCGATGACCGTGGCGGCGATCAACGCGGTCGCGAGTGAGGACGAATGAGCGCTGACGCTGCCGGT
>DASZKN010000278.1:0-2013 GCA_035552855.1 Trebonia sp. | reverse complement strand
GCTGACCGCCCTCGCCATGCCGCACGCCAGGATCTCCGTCGCGCTTACCGCGCTCGCCGAGCCAGGGCCCCATGGCGCCGACGACGTGGAGATCCGCCTTGCCTCCAACCCCGGCGCGCCCGCCCTGCCGCTGCACAAGGGCGCGTCGGGCGGCGAGCTGTCCCGGGTGATGCTCGCGATCGAGGTGGTCTTCGCGGGCGCGGACCCGGTTCCGACGTTCGTCTTCGACGAGGTCGACGCCGGCGTCGGCGGCAAGGCCGCGGTCGAGATCGGCCGCCGCCTCGCCCAGCTGGCCCGCCTCGCCCAGGTCATCGTCGTCACCCACCTGCCCCAGGTGGCCGCGTTCGCCGACAACCACCTGGTGGTCGCCAAGTCGAGCGACGGCTCGATCACCAGCACGAGCGTGGTCCGCCTGGAGCACGACGGCCGCGTCCGCGAGCTGTCGCGCATGCTGGCCGGGCTGGAAGACTCCGAGTTCGGCCAGGCCCACGCGGCCGAGCTGCTGGCCATGGCGGCCGAGCAGGCCTCCCGCTCGTAACGGGTCCCTGCCGGTACCGGGCTGCCTCCGTACCCGGCTGCCTCCGTACCGGGCTGCCCCCGTACCCGCCTCCCGCGCGCAGCCGCTAAAGCAGCAAGCTGTAGAAGGTGTTGTCCTCGGTGCGCTGATAGCCGCCGAACGGTTCCGCGGGCACGAAGCCCGCGCCGGCGTACATCGCTCGCGCCGCGGCGAACCCCGGCGTGGTCCCGGTCTCCAGCAGCACCCGGCGGTAACCACGGGACCGGGCCACGGACAGCAGGTGGCCGAGCACGGCCCGGCCGACGCCGCGCCCCCTGGCCTCGGCCGCCGTGTGCATCGACTTGAGCTCGGCGGCGTGGCCGTCCAGCTCCTTGATCGCCCCGACGCCGAGCACGGTCCCGTCGTCGTCCCGGTAGCTGAAGAACGTGACCGCCGGGTCGACCAGCCTGGCTACGTCAAGCGCGAAGCTGTGCTCCGGTGGTGTCTCTGACCGGCAGAACCCCAGGTGCCGCTCCAGGATCGCCCGCACCTCGGGCCTGCGCGGGTCGTCCACGGAGATCGCCGTCTCCCTCGCGGTAGTCACGCCAGCAGTGTACGAGAGCCCTTGATAACGCTTTGAATAAGACCGGGCGAGCGGCCAATCCGGAGTTGGCCGCGCATCGAATACGGCGCGCAACTGTATGCCGCGGGGCAGGACAGCATTCGCGGGGGCGAGGCAAGCCAGTTCCACTGGCCGGAGACGACTGGAGTCCAGGCTTGCCTGAGCTGACCGCCCCGCACGCCCCGTTGTGCCGGATGCGCCCAGCGCGCCGGCGCAACGGGGCCGCGGCCGTGGCGGCACTCACTCCCGCGAGGTTCAGTCGCGCGAACCGGAGAAGATCCGCAGGAAGAACCAGAACACGTTGAGGATGTCCAGGAAGATCGACGCGGCGATCAGCGGCGCCGAGTTCAGCCCCTTGGACCGCCGCAGCCGCTGGAAGTCGCCCGCCGTCAGCCCGGCGAAGATCACCAGCCCGAGCAGCGCGTAGATCAGCGACGCGTGCGGGATGTGCACGAAGATCAGCACGATCCCGGCCACCAGCAGCGCCAGCAGCGCGAAGAAGGAGATCCGCCGCCACGCGGACAGGTCCCGCTTGGTCAGGTAGCCGAACGTGCCGAACGCCCCGATGAACAGCGCCGTCGCCCCGCCCGCCTGCCACAGGATGGCCGGATCGGTCGTGGCGTACCAGACGAGTGTCGGCGCCGACGCGACCCCCATCAGCACCCCGAAGATCACCAGCAGCACCGTCGCCGCCGGCGCCGACCGCCGGGCCGCGAAGTTCATGATCATCAGCACCACGAAGGCCACGATCCACGAGACGATCGCCGCGCCCTCCGACAGGTTCCGCCCCGCCCACGCCCCGGCGGCGAAGAACCCGGCCGTCAGCGCGACCAGGCCCATGGTCTGCCCGAACAACGTCGCCGTCTGCCCCGGCGCGGCATACCTCTGATCAGCC
>DASZKN010000277.1:0-14681 GCA_035552855.1 Trebonia sp. | reverse complement strand
CGCGCGCCGTCGAGCAGGCCGCGCCAGCGGGGCGCCGCCGCGAGTTCCCGCACGATCACGTGGCTCGGCGAGCCGAAGTTGCCCGGCAACTGGAAGGCCAGCCAGCCGCCCGCGTTGAGCTGACCAGCCCAGCGGCGGAGCAGGTCGTCGTGGCCGGGCACCCACTGGAGCACCGCGTTGCAGGTGATCACGTCCGGGGCGCGGCCCGGCGCCCACTCCCGGACGTCGCCGCGCGTGAACGTCACGCCCGGGTACCCGGCGGCGACCGCGGCCTCGATCATCTCCGGCGAACTGTCCACGCCCGCGACCGTCGCCCGCGGCCAGCGCGCGGCCAGCGCCGCCGTCAGGTTGCCGGGCCCGCACCCCAGGTCCACGACATACTCCGGCGCGTCCGCCGTGATCCGGGCGGTCAGGTCGAAGAACGGCCTGGACCGCTCGTCACCGAACCGCAGATACCGCGCCGCGTCCCACATATTTCGATGCTCCTGTCCCAGCCGGGTGCGAGTGTCGTTAAGAATCTTGATATCGAGATAAAGTTATCCAATCAAGCATCTTGACGTCAAGAGATACGATGAGACGATGGGGCGACCGACGCACGCGCCGGACGGCGGGGCAGCCAGGCCGGACCGCGGACGACAGGACGCGGTGACACCGGCCCGGGCACCGGCGCGGGTTTCCGGTGACGACCTGCGCGATGAGGTTGACGACCTCGTCGCGGCCTGGCACACGCAGCGGCCCGACCTCGACGTGGCGCCGCTGCAGGTGCTGAGCCGCGTCTCGCGGCTGGCCAGGCACCTGGACATCGCCCGCCGCGGCGCGTTCACCGCCCACGACCTGGAGTCATGGGAGTTCGACGTGCTGTCCGCGCTGCGCCGGGCCGGCCCGCCGTTCCAGCTCACGCCGGGCGCCCTGCTGCGCGCCACGCTGGTCACCTCCGGCACGATGACCAACCGGATCGACCGGCTGGCGAGCCGGGAGCTCGTCAGGCGCGAGCCCGACCCGCGCGACCGCCGCGGCGTCCTCGTCACGCTCACGCGGGAGGGCGCGGCCGTCGTGGACGCGGCGCTGGCCGGCCTGCTCGACAGCGAGCGGAAGCTCCTCGCCGCCCTGGACGAGGAACAGCGCCAGGTGCTCACCACCATGCTCCGCACGCTGCTGGCCCCGTTCGACCGCGACTAGCCCTCGAGCTCCGCCGCGAGCTCCAGCCAGCGTTCCTCGAGGCCCGCCTTCTCGGCTTCCACCGCGTTCAGCTCGGTGCCCAGCTCCGTCAGCTTCTCGTAGTCGGTGGCGTTCGCGGCCAGCTGGTCGTGCAGCGCGGTCGCGCGGGCGGACGCGCGCTCGATCTGCCGCTCCAGCCGCTGCAGCTCCCGCTGCGCGGCCCGCTGGGCGCCGTACGAGACCCCGCCGGTGCCGCCGCTGGCGGCGGTCCCGGGGCCGCGCCGGGCCGCCGCCCCGGCCTCCGCCAGCGCCGCGCGGCGGGCCCTGGACCGTTCCAGGTACTCGTCGACGCCGCCGAGGAACGAGATCTTCCCGTCCCCGAGCAGCGCGGCCACGCGGTCCGTCACTCGTTCGAGGAAGTACCGGTCGTGGCTGACGATGACGAGCGTGCCCGGCCAGCCGTCGAGGATGTCCTCGAGCTCGGTCAGCATGTCGATGTCGAGGTCGTTGGTGGGCTCGTCGAGCAGCAGCACGTTGGGCTCGTTCATCAGCAGCCGCAGCATCTGCAGCCGCCGTCGCTCACCGCCCGACAGGTCGCCGATCGGCGTCCACTGCCGGTCTCCGTCGAACCCGAGCCGTTCGAGCAGCTGGCCGGCGGACAGCTCGCGCTTGCCGACCGTGATGTACATCCGGATCTCCTCGACCGACTCGCGGGCCCGCTGCGCCGGGTCCAGCTCGGCGAGTTCCTGCGACAGGTGCCCCACGCGGATCGTCCGGCCGCGCACCACGGTGCCGCTCACCAATTGCGGGTCCGGCATGGTCTCTGCTGGACCGGGCCCGCGGCCGGGGGGTTCCGGGGGGTCGTCCCGCCGGGCTAGGAGGCGCAGCAAGGTTGTCTTGCCCGCGCCGTTGACGCCGACCATCCCGACCCGGTCGCCCGGCCCGATGAGCCACGTGATGTCGTCGAGCAGTGTGCGGTCGCCTATCTTGACCGTGACGTCCTCGAGTTCGAGCACGGTCTTCCCGAGCCGCGCGGTCGCCAGCTGGGTCAGCTCGACGCGGTCCCGGGCGGGCGGCTCGGCCGCGATGAGCGCGTTCGCGGCCTGCACGCGGAACCTGGGCTTGGTGCCGCGCGCCTGCGGCCCGCGCCGCAGCCAGGCCAGTTCCTTGCGAGCCAGGTTGCGGCGCCGCTGCTCGTCGGCGTCGGCGCCGCGCTGCCGCTCCGCCTGGGCGAGCACGTAGGCGGAGTAGCCGCCCTCGGTCGGGTAGACCCGTCCGCCGTCGATCTCCCACATCTGGTCGCACACGGTATCCAGCAGCCACCGGTCGTGGCTGACCACGACGACCGCGCAGCCGCGCCCGGCAAGGTGCCGGCCGACCCAGTCGATCGCCTCGATGTCCAGGTGGTTCGTGGGCTCGTCGAGCAGCAGGATGTCCCGCTCCGCCACCAGCAGCGCGGCGAGCGCGACCCGCCGCCGCTCCCCGCCGGACAGCCGGCTGACGTCCGCGTCCGGCGGCAGGCCGGCCAGCAGTTCGTTTGCCACTGAACGGGCCAGGCTGTCTCGCTCCCACGCCCTGTCTCCGAACGCGTTGCCGGCGACCGTCCCGGTGAGGCTGTCGCTCTGCGGCAGGTAGCCAACCCGCAGTCCGGACGTCCGGGCGATCCGCCCGCTGTCGGGCTCCGCGGTTCCGGCGAGCAGGCTAAGCAGCGTCGACTTGCCCGCGCCGTTGCGGCCCACGATGCCGATCCGCTCGGCCTCGTTGACTCCGAGGGAGACGCCGTCGAGCAGCGCCCGGGGCCCGTAGGCCTTCGAGACGCGCTCGACGCTGATCAGGTTCGCCATGGCGCGGCTATCCTCCGGCCCCGCCGGACCAGCCGGCGTCATCGATCACGGCGGCCCCGGCGGCCGGGCCGGACGCGCGCGCCACCCCGCGGCACACGCCGGCGTCGGACAGCGCGGCGGCCAGGCCGGTCGCGTGGCTGGCGTCGCGGGCGAGAAAGAAGCACGTCGGGCCGGACCCGGACACCAGCCCGCCGAGCGCGCCGAGTTCGAGGCCGGTGTCGAGCGTGTCCCGCAAGGCCGGGAACATCGAGATCGCGGGGACCTGCAGGTCGTTGCTCAGCGACTTGCCTAGCCGCTCCGGATCGCCGGCGCGCAGCGCGGCCATCAGTTCGTTGCTCAGTTCGGGCTCGGCCGCCGACTCGGCGGCCGGGCCGCCGCCCCGTAGGCGATCCAGCATGCCGTACACCCGCGGGGTGGACAGGCCGCCGTCGGCGAACGCGAGCACCCAGTGGTACCGGGACGGCGGCACCAGCGCCGGCGTGAGCTGCTCACCGCGACCCCGGCCGACGACGGTGCCGCCGAGGATCGCGAACGCCACGTCACTGCCGACGCCGCCCGCCACCTCGCACAGGTCCTGCTGGGATAGCCCGGCGTGCCACAGTTCGTTGCACGCGACCAGGGCGGCCGCGGCGTCGGCGCTGCCGCCCGCCAGCCCGGCGGCGACGGGTATCCGCTTGTTGATCCGCACGGCCACGCCCGCCGGGTCGTGGCCGCCGAAGCCGCGCAGCGCCGTCACCGCGCGCAGCGCGGAGACCGCCTTCAGCGCCAGGTTGTCGCGGTCGGCGGGCACCTGGTCCGCGCCTTCGCCGTCGACCACCACGCTGTCGCTGTCGGCCGCCGCCACCGTGATCTCGTCGGACAGCGAGAGCGCGTGGAAAACGGTCACCAGGTGGTGGTAGCCGTCGGGACGGCACGGTCCCACCGCTAGCTGGAGATTGATCTTGGCGGGCACCCGCACAGTCACACTTTTGGCCACGAATTAGGAATCGTACTTCCTGGCCTGACCAATGCGTGCGAAGTCGGCCACCCCGAGGGCCTCCCCGCGCGCGCCCGGATCCACTCCGGCGGCGCGGAGCAGGCGTTCGGCGGCGGCGGGCGAACCCGCCCAGGCCGCCAGCGCGCCGCGCAGCGTCTTGCGCCGCTGGCCGAACGCGGCGTCGATCACCGCGAACGTCTCCTTGCGGTCCGCGCCCGCCCCGGCACCACCAGCACCAGCACCAGCACCAGCACCGAGCGCATCGTGCCGCGTGAAGGCCACGAGTTTGGAATCGACGTTCGGGACCGGCCAGAAGACGCTGCGCGGCACCGTTCCCGCCGATCTGGCCGCGGCGTACCAGGCCAGCTTGGCCGACGGCCCTCCGTATACCCGGCTTCCGGGCGGGGCGCACATCCGGTCGGCGACCTCCGCCTGGACCATCACCACTCCCCGGTCCAGGGACGGGAACGTCGCGAGCAAATGCAGGACCACCGGCACCGCCACGTTGTAGGGCAAGTTCGCCGCGAGCACCGTCGGCGCCGCGGGCAGTTGCCCGCCGGGCGGTCCGGCCAGCCGCAGCGCGTCCGCGCTCACCACGTCCGCGAGGCGCGCCTGATCCGGCGCGCGCTCCGCGATCGTCCGCGGCAGCGCCGCCGCGAGTACCGGGTCGATCTCGACCGCGATCAGGCGGCCGCCCGCCGCGGCGACGCGCTCGAGCAGGGCGAGCGTCAGCGAGCCGAGCCCCGGGCCGATTTCGAGCACGACATCGCCGGCGCGCGGCGCCGCGAGCGCGGCGATCTGGCGGACGGTGCCGGGCTCGACGACGAAGTTCTGCCCGAGCCTCTTGGTGGGCCGCACCCCGAGCCGGGCCGCGATGGCACGCACGTCGGCGGCCCCGAGCAGCCGCACCGCTGGCGTCGGGCCCATAACCAGCCGAAGACGCGCGCGCCCGTGGACTGGAGCGTCGCGCAGAAGCCGGCCACGTCCAGGCCCTTGAGGTCGGCGAGAAAACGGATCGTGCAGGCGGTCATCGCCGGCGAGTTGGGCTTGCCGCGGTGCGGGACCGGGGTCAGGAACGGCGCGTCGGTCTCGGCCAGCATCAGCTCGGGCGGGGCCGCTAGGGCCGCCGCGCGCAGCGAGTCCGCGTTCTTGAACGTGACGTTCCCGGCGAAGCTCATCACGTATCCCGCCGCGGCGCACACGCCGGCCATCTCCGCGTCGCCGGAAAAGCAGTGGAATATGACCGAATACGGCGGCCACGGCGCGTACTCACCGAGGATCGAGAGCACGTCGGGGTGTGCCTCCCGGTCGTGGATCATGACCGGCTTGCCCAGCCGCCGGGCGATCTCGATGTGCGCGCGGAACCACTCCCGCTGCAGTTCCGGCGCCGAGTTATCCCGGTAGTAGTCGAGCCCCGTTTCCCCGACCGCCACCACTCGGGGCGCGGCGGCCAGCGACTCGATCTCGGCCAGCACCGCGGCGCGCGACGCCTCCACGGCGGCGACGTCGTTGGGATGGATCGCCACCGCCGCGTACGCGCCGGAATACGACGACGCGGCGGCGACCGACCAGCGCGACGACGGCAGATCGCACCCGACGTTGACCACCCGGCCGATCCCGGCGGCGCGCGCCGCGTCGAGCAGCGCGTCCACCGGGACGTCCGTCATGTCCATGTGCGTGTGCGCGTCGAACGCGCCCGGGGCCGGCAGCGAGACGTCGGCGAGCGGAAGAGTCACCACTGTCCGTTCCGGCTAATCGGTTTCGCCGAGGCGGGCGATTTCCTCGTCGACGACCGACTGGTCGAGCTTGGCGAACAGCGGCTTGGGAACCGACAGCGGCGTGCCCGCGGCCAGCGGCCGCGACTCCCAGCGGAACGTCGAGTCGTAGTCGCCGGTGATCACCGGGTAGGACGGGCCGCCGGCCTCGTCGACCGTGTCGATCCGCGGCATGCCTGACCATGCGCCAGTGCCGCCGAGCATCTCGGAGACCGCCTGCGACGAGCGCGGCAGGAACGGCGTGAGCAGCGTCTTCGCGTCGTCGACGGCCTGCAGCGCCACGTGCAGGACCGTACCCATCCGGGCCGGGTCGGACTCGCGCAGTTTCCACGGCGCCTGCTCGGAGAAGTACTTGTTCGCCTCGGCCACTGTGCGCATCGCCTCGGTGATCGCCGCCTTGAAGTGCGACTTGCCGAGCAGTTCGCCGACGGTCGCGAACGAGTTCCGGGACTTCGCGAGCATCGCGTGGTCGGCGTCGGTCAGCGGGCCGGCGGCCGGGACCGACCCGATGTTCCGCGCGGCGAACGACACGGCCCGGTTGACCAGGTTCCCCCACGTGGCGACGAGTTCGTCGTTGTTGCGCCGGACGAACTCGCTCCACGTGAAGTCGGTGTCCTGGTTCTCCGGCCCGGCGATGGCGACGTAGTACCGCAGCGCGTCCACGTCGTACCTGGCGAGGAAGTCCTTCACGTAGATGACTACCTGCCGGGACGACGAGAACTTCCGCCCCTCCATGGTCAGGTACTCGCTGGACACGACTTCTGAGGGCAAGTTCAGTTCCCGCAGCGGTCCCGGGGTGCCTCCCTTGCCGCCCCGGCCCGCGTAGCCGAACAGCATCGCGGGCCAGATCTCCGAGTGGAAGACGATGTTGTCCTTGCCCATGAAGTAGTACGACTCGGCGTCCTTGCCGGTCCACCAGGCCCGCCACGCGTCCGGGTCGCCGGATCGGCGGGCCCATTCGATGCTCGCCGACAGGTAGCCGATGACCGCGTCGAACCAGACGTAGATCTTCTTGTCCGGCCGGTCCCGCCAGCCGTCCAGCGGCACCGGCACGCCCCAGTCGAGGTCCCTGGTGATCGCGCGCGGCTGGAGGTCGTCGAGGAGGTTGAGCGAGAACTTAAGCACGTTCGGCCGCCACTGGCCGGACTTCGACTGCAGCCAGCCGCCGAGGACCTCGGTGAACGCCGGCAGGTCGAGGAAGTAGTGCTCCTCCTCGGCGAACTTCGGCGTCTCGCCGTTGATCTTGGACTTGGGGCTGATCAGGTCGGTCGGGTCAAGCTGGTTGCCGCAGTTGTCGCACTGGTCGCCGCGGGCGCTCGGGTAGCCGCAGATCGGGCAGGTGCCCTCGATGTAGCGGTCCGGCAGCGTGCGGCCGGTGGACGGCGACTTCGCGCCGAGCGTCGTCTTGGGGAAGATGTACCCGTTGCGCAGCAGGGTCGTGAACATCTCCTGCACGACCGCGTAGTGATTGCGGGTCGTGGTCCTGGTGAACAGGTCATAGCTCATGCCCAGGTTCGCCAGGTCGGTGCCGATGACGCCGTTGTAGCGGTCGACGAGTTCCCGGGGGCTCACGCCTTCGGCGTCGGCCTGCACCGTGATCGGCGTTCCGTGCTCGTCGGTGCCGGATACCATCAGCACCTTGTTGCCCGACATCCGCTGGAACCGGCTGAACATGTCACTGGGCAGGGCGAAGCCTGACACGTGACCGATGTGCCGCGGGCCGTTAGCGTACGGCCAGGCTGGCGCGGCGAGAATATGCCTGGGGTTCGCGGATGACATAACTAAAGCCTACGGGCTGTCGCAGGCTCGTCGCCCGCAATAATCTTCGCCTCGGCGCCGATCGGCGTGTGCCTGGTCTGCTTGATGCCGAGGATCGACAGGAAAAACCCGCCGAGAATCACCTGGCAGCTCAGCACCAGGGCGGTCACCGACGGGACCATGAGCCGCAGCGCGTGCTCGTAGTTGAGGGCGCCGAACTTGTTCGCCTGCCAGTACGTGAGCGAGAAGATCAGCCCCACCAGGCCCGCCAGGCCGATGATCCCGCCCAAGATCAGACCGCGTTCGAGCGAAAGCCTGCCGAGCAGCTTCTGCATTCCGGGTTCTTCCGGGAGGAAACCCTCCGCTCCGGCGTACACCTGGGTGAACAGCCAGAACAGCACCGCCTGGAAGCCGATGACCACCATCGCGCCCGCCGCGACCAGCGTGTCCACGTCGAACGTCACCGAGCCGATCGTGACCGGGCCGATCGTGGTCGCGATGCCGATGATCAGGCCGAGCAGCAGCAGCACGAGCCCCGGGATGAAGAACAGCCAGCGCGGGCTGAACAGCAGCAGGAACCGCAGGTGCCGCCACCCGTCCCGCCAGCTGCGCAGGTGCGGCGGACGGCTGCGGCCGTCCTTCGCCAGCGTAGTGGGCACTTCGCTGATGTCCTGCTTCCAGAGCGTGGCCTTCACGACCATCTCGCTGGCGAACTCCATGCCGGTCGCCTGGAGGTTGAGCTTGAGCGCGCTGTCCTTGCGGAAGCCGCGGAGGCCGCAGTGGAAGTCGCCGATCCGGCTGGGGAAGAACAGGCGGCCGACGAACGACAGCACCGGGTTGCCCAGGTACCTGTGCAGCGGCGGCATGGCCCCGGCCTCGATGCCGCCCTTGAAGCGGTTGCCCATGACGAGGTCCGCGCCGCCGCGCAGCTTCTCGATGAACGGCATGAGGTTGGTGAAGTCGTAGCTGTCGTCGGCGTCGCCCATGATCACGTACTCGCCGCGGGCCGCGATGATGCCGCCCATGAGCGCGTTGCCGTAGCCCTTCTCGGCGACCGGCACGACACGGGCGCCGGCCTCGGCGGCGAGCTGCTGGCTGCCGTCCGTGCTGCCGTTGTCGGCGACGACCACCTCGCCGTCGATCCCGTGCTCGTCGATGAACCGCACTGCCTTGCCTACGCATGTGGCCACTGTTTCGGCCTCGTTGAGGCAGGGCATGACGACGGTCAGCTCCACGTCAGCTCCATCTTGTCGTCTTTACCATTCGCTGGGATTCGGGGCCTTGAATTACCCATCGCCGTCTCACCCATTACCGTGTACAGGGGCAGCTGCCTGGAGATGCCACCTGGCACAAGGAGGATACGGGTTTGAGGGTAATGCCCGCGGTCGGTCAGCGATCCGGGGTCAAAATGATCGCCGGGCTGATTGGGCGTAACCGGCTATTCACCGCGTTCCTGGTGATCGCGGCGCTGCTGCGCGCCGACGCCGAACTCGGGTACCGCTGGCAGTCCTGGTTCAACGATTCGTGGGACTACGTCGACACGGCCGTCACGCTTAACCTGAACCCGGCCCGCGCCTCCGGCTACTCGCTGTACATGTGGCTGCTCAAGCCCTTCCACAGCTTCGCGCTCGTGACGATTTCCCAGCACCTGATGGGCCTCGCGGTCGCCGTCATGATGTACGCGCTCGCGAAGCGGCGGTTCGGGTGTCGATCGTGGCTGGCCGCGGCCATGACGCTGCCGGTGCTGTTCGATGGTTTTGAGATCCAGCTCGAGCACCTGATCATGTCGGACACCCTGTTCCTGTTCCTGGCCATGCTGGCCCTCGTGATCCTGCTGTGGTCGCCGCTGCGCGCCGGCCAGCGGACGTGGGTGCGCTGCGGCGTGGCCGGCCTGCTGCTCGGCTTGTCGGCGATCGTCCGGTCCACCGGCCTGCCGCTGGTGCCGCTGTTCGGCCTATGGGTGCTGCTGGTGCTGGCGCTGAACCGGGCCGGCTGGCGGACGTTCATCGCGTCGGCCGCGGCCTTCGGCGTGACGGCGCTGGTGCCGAACGTCGGCTACGCGGCCTGGTTCGACAGCCAGCACGGCCAGTTCAACACGAGCGAGTCGGCCGGGGTGTTCCTGTACTCGCGGGTGATGACGTTCGCCGAATGCTCGAAGATGGGGCAGTTGCCCGTCGACCTGCTGTCGCTGTGCAGCACGGTGCCGCCGGACCGGCGGCCGCTCGCGCAGGCCTACATCTGGACGGCCGCGAGCCCGCTCGCCCGCTTCCCGTCACCCAAGTTCGCTCCGCTGCCCAACAGCCTCGGCGAGCAGTTCGCGGTCAAGGCCATCGAAGCGCAGCCGCTCGCGTACGCCCGCGTGGTCTTCGACGACACCTGGCGCTCCTTCGGCTGGCCCCGCACGGTCTTCCCGAACGCGGAGACCTACGACGAGTACCTGTTCGGCTACCACTCGGTGGCGGTGTCGAACGCGCACCCGGCGGACGGTTACCCGTCGTCCGCCCAGGCTTACCTGGCCGGCGCCAGTCCGCGGACCCGGGTCGTCAACCCGTTCGCCGGGGCGATCCGGATCTACCAGCGCTACGTGTGGCTGCCCGGCACCGTCTACGGCCTGGTCCTGGTCGCCGGCCTCGCCGGGCTGTTCGCGGCCCGGCGACGACGCGGGACCAGCGTGGCGGCGCTGCTGCCGTGGGCCACATCGCTAGTGCTGATCGTGGCGCCGGCCGCGACCGCGGAATTCGACTACCGGTACGTGACGACGGCCATGCCGTTCGCGTGCCTGGCCGTGGCCATGGCATTCGGGCGCGCGCGGCGGGAGAAGCAGGCGGTGTCAGCCGCTGAACCGCGCCGCGCGGCGGGCTTCGCGCGCGGCCTCACGGGCCGCGGCCTTGACGACGGCCCGGGGGACGCCGGCCACGACGAGCGTGATCTCGCCCCGGACGCCACCTGACGAGGCCTCGAGCCCGGCCGCCCACGCGGCTAGCTCGCCGAGCGAGCCGCGGCGGATCTCTTCATGGGTCTTGGTGAGCTCGCGGCAGACCACGGCGGGGCGGTCGTCGCCGTGGGAACTCACGAGCTCCGCGAGCGTCGCCGCCACCCTGCGCGGCGACTCGAAGTACACCTGGGTCCTGGTATCCGCGCCGTTCTCGGCGAACCGGCGGTTGCGCTCGCCTTCCTTGCGCGGCGGGAAGCCCTCGAAGCTGAACCTGTCGCTCGGCAGGCCGGACACGGCGAGCGCGGTCGTCACCGCCGACGGCCCGGGGATCGCGGTGACCGTTATCCCCTCGGCCGCCGCGGCGGCGACGAGGCGGTAGCCAGGGTCGCTGATGGCCGGCATCCCCGCGTCGGTAACGACGAGCACGTCCCGGCCCGCCTTCAGTTCGGTCACGAGCTCGGCCGCGCGGCGCGCCTCGATCACGTCGTAGTAAGAGACGATCCGGCCGGTCACGGTCACGTCGAGGGCGGCCGCCAGGCGGCGCAGCCTGCGGGTGTCCTCGGCGGCGATCACGTCGGCCCGCGCCAGCTCGGCGGCGAGCCTCGGCGGCGCGTCCGCCGCCTGCCCGATAGGCGCCGCCGCCAGCGTCAGGACGCCTGTCCGGCTGTCCGGCGCGCGGCCGGTCTCGGTTCCGCTTGTTTTTCCCACGAGGACTTCCCTCCACGTAGCATTGCGTTCGATGACCGCAACTCAGGCCGGCGGTTCCCCCGCTATGGACCCCAATGATCCTGCCGCCGACGGCGCGGACGTGATCAGCTCAGGCACGAGCTCCGTTCGCCGTGTCTCCGCCCAGCAGACGGAGCGGATAGCCGCGCTGCGCGACCGGCTGGCCACCCCGATGCCGACCGACCGGGTCTGGGGCTGGGTAGGCCCGCTGATCATCACCGCGTTCGCGGCTTTCCTCCGCTTCAACAGGCTAGCGATTCCGCGCGCGATCATCTTCGACGAGACCTACTACGCGAAGGACGCCTGGTCGATCCTGCGGCACGGGGTCGAGCTGTGCGACAAGTCGAACGCCAACAACCTGATCATGGCGGGTCACACCAACATCTTCGCGGCCTGCAGTTACGGTGGCGTCGGCGAGGTCGTGGTCCAGCCGCCGCTCGGGAAACTGCTGATCGCGGCCGGCGAGTTCCTGTTCGGCCTGGGCCCGGTCGGCTGGCGGGTCGCGCCGGCGCTGGTCGGCTCGCTCGCGATCCTCGTCATGTGCCGCGTCGCGCGGCGCTTCACCCGGTCCACGCTGCTGGGCTGTCTGGCCGGGCTGCTGCTGTCCCTGGACGGGCTCGAGTTCGTCCTGAGCCGGACCGGCATCCTGGACATCTTCCTGATGTTCTTCGTGCTGGCGGCGTTCGGCTGCCTGCTTGTCGACCGTGACGTGTCGCGGGCGCGGCTGGCCTCCGACCTCGTGCTCAAGCGGCCCGGCGACGCCGGGCCGCGGCTCGGCATCAGGAAGTGGCGAGTGGCGGCCGGGCTCATGCTCGGCCTGGCCTGCGCCAGCAAGCAATACGGGGCGTGGTACGTCATCGCGTTCGCCTTGCTCGCGATCTGCTGGGACATTGGCGCCCGTAAGGCCGCCGGACTGCGGAATTACAAGCGCGGCGCGCTGGTGCACGATTTCAAGTGGCTGCCGCTGACGCTCGGCGTCATACCGATCGTCACGTACGTTCTCACCTGGACCGGCTGGCTCGTCACCAACACCGGGTACTACCGGAACTACGCGCAGACCCATGGCGTGCACATCCCGGTGATCGGGCCCCTGTACTCGCTGCTGCGGTACCACATCTACATGGTTCAGTTCGGCGTCGGGCTGAGCGTTTCGCATCCGTATGAGTCGCAGCCGTGGGGCTGGCTGGTGCTCAGCAGGCCGGTCGCCTTCTACGCCACGTGTTACACGGGCGCGACCAACTACCAGGTGTGCCCGAAGAACTATTCGGGGCCCCAGTGGTGGCAGGAAGTTCTCGCGATCGGCAACCCGGCCATCTGGTGGGTCTCGCTGCCGGTTCTGCTCTTCTGCCTGGCCTGGTGGCTAATCCGCCGGGACTGGCGGGTCGGAGCGGCCCTGCTGTGCGTCGCCACCGGGTGGCTGACCTGGTTCCCGTTCCTGTCGCGGACCAAGTTCTCCTACTACTCGCTTGAGTTCGAGCCGTTCCTGATCCTGTGCATCGTGATGTGCCTGGGCCTCATCATCGGCCCCGTCGCCGCCCACGTGCTACGCAGAGCCATCGGATCGGCCGTCGTCGGCGCCTACGTGCTCGCGGTGCTGGCCCTGTTCTGGTACTTCTACCCGGTCATGGCGGGCAAGATCCTGACGTACGCGGACTGGTACTCGCACATGTGGTACCACGGCTGGATCTGAGCCGCCCGCCGCCTGTCGTCCGCCCGCCGCCTGTCGTCCGCCCGCCACCCGCTTACCGGGCCCCTGGCCGGGTAAAGTTGTCGCGACATATCTTAAAGTGAATTAGGTCACAGATTGGACTGCTGAGCCGGTCTCGTGCGTCTATATGAGTAGGACTGCCCAACCCCCGGAGCCAACATGAGCCCGAACGCAGAACACGACGGCACCGCCGGCACGCCTGGCTACGCCACGCCGGCCAGCTTGGCTGCCGCGCCGCCCGGTCTGGCCGAGTCGGCCGAGAGCCGTGCCAGGTTCGAGCGTGACGTGATTCCGCAGCTTAGCCAGCTGTACCCGGCGGCGCTCCGGATGACCCGCAACCCTGCCGACGCGGAAGACCTCGTACAGGAGACGTCTGTCAAGGCGTACGCGGCGTTCCATCAGTTCCGGCCGGGCACCAACCTGCGGGCGTGGCTCAACCGCATCCTGACGACCACGTTCATCAACGTGTACCGCAAGCGCCGCCGCGAGCCGCAGCAGGCGCTCGGGAGCGATCTGCAGGAATGGCAGATGTCGACCGACCGGCTGGCCCCGCCCGTGCAGTCGGCCGAGGCGGAGGCCCTGGACCGCACCACGGACTCGGATCTGCTCAGGGCACTGCGCGACCTGCCGAACGAGTTCCGCACCGCGGTGTACCTCGCCGACATCGAGGGTTACCCCTACCGGGAGATCGCCGAGATCATGGGCACCCCCGTCGGCACGGTGATGTCCAGGCTGCATCGCGGCCGTCGCAAGCTCCGTGAGCAGCTGACCGCGGGCAGCACGATCACGGCCGGCCCGCTGCCGCCGGCCGCGGCCGGCCTCCCCGGCGCCTGATCAACGGCCGCCGCCCGGCTGGCCCCCGCCCGCGTTACCGCCGCCTTCCCAGCCAAGCTTGACCGGGTCGAAGACGCGCTCGACATAGATCTGGTGCCAGAGCGAGAACACCACGAGCGACCAGAGCTGCCGCCACGACACGTCCGGGTCGCCCGACTGGAAGCGGCGGAAAAGGTCGGCCAGCGCGCGCTTGTCGAGCCACTCGTCGGTTCGCGCGTTCCGCAGGATCTGTTCGGCGAACCCGGAGAGCTCACCGCGGAACCACTGGCCCACTGGCACCGGGAAGCCGAGCTTCTGCCGTTCGACCGCTGCCCGCGGCAGCAGGCTGCCCATCGCTTCCCGCAGCGCGAACTTTGTCGTCCCGGCCGCGGTTTTCTCCGCCCGGGCAAGCCGCGCGGCCACCGCCATCACCTCCCGGTCCAGGAAGGGCGTGCGCAGCTCGAGCCCGTGCGCCATCGTGACACGGTCCGCCTTCATCAGGATGTCGCCGGGCAGCCAGGTGTTGATGTCCACGAGCTGCATCGTGGCGACGTCGTCAAGTCCTGCCTCGGCGGCCTGGTCGAACAGCGGGTCGGTCACGTCGAACGCCGTGCCATCCCCGTAGCGCGTGAGCGCGTCCACGTCCTCCGGGGCGAACACGTTGGCATTGCCGATGTAGCGGTCCCGCAGGGGCGTGGCCACCCGGTGCAGCAGTCCCTTGCCACGTTGCCCCGGTGCCAGCCGGGCGGCGAGCGCCCCGGCCGACGACCGCGCCAGGCCGGGCAGCCTGGTGGCCGCGCGGACCGCCGCCGGCTGGTAGTACACCCCGTATCCGCCGAACAGCTCGTCCGCGCCCTCGCCCGACAGCACCACCTTGACGTGCTTGCGCGCCTCCCTGGCGATGAACCACAGCGGGACGGCGGCCGCGTCGGCGAGCGGATCGTCCAGCTGCCAGATGATCTGCGGCAGCCGCTTCACGAACTCCTGC
>DASZKN010000276.1:0-21865 GCA_035552855.1 Trebonia sp. | reverse complement strand
TTGGCGGGAGTGGCGGCGGCGGCGATCGACCCCGACGCGGTGCGCCGCGGCCCGGCCGGCGCGGCGGTCTTCGGCCGGATGAGCCGCACCCGCTGGCCGTCGAGCAGGAAGCGGCCGGGCAGCGGGAACGCCCGGCGCTTGCCGTGCCGGTCCTCCAGCGTGACGGCGTCCTTTTCGTAGGCGACGACCGCGCCGCAGAAGCGGGCCTCGATATCCTCCACGACCAGCCCGGGCTCCGCCTCGACCTCGGGAACCGGGCGCTGGCCCGGCTTCGGGCGCCGCGCCCCGGGGGCCAGTACGTCTCTCGCATACCGCATGCTCGCCACGGACGGCAGCGTAGCGCGGGCGGTGCCCGACGCCGGGGAGGCGCCACGGTCCGTTCCGGATAAAAACGGGAAGTAACCACCTAGTGGCAGCGGGCCGGCGGAAAAACGAGAGGCGCCCTGGAAAGCTTTCGTTGCCATAGAATTAGCACTCAGGGACACTGAGTGCCAGGGAGGTGAACACGTGCTTGATGAGCGCAAGCTCGCGGTCCTGCGGGCCGTAGTCGAGGACTACGTGTCCACCACCGAGCCTGTCGGGTCCAAGTCGCTTGTGGACAGGCACGGGCTCGATGTCTCGCCGGCCACGATCCGCAATGACATGGCCGTGCTCGAGGAGCAGGGCTTCATCGCGCAGCCGCACACGAGCGCGGGCCGTGTCCCCACGGACAAGGGCTACCGGCTGTTCGTCGACCGGCTCTCCAGCGTGAAGCCGATGTCCGCCGCCGAGCGCCGGGCGATCGAGACGTTCCTCGCCGAGGCCTACAGCCTGGACGAGGTGGTGGCCAGGACGGTCCGGCTGCTGGCGCAGCTGACCCGGCAAGTGGCCGTGGTCCAGTACCCGTCGCTGCGCAGTTCCGCCGTGCGGCACATCGAGCTGGTCGCGCTGGCGCCGCGGCGCGTGCTGCTCGTGCTGATCACCGACACGGGGCGGGTCGAGCAGGCGGCGGTGGACCTGCCGGACGACGCGCACCCGGAATCCATCTCGCATTTGCGCGCGGTACTCAACGCGTGCCTAGACGGGCATAAGCTTACGGACGCGGCTAAGACGGTGGTCGGCCTCGCCGACCGCATCCCGGTGACCGAGCGGCCGAATGCCGGGGCAGTGTTCTCTGTCCTCCTCGACAGTCTCGCCGAGCGGCACGAGGAGCGGCTGGTATTCGCCGGCACGGCGAACCTGGCGGCCCCGGATTTCGCGAACGGACTGCGGGACGTGCTGGAAGCCCTGGAGGAACAGGTGGTATTGATGCGGCTCCTTGGTGAGTCCGCGGGCCCGTCGGCCCTGACCGTGCGGATCGGTGCCGAGACCGGCCTCGAAGGCACCTCGGTGGTGACCGCCCCGTACGGCGCCGGCGGGCAGGCTATCGCGAAGCTCGGCGTGCTCGGGCCTACCCGGATGGACTATCCGGGAACGATGGGCGCGGTCCGCGCCGTTGCCCGGTACGTCGGCCGGATTCTCGGGGAGTCATAGTGGCGGAGGACTTTTACGCGCTGCTCGGCGTGCGCCGGGACGCTGGGCCGGACGAGATCAAGCGCGCGTACCGCAGGCTCGCCCGCGAACTGCACCCCGACGTCAACCCGGACCCGGAGACGCAGGAGAAGTTCAAGGAGATCAGCCAGGCCTACGAGGTGCTCTCCGACCCGGAGAAGCGCCAGATGTACGACCTGGGCGGGGATCCGTTCGGCGCCGGGGCGGGCGCCGGGGCCGGCGGGTTCGGGACCGCTGGGTTCGGGGCCGCCGGGTTCCCGTTCAGCGAGTTCGTGGACGCGGTCTTCGGCAACGCGGCGGGCGCGGCCAGCCGCGGGCCCAAGGGGCGGGCGCGGCGCGGCCGGAACGCGACGATCCGGATCGAGCTCGACCTGTCGGAGTGCGCGTTCGGCGCGACCCGCGAGCTGACCGTGGACACCGCGGTGGTCTGCCCGACGTGTTCGGGCGAGGGGACCGCGCCGGGTACGCACCCGGCGACCTGTGAGGTGTGCGGCGGCCGGGGCGAGATCTCCGAGGTCCGGCGGTCGTTCCTCGGCCAGGTGATGACCACGCGGCCGTGCCCGGCCTGCAGCGGCTACGGCACGATCCTGCCGCACCCCTGCCCGGAGTGCGACGGCGACGGCCGGGTGCGCACCCGGCGCACGATGAAGGTGCGGATCCCGGCGGGTGTCGAGGACGGCACGCACATCCAGCTGGCCGGCGAGGGCGAGGTCGGTCCCGGCGGCGGTCCGTCCGGCGACCTGTTCCTCGAGGTCGTGCAGCGGCCGCACGAGATCTTCGAGCGGCAGGGCGACGACCTGCACTGCACGCTGACGATCCCGATGGTGGCCGGGGCGCTCGGCGCCACCGTGTCCGTCGAGTCGCTCGACGGGCCCAACGACGTGGACATCCGCCCGGGCTCGCAGTCCGGCCAGGTGATCCCGCTGTACGGGCTCGGCGTCAAGCACCTGAACGGCAGCGGGCGCGGCGACCTCATCATCCACGTCACCGTGGAAACCCCGTCGCGGCTCGATCCCGAGCAGGAGAAGCTGCTCCGCGAGCTGGCCAAGCTGCGTGGCGAGGAGGCGCCGCCTGGCAAGTTCCAGCCCGGCCAGCAGGGTTTTTTTTCCCGCCTGCGTGACGCGTTCAACGGGCGCTGAGCGCGGCCTCCGGCGGTTACATGGTTGCGCTCGACGTGGCGGGTCCGCCCGTGTTCCTGGTCTCGCCCGAGGATCTGGCCACCGACTCGGTCACGCTGTCCGGCCCGGAGGGGCGGCACGCGGCCGCCGTCCGGCGGCTGCGGGTGGGGGAGCGCGCGGACGTCTCCGACGGCGCCGGGACGCTCGCCTCGTGCGTGGTCTCCGGCGTGTCGAAGGACTCGGTCGACCTGACCGTGCGGTCGGTGGCCGCGGTACCGCGGGCCGAGCCGCGGATCACGGTCGTGCAGGCGCTCCCCAAGGGGGACCGCGGCGAGCTCGCCGTCGAGATGATGTCCGAGGTCGGCGTGGACACGGTCGTGGCCTGGCAGGCGGAGCGGTGCGTGACCCGCTGGCAAGGCGAGCGGGGCGCGCGGGCGCTGGCCAAGTGGCGGAGCACGGCCCGGGAGGCGTCGAAGCAGGCGCGGCGCGCCTGGCTGCCCGACGTGACGGGCCCGGCCGCGCTCGCCGACGTGCGGCGGCTCGTGTCGGGGGCCGCCAGCGCCGTCGTGCTCGAGGCCGCCGCGACCGTGCCGCTGTCCCGGCTGGCGCTGCCCCGCGAGGGCGACATCGTGCTGATCGTGGGGCCCGAGGGCGGCCTCAGCCCCGGCGAGCGGGCGGCCCTGCGCGGCGCGGGGGGCATCGAGGCGCGGCTGGGACCGACCGTGCTGCGCACGTCGACGGCGGGGGCCGCCGCGGCGGCGGTCCTGATGAGCGGCACTGGCCGCTGGTAACGGGTAACTGGCAGCCCGGCCGCTGATGCCGGGTAGCCGCGATCCCGGCGCGGTAGCCGCGATCCCGGCGCGGTAGCTACGACCCCGGCGTGCCGCTGACCGCGCCCGAAGGCTGGCCCGACGGCCCGGAGGAGTTGCCCTGCTGGTTACCGCCCTGATCGCCGCCGCTTGGGCCCGGTGTCTGGCCGGAACCGTCGGTCGCGGGCACCGAATCGGTCACGGTGGGGGTCGACGACTCGGTCGGGGTCCCGGTCGGCGTGGCCGAGGCGGTCCCGGTAGCGGGCGGCGTGGTCGCGGGCGCGGTCGACAACGGTGCCGACGACGGTGCCGACGTCGGCGACTGGGTCGCGGACGTGGCCGGCGCGGTCGTCGGCGTAATCGGCTGCCTGGCCGGCACCGTCGGCGCCGCGGCGGCGGAATGCGCGCAGTTCGATGAGCGGGCGGCCGGGAACGGCAGGGCCGACGGGCTGGCCGCGGCCCCGAGCGTCACGACTGCCGGACCCGGCGGCGCGCCGACGATCGTCCTGGCGGACGTGGTGCCCTCGGCCAGCGTGGCGTTCGCCGCGCCCGCGACGGCCTTCCCGGTCCCGGTCGCGCACTTCGGGCCGCTCGCCGTGTGCGCAGACGTGGACGCGTGCCCGCCGACGGAGGAGTCCGCGCCCGGCGTGGGCTGCCCCGGGCCGGGCCGGCCCGCGCCGCCTCCGGCCGGAACCCCGTTGCCGTTCGTGCTCGTGCCCTGCACGCCGGCGGTCTGCCCGCCGGTCAGCACGGCCGAGCTGGCCTGGACGATTGCTTGCCGCAGGGGCGGCACCGCCAGCGTCGCGGACGCGATAAAGGCGACACCGCCGAGGACGGCGGCGGGCCGGATCCAGTTGCTCCGCGCGGCCTGGATGAGCGCCCGTGACATGGAAGGCGGCACCGGCCGGCCGGTGCCTGCCCAGTGCCGCACCTGGTGGACCAGGTGAATCTGCTGAAAGGGGAGGCGCGGCCATGTCCAATGGCCGCGCCAGACCCAGTTTCTGGCGCGCTCGACGACGGCACTCGTCATCGCGAGCGGCCATGGCAGCGGCGGGCGGCGGCTAGTTCTGGCACGAATCCGCTCAAGTCCGTCAGCACCGGGTTCGACGCCGCTGACCGCTGCGGAGAGTGCCTCCCGCAGTGCCCGTTCCAGGTCGTCCTCGGGGGCGGTCATGCCGTCACCAGCCTGCCCGCTGCGTCATGTTGTCTCCTGCTCCAAGAGTGACCGGAGCGCTGCCATCCCTCGTGCCGTGTGGCTCTTCACGGCGCCCCGGCTGATGCCCATCGTGGCGGCTATGTCAGCCTCGGACAGATCCGCATAGTACCGCAGCACCAGCGCCTCCTTCTGCCGGTCAGGGAGCGTGCGCAGCGCCCTGATCACCTCACTGCGCTCGATCGCCGCGATCGCGCCGAACTCGGCGCTCGGCATGTCGGGCGCCGGCTTGGGCGCGTTCTTGTCGACGACCGTGCGGTGCCGGAGCACCGATCGCGACTTGTTGACGACGGACTGCCGGAGATAGGCCAGCGCCTTCTCCGTCTCGCGCAGCCTGCACGATGCCTTGTGCATGGCCTCGAACGCGTCCTGCACGACCTCTTCGGCCGTCGGCACGTCGTGCACCAGCAGCAGCGCGAGCCGCACGAGGCGCTTGTAATCGGTCTGATAGATCTCGGTTACGACCTCATGAGCCTCCCATGAACCGGCCGTCGCCCCTCGCGGCGGCGAGGCGGCCGGCGCTACCGGATCGGCGAAGCTCTCGGCGCTGACCTCGGTATCGCCATCTATACCCAGGCCGAGCACCGGGAGGATCGTGTCCGGAACCTCGATGCCCACTGTCGTTTCGTCGAGTACGGACCCCAGGGGGACACCGTCAAGGACGGTATCCGTTGGCTGACCGCTGGCGATCATGTTTACCACGGGCTCACCACCCACGCCCGTGCCGATTCTGCGTTACGTAGAAGAACCGTCTGTCCGGTTCCGCATGAAACATCCACTGCCCAACCCACATTCGGTAACTCCACCCCAGAAACCGTTGAAGGATTGCGGAAAGACAAATATATCCACCAAAGCCGCCCTGCAACAGTGCTTGTTGGGATCAACCCGATAACGGTAGAGTGCGTGACACTGTGCCGTTACTGTGCGGTAATGGCGGTGTGGCTACGGGAATTTAGGTAATCCGGAGATGGTTTTACGTACCGGGAGATCATGCGGGGCATGAGGCGGGCGCCCGTGGCGGCGGCCTGGCTGCCGCCTGCGAGGCGTAGCGCCACGTGCTGCCGGGGAACACTATGATCGAGTTGTGCCAGCGTGCATGTCCGCGGGATCGCGGCCAGAGACGGATCGGCCGCGCGGATGCCCGGAGGCGATCTAGTGATTACTCTCCGTAGTATGGATCTCATGTGCATTTGCCGGGCGGCAGGCCGCTGACGTGGCCGCCGGGCGGATCATGAGGCGCCGTCGCGGCAGCGTGACAGCGTGGGCGCGGCGGTCGCCGGACACGGCGACGCCCGCGGGACGGAAACCCAGGCAATCGAAAGTTGTGAATTGACAGATACTCCCAGTGACCTCGCTGGTTCGCTGATTCGAATCGTTATTCCCGAAGGCCATTCAATGGTCGGCCTGCTCGGCACGCGGGACGAGTTGCTGCATGTGATCGAGCGGGAGTTTTCCGCCGATATCCACGTTCGCGGTAACGAGATCACCGTTTCCGGGGCGCCGGGCGAGACGGCGCTCGTCGGCAAGCTCTTCGAGGAACTGCTCGAACTGCAGCGGAAGGGCGCGGACATCTCACCAGACGGGATCGAGCGTGCCGTGGCCATGCTGCGGGGCGAGCTGGGCGTGCGCCCGGCCGAGGTGCTTACCCAGGGAATCCTCTCCGCGCGCGGGCGGACGATCAGGCCGAAGACGCTCAACCAGAAGCACTACGTGGACGCGATCGACAAGCACACGATCGTGTTCTCGATCGGCCCGGCCGGCACCGGCAAGACGTACCTCGCGATGGCCAAGGCGGTGAAGGCGCTCCAGGACAAGGAGGTCAACCGCATCATCCTGACGCGGCCCGCGGTGGAGGCGGGGGAGCGGCTCGGCTTCCTGCCGGGCACGCTGTACGAGAAGATCGACCCCTACCTGCGGCCGCTGTACGACGCGCTGCACGACATGGTCGACCCCGACTCGATTCCCAAGCTCACGTCGACCGGGATGATCGAGATCGCGCCGCTGGCCTTCATGCGCGGCAGGACGCTGAACGATTCGTTCGTCATCCTCGACGAGGCGCAGAACACCACCCGGGAGCAGATGAAGATGTTCCTGACGCGGCTGGGGTTCGGCTCCAGGATCGTGGTCACCGGTGACGTCACCCAGGTCGACCTGCCGGACGGCCAGGTGAGTGGCCTGCGCGTGGTGGAGGAAGTGCTCGACGGCGTCCCGGACATCCACTTCTCCCGGCTGACGAGCACCGACGTGGTTCGCCACAAGCTCGTGGGGAAGATTGTCGACGCGTACGAGCGGTACGACGCGCGCGCGCAACAGGCGCCGGCGACCGCCCGCCGTCCCGACGGCCCGCGGCGCCGCGGCTAGAACGGGGTTTTCCGATGATCGAAATCGTCAACGAGTCGGGTGCCGGGGCCGACGAGCTGGCGCTCGGGGGCGTGGCCCAATACGTGCTCGACCAGCTGGGCATCCACCCGCTCGCCGAACTGTCCGTGCTGCTCGTCGACGAGAACGCGATGACCGAGCTGCACGTGAAGTGGATGGACGAGCCGGGCCCGACGGACGTGCTGTCCTTCCCGATGGACGAGCTGCGGCCGCCCGGCCTGAGCGGGGCGACCGCCAGCGCGAGCGCCGGCCGAGGCACCGGCGAGGAGCGCGCTCCGGTGCCGGACCTGCTGGGCGACGTGGTGCTCTGCCCCGCGGTCGCGGCGGCCCAGGCGCGGCAGGCGGGGCACTCCACGCAGGCCGAGCTTGAGATGCTCTGCGTACACGGGATCTTGCACTTGCTCGGGTATGACCACGCGGATCCCGAGGAGGAAGCCGAGATGTTCGGCTTGCAGGCCGAGTTGCTCCGCGCGTGGCGGGCGGCCCGGGCCGGCGGCGCGCAGGACGGGCGGGAAGGACCTGGGTGATGTCACCCGCAGCGTGGCTGCTGGTAGCCGCTGCCGTGCTTGTCGTGGTCGCGGGCTGGTGCGCGGGCGCACAGCGGGCGATCGCCCGCGTGGGCGAGGAGGCGCACATGCGGTACGCGAGCATGATCGCGCTGCTGCGGGCGTGCGCGGAGGCAGCCGCCGCCATCCTCGTGACGCTGTCGTTCGCGCACTGGCTCGGCGGCGGCTGGCAGGTCTTCCTGCCCGCGTTCGGCGTGCTCCTCGTCGCGCGGTACGCGCTGATCGGGGCGGGACCGCGCGCCATGGGCCGGGAACGCGCCGAACGGGTGGCGGCCACCGCCGCCCGGCTGCTGCGCCCGGTGTACCGAATGCTCGGCCCGCTGCCGCGGCTGCTCGACAAGATCTCCGGCGCGCTGCCGTTCGGCGGCCGCAGCCCGGACCCGGGCGCCAACGACGACCCCAAACTGCGCGGCCTCGTCCACTTCATCGAGGGCCGGAACGAGATCGATCCTGGCGAGCAGGAGATGGTCCGCTCGGTCTTCGAGCTCGGGGACACGATCGTCCGCGAGGTCATGGTGCCCCGCACGGATATCGTGTTCATCACCCGCGAGAAGTCGATCGCGAGCGCGCTGTCGCTGGCGCTGCGCAGCGGCTTTTCCCGCATACCGGTCGTCGGGCAGAACACCGACGACGTCGTCGGGATCGCCTACCTCAAGGACATCGTGTCCTGGGAGCATGAGCACCCGGGCGAGTCGGAGACCGTGGCGGTGGAGAAGGTCATGCGCCCCGCCACGTATGTCCCGGAGAGCAAGCCGGTCGACGAACTGCTCCGGCAGATGCAGTCTCAGCGGATTCACGTGGCGATCGTCATCGACGAGTACGGCGGCACGGCCGGGCTGGCGACGATCGAGGACATCCTCGAGGAGATCGTCGGGGAGATCGCCGACGAGTACGACGACGAGCGGGCGCCGGTGGAGTGGCTCGCGCCGGGCACGGCCCGGGTCACGGCGCGGCTGCCGGTGACGGAACTCGCTGAGCTGTTCGGCGTCCGGGTGGAGGCGGAGGACGTGGAAACGGTCGGCGGCCTGCTCGCCCACGGGCTCGGCCGGGTGCCGATCGCCGGCTCGCAGGCGGTCGTGGCCGGCCTGCGCCTCACGGCGGAAAACCTGGAAGGCCGCCGCAACAAGCTCGGCACGGTCCTGGTCGAACGCCTGGACAGCGCGCCCTCCTCGCGCTGAGGCCAATGTGACCGGAGCGGCGCGGTGGCGAGGAGGAACGGGACCGTCGCGTCGCTACACTCATGCGCGTGAGCGAAGCGACACAGGCGGACGGGCTCGGGCCGGAAGATCAGAAGATCATCACGCTGGCGCGGTCGACCCGTGCGCGCGTGGCGGCGTCCGAAGGCGCCGCCGTGCGTGATGAGACCGGCCGGACGTACACCGCGGCGGCGGTCGCGCTGCCGTCCTTGCGGCTGTCCGCGCTGCGGCTCGCCGTCGCGATGGCCGTGTCCAGCGGCGCGGAACGGCTCGAGGCGGCGGCACTGGTCAGCGACTCGCCGCCCGATCCCGGCGACCTGGCAGCCATCCGCGACATCGGGCCGGACGCGCCCGTGTTCCACGCCGGGCCGGACGGCACGCTCCGCGCGACCCTCGCCCCGTAGCCGCGGCCGCGCCCGGAGCGGCGTTAACCCAGCCGCCAGGGAAGGCGGACGGGTCGTTCCGGTGGCCCGTCGGTGATCAGCCGCGCCACCAGGTGCGGCTCGGGCGGAAGACGGGGATGACGGCCACGCCTGCCGACCCTAACAACGGCGGGCGGGGTGGCGGGTGAGATCGCCCGGAGGATCGGGGGAGAGATGGCCCGGAGGATGGAGAGGAGAGATGGCCCGGCGGGCGGTATGACAGATGTGGTGGCCGGCATGCGGGACAATCAAAGGATGAGCCCGCCGCACGTGACCGCCAGGCAGCCCGGCCGCGCGCCCGGAAACCCGGGAAGCCCCGGAGACCCCGGAAACCAGGGAAACCCCGGAAACAAGGCCCCGGGAAATAAGGCACGGGGGAAAAACGCCTCCGGAAAGAACGCTCCCGGAAAGAACGCTCCCGGAAAGAGCGAACCAGCCTTCCGGTCCGGGTTCGCCTGCCTGGCCGGCCGGCCGAACGTCGGCAAGTCCACCCTCACCAACGCCCTCGTCGGCGCCAAGGTCGCGATCACCAGCGACCGGCCGCAGACGACGCGCCGGGTCATCCGCGGCGTCGTGCACCGGCCCGATTCGCAGTTGGTCCTCGTGGACACGCCCGGCCTGCACCGGCCGCGCACCCTGCTGTGGGAGCGGCTGGACAGCCTGGTCCGGTCCACGCTGACCGAGGTCGACCTGATCGGCTTCTGCGTGCCCGCGCCGGACAAGGTCGGTCCCGGCGACAAGTACCTGGCCCGCGAACTGGCGGGCGTGAAGAGCACGCCGGTCGTCGCGATCGTGACCAAGACCGACGAGGCGCCCCCCGAGCGCGTCGCCGAGCAGCTCATCGAGGTCAGCGGCCTCGGCGACTGGGCAGACATCGTCCCGGTGTCCGGTGTCACCGGGTACAACCTCGACGTGCTCGCGGATGTCCTGGTCAGCCACCTGCCGGAGGGCCCGGCGCTCTACCCGGACGGCGAGCTCACCGACGAGCCAGAAACGATCATGGTCGCCGAGCTCATCAGGGAAGCCGCGCTCGACGGCGTCCGGGACGAGCTGCCGCACTCGATCGCCGTCGTCGTCGAGGAGATGGGGCCGCGGGCCGGCCATGAGGACCTCACGGACGTGTACGCCGAGCTCTACGTCGAGCGGCCCAGCCAGAAGGCGATCGTGCTCGGCACCAAGGGCGCCCGGCTCAAACAGGTCGGCACGCGGGCCAGGACGCAGATCGAGGCGCTGCTCGGCACCCACGTCTACCTGGACCTGCACGTCAAGATCGCCAAGGACTGGCAGCGGAACCCCAAGCAGCTCCGCCGCCTGGGCTTCTACGACTGACCGTCGATGGCCGTGACCGGCAGCTCGTAGGACCGGTACGGCCGGCCCCGTACCTCGTAGCCGAGCGCTTCGTTGATCCCGATCATGTGCTCGTTGGCGGCCGCGTTCCAGGTGACAATCCGCGCGACTTGCGGTTCGGCGGCCGCCAGCCACTCCAGCATCGCGGTCTTGACCAGCAGGCCGAGCCGGTGCCCGCGATGCGGCCGCGTCACCATCGTGACCGCCTGATGCCCCCAGTCGGGCACGTCGGGATCGACGCCCACGACGGTCAGCGCCGCCAGTTCACCGGTCGCGTCGCACGACGCCGCCAGCGAGTAACGACGGCGGCCGAGTGCGATCGTCCGGGCGTCGGATCGCTCCCTGACCTGCTGCGCGTCCCAGAGATGGGGCTCCACGCCAGCCTCGCGGGGCGCATCGTTCAGCGCGTTGTGCAGCGCCGCGACCTGCTCCAGCCGGTCGTCGGGCGTGATCCCCTCCCAGCGCGCCAGGGAGTAGCCGCCCGCCGCCCGCTCGGCGCCGGCCCGCAGCGCCGCGACGCGGCCCGCCGGCAGCTTGCGAAGCTCCTGCACGCGGCGCACATCGTCGAGCCCGGGCTTGCCCCGCAAGCGCAGCGCGAACGCCTCGCCGGCCGAGCCCGTCAAGGCGTGGCCGCCCAGCAGCGTGCGCGCGTGCGCCGTCGCGCGCTTCCCGGCGTGCCGGAGCAGCGCGGTACCCAGCCCGTGTCGGCGGCGCGCCGGATGCACGTACACCTCCCCGAACGCCCAGTCACGGTTTTCCCGGTCAGGGAACTGCAGGTGGCAAGCCGCCGCGATCTCACCGGGGCCGGCGGAGCCGCCGGACTCGCCGGGCACGTACCACGCCTCGGTCGCTGCTCCCGACCAGTTCATGGTCAGCATCGTCCGGAACGACCGCAGTGACTCCGGAGCGTCGAACGGGTCGTCCGCACGCGTCACGGCGGTCCACAGGTCGTAGCACGCGCGGACGGCGTCGTCGTCCGTCACGTCCAGGGGCAGGATCCGCATTCAGGCTCCCGTCGGAAGTTCGTAGAACCGGTAGCCGGGCCGGACGAGCCGGTACCCGAGCGTCTCGTTGACCGCGATCATGTGCTGGTTGGAAACGGCGTTCCCGGTCGTGATCCGCCGCAGCCCCGGCTCGGCCTCCGCCAGCCACCGCAGCATCGCGGTCTTGACCAGCAGCCCGAGGCGGTGCCCCCGGTGCGGGCGGGTCACGGCGGTGAGCTGCTGATACGCCCACGACGGCTCGAGCGGGTCGATCGACACCTCGGTGATGGCCGCCATCTCCCCGCTCGCGTCGTGCACCGCCGCGACCGAATAGCCGCGCAGCGCGCCCGAGCGCAGCAGCTTCCCCGTCCGCTCCCTGACCCGGCTCGCGTCCCACACCTCGGGCTCGACGCCCTCGCCGTGCGGCGCGTCGGCGAACGCGTTAAACACCTCGGCCACCCCGGCGAGGTACTCGTCGGGGACCGGGCCGGTCCACGTAACCAGCGAGTAGCCGGCCGCCGCGCCCGCTGCTTCCGCCCGCACGGCGGCGATTCGCCCGGGCTCGATCTTTTCTAGCTCCTGAACGCGCCGTGCTTCCTCGATTGCCACCCTCGCCTCCAGGTGGGTGGCGAACGCGTCCCCTGGTGACTCCTCGAGCGCGTAGCTCTCCGCGATCGCGCGCCCGTTCGCGGCCGCCCGCTTGAGCGCGTGCCCGGCCAGCTCGCGGCCGATGCCGCGGCGCCGGTGACCGGGATCGACGAACAGCACGCAGCCCGCCCGGTCCTTGTTCTCCTGGTCGGGCAGGGTGAGACCGTAGAACGCGACGACCTCGCCGGCCTCGCCGGGGACGTACCAGACTTCGTACTGCGCGCCCGGCCAGTCTCCGGTCAGGATGCCGCCGAAGGTAGCCAGCGACTTCGGCGGCTCTATCGGCTCGTCGCACAGGTGCGCCGCCCGGCGTACCGCGTACAGCTGCGCGGCCGTCCCGGCGTCCGCTGGATCCCAGCGCAGCACTTTCACCTAATCCACCACCTTGGCGACGGGCAGTTCGTGCGCGATAGCGCCGGAGCCGCGGACCTCGTAGCCGAGCGCCTCGTTGATCGCGATCATGTGCTGGTTGGCCGCCGCGTTCCAGGTGTCGATCCGTTCCACCCGCGGTTCGGCGGTGGCGAGCCAGTCCAGCATCGCGGCCTTGAGCAGCAGCCCGAGCCGGTGACCGCGGTGCGGCCGGGACACTCCGGTGAATCCCTGGTGACCGAGTTCCGGCGTCTCGGGGTCGACGGTCAGCTGGCTCATCGCCGCGATCGCGCCGCTCGCGTCGTGCAGCGCGGCGAGGGTGTACGCGCGCAGCCCCGCCAGCGGGAACATCTCGGCTTCCCGCACCCGCGCGGCATCCCAGGCCTCGGCCTCGACGCCGTCACCGCGCGGCGCGTCGTTGATCGCGTTGGAGACCTCCGCGGACTGCGCCAGGTGCTCGTCGGGCGTGACGCCCTCCCAGGACACGATCGAGTAGCCGCCGGCCGCGGCGGCCGCGGTCGCGCGGAGCCGGGCCGTCTGGCCGTCCGGGACCGCCCGCACGTCGAGCACCCGGCGGGCTTCGACCAGCCCCGGTGCCGCGCCGGCCTGCTGGGCGAAGGGCACGCCGGGGCAGTCCGCGCGCACATCGCCGCTGAGGGTGACGCGGCCGTTCGCCGCGGCCCGCCGCGCCGCGTGCCGGAGCAACTGGGTGCCGAGCCCGTGCCGCCGCGCGGCGGGCCGCACGACGATGTGCAGCCTCGCCCGCTCCGTGTTGTCCCGGACGGGTAGCTCCAGCCGGTACCAGCCGTCAACGCCCGCCGCGCCGGGGACGAACCACGTTTCGCACGGCTCGGCTGTCCAGCCGCGCGTCAGCCAGCAGCGGAGCACGCGCGGCGACATCGGCCAGTCCAGCGGCTGGTCCGCTGCCCGGGCCGCTTCCCACGTCTCGTGGCAGCCGCGGACAGCGTCGGCGTCGTCTGGGTCAAATCGCACGATGCGCATGTCGCAAGCCAACAACACAGGGTCGCGGATCGCGACTTATTTTCCGGCACCCGCGAACGGATCGACATATGCCTGGAAGACGGACATAATCAGCGAGGCCCAGCGGAGCGGCCGGGGCCGGAAGGGGAGAAGGGAAGCGGATGCTGATCATCTGGGGCCTGCGCGTCATCTACCACACGATCGGGCAGGGCGTCTTCTACTGCCGTAAGTGCGGCGGGGACCGGGACTACCGGCACCGGGCCGGGCGCCGGTTCATCACGGTGTTCTTTATCCCCCTCATCCCGCTGAACAAGACCGGCGACCACGTGCAGTGCGCCGCCTGCAAGACTCGCTACGTGCCCGACGTGCTGACCGCGCCGACCGCCGCCCGGATGCAGGCCGCGATCCCGGCCGGGGTCCGCGGCATGGCGTGCTTGATGCTCACCGCGGGCGGCGCGGACGGCCCCGCCGCGCGCCGCCGCGCCGTCGAGCTGGTCAGGGGCGCGGGCGAGCCGGCCTACGACGAGAACAGGCTGCTCGCCGACATGTCGCAGCCGGCGGCGGCGATGATGCAGGCGATCGTCCAGCTCGGCGGCCAGCTGCGGCCCGAGGCCAAGGAATGGCACCTCGCCGAGATCGTCCGGATCGCGCTGGCGGACGCGCCGCGCGCGCTGGCCGCGGGCGAGCGCGCGACCGTCGAGGCCGTCGCCGCCGCGCTCGGCATGACGAAGGCGCAGGCTCTCGGCGTCATCCAGCTGACCGAGCGGGCCACGGATCCGAGCTAAGCGCCGCCCGGCCGGGCCGAGCACCGTCCGCACCGGCAGCACGTACTCCTGCCACCAGGGATGGACCACCCGGAAGCCAAGCTGCTCGCTCCGGCGATCATGTGGTTGTTGACGGCCGCGTTCCCGGTCTCGATGCGGGCGAGCGCGGGTTCCTCGGTGGCCAGCCAGTCCAGCATCGGGTTTTCCGCCGGTCCGGCTCGGCCGGCGGGGGATGCGCTCAGGGGGCGAGGCGCCACGGTCCGTTAAGGGTGATAGGGTTTGGAGCTGTCATGCTGTTCGCGCTGCTCCTCCTTAGCGGCCGCGGCGGGGGCCTATAGAGGCTGGCTCCCTCGTCGCGGGTTAAGGCGTGTCCGCTGGCCGTCTCCACAGACGAAACCGCGAAATCGTGAGGAAGCAGCAATGACGCAGCAGCAGTACCGGCCGGTCGCTCCTGTCGTGCAACAGCCGAGCGGTATGCCGTGCCACCGCTACGCCCCGTTCAAACCGGTCAGCCTGCCGGACCGGGCGTGGCCGGGCAAGAGCATCGAGAAGGCGCCGCGGTGGCTGACCACAGACCTCCGCGACGGCAACCAGGCGCTGATCGACCCGATGTCGCCGAGCCGTAAGGCGGCGATGTTCGACCTGCTCGTGAAGATGGGCTACAAGGAGATCGAGGTCGGCTTCCCGTCGGGCAGCCAGACCGACTTCGACTTCGTCCGCGAGCTGATCGAGGGCGACAAGATCCCGCCGGACGTGCGGATCTCCGTGCTGACGCAGGCGCGTGAGGACCTGATCGAGCGGACCCTTCAGTCGCTGGAGGGCGCCCGGCGGGCCACCGTGCACATGTACAACGCGACCGCGCCGGTGTTCCGGAAGGTCGTGTTCGGGTTCGGGCGGGACGAGTGCAAGGCGCTCGCCGTCGAGGGCACGCACCACGTGCTGAAGTACGCCGAGAAGTACCTCGGCGACGGCACGGACTTCGGCTTCGAGTACTCGCCCGAGATCTTCATGGACACCGAGCTCGACTTCGCCCTGGAGGTCAGCGAGGCCGTCATGGACGTCTGGCAGCCGGGGCCGGACCGCGAGATCATCCTGAACTTCCCGTGCACGGTCGAGCGCTCGACGCCGAACGTGTACGCGGACCAGATCGAGTGGATGAGCCGCAACCTGAGCCGCCGCGAGCACGTGTGCCTGTCCGTGCACACCCACAACGACCGCGGCACCGCCGTCGCCGACGCCGAACTGGCCGTCATGGCGGGCGCGGACCGCATCGAGGGCTGCCTGTTCGGCAACGGCGAGCGGACCGGCAACGTATGCCTGGTCACGCTCGGCCTGAACCTGCACAGCCAGGGCATCGACCCCATGATCGACTTCTCCGGCATCGACGAGATCCGTCGCACCGTCGAGTACTGCAACCAGCTGCCGGTCCACCCGCGCCACCCCTACGCGGGCGAGCTGGTCTACACCGCCTTCTCCGGCTCCCACCAGGACGCCATCAAGAAGGGTTTCGAGGCCTTCGAGGCCGAGGTCGCGGCGGCCGGCGACGACCCGGTCAACCACAAGTGGGACCTGCCTTACCTGCCGATCGACCCGCACGACGTCGGTCGCTCCTACGAGGCGGTCATCCGCGTGAACTCGCAGTCCGGCAAGGGCGGCGTGTCCTACGTGATGAAGACCGGGCACTCGCTCGACCTGCCGCGCCGCCTGCAGATCGAGTTCTCCAAGGTCGTGCAGGCGCACACCGACGCCGAGGGCGGGGAGGCGGCCCCGGACCAGATCTGGGACATCTTCCGGCGCACGTACCTGGCGCCCGGCCCGGTCGACCTGCTCGACCACCAGTCGTCCTCGGTCGTGGAGGGCAAGCACGTGCTGTCCGCGGAGATCAGCGTGGACGGTGCGGCGCAGGCGGTCGACGGGACGGGCAACGGCCCGATCTCGGCGTTCTGCGCGGCGCTGGCCTCGGTCGGCATCGACGCGCGGGTCCTCGACTACGCGGAGCACGCGCTCACCGAGGGCACCGACGCCCAGGCGGCGTCCTACGTCGAGCTGTCATCCGGCGGTCAGACGCTGTGGGGCGTCGGGATCGACACGAACACGGCGACCGCCTCGATGCGCGCGGTCCTGTCGGCCGTCAATCGCTGTCGAAGCTGATTTTCCCGAACGGGCAGTGGTGACTCCGCCACTGCCCGTTCTTTGCTTTCCGGCCGGCCGAACTACCCTGCCGATTCGGTGAGAATGGCAGTGTGCTTCAGTACAGGGACGACGGTGTGGTGCTGCGGACGCAGAAACTCGGCGAGGCGGACCGCATCATCACCCTGCTCTGCCGCCATAACGGCCGGATCCGGGCGGTGGCCAAGGGCGTGCGGCGCACCAAGTCAAAGTTCGGCGGCCGCCTCGAGCCGTTCACGCATGTCGACGTGCTCGTGCATCCCGGGCGGTCGCTGGACGTGATCACCCAGGCGGAAGCGATCAGGCCGTACGGCGCGCCGCTGGCCGGGGACTATCCGCGGTATACGGCGGGCACCGCGATGCTGGAAACGGCCGAGCGGTTCACCCCGATGGAGAAGGAGCCCGCGCTGCGGCAGTACCTGCTGCTGATCGGCGGCCTGCGGACACTGGGGGAGACGGGCCCGGACGCCAGGGAGCCGCGCCTCGTGCTCGACGCGTACCTGCTGCGGTCGCTGTCGGTCGCCGGCTACGCGCCCGCGCTCACCCAGTGCGCCCGCTGCGGCGCCCCGGATGCTCCGCCCCCCGGCTCCCTCGAGCCAACCGGCGGGAAGCGGCTCGTGGCTTTCGCGGTCGCGGCCGGCGGCATGGTGTGCGCGTCCTGCCGGCCGCCGGGAGCCGCGACCCCCAGCCCGCACACGACGGCGCTGATGCGCGCGCTGATCCAGGGCGACTGGGACAGCGCCATGCGCAGCGAACCTAGGCACCGGGTAGAGTGCAGTGGCCTAGTCGCCGCTTATCTCCAGTGGCATCTGGAACATTCCATTCGGTCGTTGCGTCATGTGGAGCGTGCTTGAGTAGGACCTCCCGGGCAGAGCGCCCGGTCCGGCCGCCAGATCCGCACCCGAGCGGAGTACGGGCGCCGGATATCCCGCGCGACCTCGTGCCGAAGCACGTCGCGATCGTGATGGACGGCGACGGCCGGTGGGCGAAGCAGCGTGGCCTGCCGCGCACCGAGGGGCACAAGCAAGGCGAGTCCTCGCTCCTCGACGTGATCATGGGAGCGATTGAACTCGGCATCCCGTACCTGTCCGCGTACGCGTTCTCGACCGAGAACTGGCGCCGCCACCCGGACGAGGTCCGGTTCCTGATGGGCTTCAACCGCGACGTGATCCACCGGCGCCGGGACCTGCTCAACGAGATGGGCGTCCGCATCCGGTGGGCCGGGCGGCGGCCGAAGCTGTGGCGGAGCGTCATCAACGAACTCGAGTACGCGGAGCAGCTTTCGGCGGGCAACACGGTGCTGACGCTGCAGTTCTGCGTTAACTACGGCGGCCGGGCCGAGATCGTGGACGCCGCGGCGGCGATCGCCGCCGAAGTGGCCGCCGGGAAGATCCGCCCGGACAAGATCAACGAAAAGCTCTTCGCGCGCTACCTGGACGAGCCGGGCATCCCCGACGTGGACCTGTTCGTCCGCTCGTCCGGTGAGCAGCGGCTGTCGAACTTTCTGCTCTGGGAATCGGCCTATGCGGAACTGGTATTCCTCGACACGCTTTGGCCCGATTTCGACCGGCGTCATCTGTGGCAGGCCTGCGAAATCTACGCGGGCCGGGAACGCCGCTACGGCGGCGCCATCCCGAATAAGGTAACGGCCGCCCCGGCACCCGCCGGCCCGGCGAAAAGCTAGCGATTCGCCGTCCATCGCGCGCCAGTAGCCCCATGATCGCGTAAGTGTTTTGCGTCACGTAAGTTTTATGCAGCTATGTGATGAATTTCCTTCGCCAAGCAAAAAGTCTTCGCGCTGGCGGCCTGCCGCGGGCGGCCGCTACCACTGCGACCACCAGCCCCGCGGCGGCTGACCCTGGCCGCGGCGGTCACCTCCCCGGTGTGTCGGCTGCGCATCCGCCACGCGGGCGACACGCCGACGGCCTGGAAATCGCGATGGTTGCAGCGGATCGCCGGTAATAATGGGTCCGTATCCCATTCGTGGCAAAAGAGGCGACGACTGGCAAACAACGAAGATAACCGTGAGTAACCTAGTGGATACGGGGGAACATTGTCCCTGGGAGGGTGCTGGGTGTGCCCGGCATTGCGCAATTAACCAGACGGCGCTAACGCGAAATTGGGGGTGCAGATGCGTCGCGCGATGGCAGGCATCGTTGTCAGCGTGCTGGTGTTCGGGGGAGTGGCGGAGGAACCCGCGTGGGCGGCTCGTCTCACCGCCGGCGGGGCTCGGGCCGGCACCCCGGCCGCCACCCCGGTGAAGACCGTGTCCTACGGCGGCTACCAGTTGCGGGTTCCCGCGAGTTGGCCCGTGTACCGGCTCGACAAAGACCCGTCGACGTGCGTCCGGTACGACGTGCACGCGGTTTACCTGGGCACGCCGGGCGCCAGTCAGGATTGCCCGGCCCACCTGGTCGGGCGGACGCAGACGGTCAGCATCATCCCCGGCGACAAGGCCGTGACGGGCGCGGGCGCTGAAATCACGTACCAGCGCGCCCAGCCGGGCATGACCGGCGGCGATCAGCTGGCGCGCCTGTCGACGGTCCACAGCGCGATCGTCCAGGACGCCGCGCACCACGAACTCCGGGTCACGCCCGCGGGTGCCACCGTGGTCGCCACCTATGGCGAGAGCGCGTCGGCCGCCGAGCAGGTGCTCGCCAGCCTGAAGAACTCATCCGCCGCCAGCACGCCGGCCACCGGCGGGGGTGCGACACCGCAAAGTGCCGGCAACAACCCCGCCAACCCCGCCAACCCCGCTAGCCCCGCTAAGCCGGCCCGTCCCGCCGTGCCCGCTGTGCCCGGCGGGCAGCACGGGCCCGCCACGCAAGCGCCGGCGCCCAAGCCGAGCACGAGCCCCGCTTGGCCCGGGCTGCCGTCAGACTGGCCGACCCAGATCGTCCAGCCGGCGCCGCCCACACCAACACCGCCACCACCGCCGAAGCCGCCCAAGCCGCCCAAGCCGCCCAAGCCGCCCAAGCCGCCGAAGCCGCCCAAGCCGCCCAAGCCGCCGAAGCCGCCGAAGCCGCCCAAGCCGAAGCCGCCAGCGGCCGGCTTCGACACGTGCACCGCTCCGTCGGTGGGCGCGATGAAGGCCTGGCGTTCCGCCTACTCAGTGGTCGGCGTCTACATCGGCGGCGTCAACGCGGCCTGCGATTACGGGAACCTGTCGGCCTCGTGGATCCGCCAGACGTCCAGGCTCGGCTGGTCGACGCTGCCCACCTACGTCGGACCGCAGGCCCCCTGCTACGGCTACGGCACGCGGATCACCGTCGGAAAGGCGGCCGCGCAGGGCAAGTCCGCCGCCGACAGCGCGATCAGCGACGCCAAGCAGTTCGGCCTGGGCAAGGGCTCGCCGCTCTACTACGACATGGAGGCCTACAACGAGGCCAACACGAGCTGCGTGTCCACGGTCGTGAACTTCCTCAGCGCGTGGACCAAGGAGCTGACCGCGAAGGGTTACGTCTCCGCCGTGTACTCCAGCCAGGACTCCGGGGTCTCCGACCTGAACGACGCGGCGAAAAAGGCGAAGAAGAAGGGCACCGGCTTCAAGCCGCCGGCCGCCATCTGGATCGCGCTGTGGGACGGCAAGAAGAGCCTCGCCGACAGCGGCCTGATCTGGTCCGCCGCCAGCCGCGCGAAGCAGTACCTCGGGCCGGAGAACCGGACGATCGGCGGCGTCACGCTCAATATCGACAGCGACTATGTCGGCGGACCCACCGCGAAGTAGCCCATCGCGCATGACCCGGCGCTGAGCAGCCGGATACCGGTTCGCGTTAGCGGTCGCCGGCTCATAAGCTAAGGCTCCGTTACGGGGACCGCGCCTGCCCGGCCGCCAGGCTGCCCGCTCCGAGGCTGACCTCCACGAGGCTAACCTCCGCGCCGCGGGGCATGCACGACCGATGATCGCAGGCCACCCGCCGACCGCCAGCCGGATGGAGAGCCCGATGGCCCTACGCAGTGACCGCCTTGACGCCATTGTCAACCTGAGCAAGCGCCGCGGGTTCGTATACCCGTCCAGCGAGATTTACGGCGGCTTGCGCGCAGCGTGGGACTACGGCCCGCTCGGCGTCGAAATGAAGAACAACGTCAAACGCCAGTGGTGGAAGTCCATGGTGCAGGAGCGCGACGACATCGTCGGCCTCGACTCGTCGGTCATCCTGGCCCGCGAGGTGTGGGAGGCCAGCGGCCACGTCACGCACTTCACCGATCCGCTCACCGAGTGCCAGGTCTGCCACAAGCGCTACCGTGCCGACCACCTGATCGAGGGATACGAGGAGAAGCACGGCCGCGCGCCCGAGCACGGCCTCGCCGGGCTGACGTGCCCGAACTGCGGCAACCGGGGCACGTTCACCGAGCCGCGGCAGTTCAACGGGCTGCTCCGCACGTACCTCGGCCCGGTCGAGGACGAGTCCGGCCTCGCCTACCTGCGCCCGGAGACCGCGCAGGGGATCTTCGTAAACTACAAGAACGTCCTCGGCACCAGCCGCAAGAAGGTTCCCTTCGGCATCGGCCAGATCGGCAAGTCGTTCCGGAACGAGATCACGCCGGGGAACTTCATCTTCCGCACGCGCGAGTTCGAGCAGATGGAGATGGAGTTCTTCGTCCGTCCCGGAAGCGACGAAGAGTGGCACCGGTACTGGATCGAGCAGCGGCACGCCTGGTACACGGGCCTCGGCATCGGCAAGGACAACCTGCGGCTCTACGAGCACCCCGCCGAGAAGCGCAGCCACTACTCGAAGAGCACCGTCGACATCGAGTACCGGTTCGGCTTCGCCGGCTCGGAGTGGGGCGAGCTTGAGGGCATCGCGAACCGCACGGACTACGACCTGGCCACGCACCAGGAAGCGTCGAAGGTGGACCTGACCTACCTCGACCAGGAGACGAACGAGCGGTTCATCCCGTACGTCATCGAGCCCGCGGCCGGGGTGGACCGCGGCATGCTGGTGTTCCTGATGGACGCCTACGCCGAGGACGAGGCGCCCAACGCCAAGGGCGTCATGGAAAAGCGCACCGTGCTGCGCCTGGACCCGCGGCTCGCCCCGGTCAAGGTGGCCGTGCTGCCGCTGTCCCGCAACGCGGACCTGTCGCCCAAGGCCCGCGACATCGCCGCGATGCTCCGCAAGCGCTGGACGACCGAGTTCGACGACGCGAGCGCGATCGGCCGCCGCTACCGCCGCCAGGACGAGATCGGCACGCCGTACTGCGTCACGGTGGACTTCGAGTCGCTGACCGACCACGCGGTCACGGTCCGGGAGCGCGACTCCATGAACCAGGAGCGGATCAGCATCGACGCGCTGGACGCCTACCTCGGCGAGCGCCTGCCCGCCTGAGACCCAAGCCGGCGTCCCCCGTTCCCGCGGGAACGGGGGAC
>DASZKN010000275.1:0-11560 GCA_035552855.1 Trebonia sp. | reverse complement strand
CGAACCCCGCGAACCCCGCGAACCCCGCGAACCCCGCCGAGCCGCAGCGGCGCGCCCACCTCGGCATCGAGAAGGCAGTCGAGGAGATCGCGGACCGGCTCAAGGAACTAAGCCTGGACCTCCACGCCCACCCGGAACTGGCGTTGCGAGAGCAGCGTTCGGCGGCCCTGCTGAAGTCATGGCTGACCGCTGAGGGCTTCGCCATCGACGCGCCGGTCGCCGGCCTGGACACGGCGTTCGTCGCGCAGACCGGTTCGGGCGGCCCGGTCATCGCCTACCTGCTCGAGTACGACGCGCTGCCCGAAGTGGGCCACGGCTGCGGCCACAACCTGATCGCGACGGGCGGCCTCGGCGCCGCCACGGCGCTGCGCCGGGCACTGCCGGAGATCCCCGGCACGCTCCGGGTCATCGGCACCCCGGGGGAGGAGGGCAGGGGCGGCAAGGTCATCGAGCTTGAGGCGGGGGTGTTCGACGACGTGGACGCCGCCTTGATGTTCCACCCGGGCAGCAAGACGATGATGGTGCGGCACGCGCTGGCCTCACAGCCGATGACGATCAAGTTCCACGGCAAGTCGGCGCACGCGGCCGGGAGCCCGACGGAAGGGCGGAGCGCGCTCGCGGCCATGATCCAGCTGTTCGTCGCGGTGGACGCCATGCGGCAGTTCCTGCCCGACCTGTCCCGCGTCCACGGCGTGATCCTGGACGGCGGGAAGGCGGCGAACGTGATTCCCGCGTACACCGAGGCGGTGTTCCAGGTCCGCGGGGTCACTACGGAGGAGACGCTCGACCATGTGGAGCGGGTCGTCGCGTGCGCGCAAGCGGCGGCGAAAGCGACGGGCACGACGGTGGAGATCGAGCGGGACCACATGTACGCCGAGCGCAAGAACAACCGCGTGATGGCCGAGCGCGTCGGCGCATACCTGGAAGCCATGGGGGAGCAGGTCGACCCGCCGGTGCTGCGCGGCGGAGTGGGCTCGTCGGACATCGGCAACGTGTCGCTCCGGCTGCCGGCCATCCACCCGTACCTCAAGATCACGGACGGGCATGTCCCCGGCCACTCGCTGGAGATGGCCGCCGCGGCGGCGACACCGTACGCGCAGGACGCCATGCTCCGGATGGCGACCGCGCTGGCCAAGACCGGCGCCGACCTGTTCCTCGAGCCTGGCATGCTCGACCGCGCCCGCCAGGAATTCGCCGAGCGCGGCCCCGATCTGCCGCTCGGCTAACCAGGCTCGCGAGCCGCTCAAGGGTCAGGCCGTCACGTTGGCGCTGTCGCCAGCCGTCACGGCGAACGAGGCGCCGCTGACCATCCGCGCCTCGTCGGAGGCGAGGAACGCGACCACGGGCGCGACGTCGGCGCCGTCCCATTCCGCCGCGACGCGGTCGGCGGCGACCCGTCCGGCCAGGTTCCCCTGCTGCTCATCTTGCTGCGTCATCGCGCTCTCCCCCGCGTCCCGGTCACTGATCTCTCGCCGCTAAGGGCCGGTACCCGGCGAAGGCGAACGCTACCGCCGCGGCGTGAACCGGATGTCCAGGCTCCGCAGGTACGTCTGCAGGCCGGCGTCCTGCACGGGGATCAGGTGGGCAGGCGCGCCGGACTCGTTGTAGTGGGCGTGCCACATGCCAGGGGGCGTGACGAACGCCCCGCCCGGCTCCCAGTCCACGCGCACCGGGTTGACGATGTCGCCGCGCTCGTCCAGCCGGGTGCCGAGCAGCGTGTAGCAGCCCGGCCGCGCGTCGAGGATCAGGTCCAGCGCGACAGACTGGTGCCTGTGCGGCCGCTGCTCCTGGCCGGCCGGCAGCAGGCCGAACATCGCCCACAGCACGTGCGTGATCGTCAGCGTCTGCTCTTCGTCGGCGTTGGCCAGCAGGACGCTGACCCTGCTCTTGTCGTTCGCGCCCGGCCGCGCGGCGATCTCCTCGAGTTCCGCGACCGCCCGGCCCCGCGAGAACTTGGTGGCGCGGAACTTCGGCTCGGTGGCCTCGGCGCCGAGGTAGCGCAGCAGCGGCTCGTCGTGCACCCAGTAGATCGCGGCGTCCGAGTCGGCGTAGAACGTGGCCCGGCTGGCGGCGGGCAGCGTGAGGAAGTCACCCTTCTCCCACTGGACCAGCCGGCCGTTGACGGCGGCGAACCCGCGGCCCTCGAGCACGTAGTAGAGCTGGGAGGTCGCGTTGGGGGCGGTCGCCACCCGCTCGCGGGCGCGGATGCGGACGAAGCTGGCGAGCAGGCCGGGGCTGGTCGCCGGGCCGTCGCCGGCGCCGAGCTCCTTCGACAGGTCAAGCGGTATGACGCCGGTCGGGGCGTCCGCGTACAGGTCGCGGCCGAACCTGGTGACCGGCACCTTGCTGATGTGGCCGGAGCCGATCGGGTTGGCCGCGGCCGAGTACTCGTAGAACCGGGCGTCACCGGTCCAGTCCTCGAACCGGCCCTCGAAGCCGCAGTCCGCCACGTTCGTGACCGGGGCCGCGACCGTCGGGTCGAGGACGTCCAGCTCGTCGGTCACCTGCGCGCTCGTCTCCGTCAGCGCTGTCATCGCCGTCACTTCTCTCATCTCCGAAAGCAGCTGTCCTTCCTAATGTATCTATCTTGTATCTAAGCTGCAAACTGATGTGGCGATGGTCACGTAGCGCGGTAACGCTTATAGCGGCTTACAGGGCGGCGAGCGCCGCCTTGGTGGCGGCCAGGTGCTCGGTGATGGCGCCGCTGACCGCTTCCGCGTCGCCGCCTTCGAGAAGGTCGGCCAGGGCGGCGTGCTCGGCGAGGATGGCGTCGTACCGGTCCGGGTCGCGCAGCAGCGCGGCGGTGCCCATGCGCAGCTGGCGGTCCCGCAGCGTCACGTAGAAGCCCGCGAGCAGGCGGTTGCCCGCGGCGCCGACCAGCGCCCCGTGGAACCGCTGGTCGAGTTCGGTGAACCGGGCGGCGTCACGCGCGACCGTCGGGTCGTTGTGCTTGCCGAGGATCGCGCGGAGTTCGGCGGCCAGTTCGCGGTGGCGGCCCGCGCCGATGGCGGTCCGCGCGGCGTGCTGCTCGATCACCAGGCGTGCGTCGAGCACGTCGCGGATCTCGCCCGCCGACACCGGGACGACGAGGGCGCCGCGCTTGGGGTACAGCCGGAGCAGGCCCTCGACCTCCAGCCGCAGGAACGCCTCCCTGACCGGCGTCCGCGACACCTCGACGGCGGCGGACACCTCGCCCTCGGAGATCAGCGTGCCGCCCGCGTACCCGCCGCTGACGATCTGCTGCTTGACGAACGCGTAGGCGCGGTCCGCGGCGCTCGCGGCCGGCGTCCCGCCGGAGCTCGTCGTCTCCGCTCGCGCTGGCATGCGTACAGCATAGGCGCGGCCCGCCGCCACGCCGGGCCGCGCTCGTCGCCCCGCCCCGCCCCGCCTCGAAAAAGCCGCCGGAGCGCCGGCCCCTTACCCGCCGACCGCCATCGCGAAGACGTGCAGCGCCGGGTTGTAGCCCGCGACGCTGCCGAGGCTCGGCAGCGTCACCGCCTCGATCGTCTTGCCGGACTGGAGCGCCACGTTCTGCTCGAACACGTAGATCGTGTGCCCCGAGGAGCCGGACGGGTAGTTCGCGTAGTTCACCGCGGCCACCTGGGTCTGCGCCGGGTTCCCGTTCGCCCCCGACGCGTACCAGAAGTTGCCGGCCGACAGCGTGAACGTCTGCGTCGTCCCGTCGGTGTAGTAGATCGTGCCCGTCCCGGATTCCGCCGAGTTGTTCGCCGCCTCCAGGAACCCGAGCGTCGACCCGCTGCCCGATACCGCGATCGTCTGCCCCTGCGCCATCGTGTTGTCCGGCTGCGCGGACGGCACGTCGGGCCAGGTGAACGACAGGCCGCCCGCGCTCACGGTGGCGCCCGGCGTCAGGTTGTCGGCCGCCAGCCCCTGCGCCGAGTACGACGTTCCCTCACCGTCGAACCCGGTGAAGTCCGCCGACGGGTTCATATCCGAGTCGTCGGTGATCCCGGTGTTGTTGAACGTCGCCGCCAGCGAGGACGCCGGCACGTTCACCGTCGCCGTCGCCAGCAGCGAGCGCGTCCCGTCGTACGTCGCGGAAGCCAGCAGGCTGTTCGCCCCCGCCGACAGCCCCGCCGACGGCGCGGTCACCGTGAACGTGGCGGACGCCGACGAGCCCGGCCGGACCGTGCCCACCGGACGAGAGCCGGACGGCGTGACCGTCCACCCCGGCGGCGCGTTCAGCGCGAGCGACGCGTCCCGCAGCGGCGCGCCCGCCGGATCGCGCAGCGTCTCCTTGACGGTGAACGAGGATGTGGCCAGCGCGGTCGACGGCACCGCGGCGAGCGTCGGCGCCGGCCCGGTCGGCGCGCCGTACACGGCCGCGTTGTAGCCGGGGCTCGCGACCGGCGCGATCGGCAGGCCGCCCGCCTGGTCGCCGGCCGTCACGAGCGACACCGCGTCGAGGCCGCCGCCCGCCTGGTCCAGGCCCCAGACGGCGATCGCCAGCGTGTTGGGCCCGTCGTCCTTCAGGATCCCGGCCGGGACGTAGAACTGGTGCTGCGGCCCGGCGTTGTTCACGTACCGGCCGGCCAGCCAGCCGTTCACATAGATGAACGCCCGGTAGTTGGCCGTCCCCGCGCCCGGCCCGGGGCCGCCGATCTGCACGTCGACCGGCACGTAGGACGACGCCGGCAGGTGCAGCGAGAACGTGGTCCGGTACCAGCCGATGCCCGCCGGCGCGCCGCGCGCCGACCAGTTGTCCGGCAGCGAGACGTTCGTCCACGACGCGTCCGGGTAACCGGGCAGGTCCCAGCCGTTGTCGCTGCCGAACAGCCCGGTCGCGTTCATGATGCCCCGCACCGGGTCCTGCAGGGTCGACCCGCCCGGGTCGCCCATCAGCCGCCACGTGACCGGCGCGGTCGACCCGGTCAGCGACGCCTTGTACAGGCCGGTCTTCTCGCCGGACGGCCCCTCCGGGTTGCCGGTGTTCTCGACGAGCACCGCGATCACGTTGTCCTGGCCGGCCACGACCGACCCCGGCGGGAAGGTGAACGTCTGCGACTGCGCCCCGGCCGCCGAGCCGGAGCCGAGGAACGCGCCGTTCAGCCATACCGAGTACGCCCCTGTCGGCGAGATGCCGTCCGCGGTCAGCGTGACGCCGGTCGCCGAACCCGCCGTGCTCTGCTGGCCGGCAAAGTGCCCGCGGTACCAGGTGAACCCGTGGTCGTACCCGTAGTCCGACGCGTACAGCACCGGCGTGGACGGCGAACTGGCGTTGGACACCGGGTGGTCGGCCAGCGTCCAGTCGCTGTCGTCGAACCCGGGCTGCGCTTCGGGCGCCTCCGCCGCGAACTTCCAGTTCGTCAGCTTCGGCAGGCTCACAGCCCGCGGCCCGCCGACGGTGCCGGTCAGCGCCCCGTCCGCGCTCCGCCTAACCGCGACATACCGTCCATTCCATTCCACTGAACGGACGCTGCCAGCTGCCCACACCGTCAGGCTGCTCGCCTTGGTGGTGTCACCGGTCAGGGATAGCGTGCCGTTCCTGACCGTGGCTGTGCGCACGAGGTAGCCGCCCTCGACGAGCACCGGCCCGGCGCTGGTCGTCTCCGGCCAGAACTCCTCGGCAGTACTGGTGTCCGCGAGCAGCAGTTCCAGCGGCGTGGTGCCGCCGCCGGTGATCTTCACCTCGGCCAGCCCGCCGTGGACGTAGTCCAGCCGCAGGTCGCCGCTGCTGGCATCCCAGGTGCTGGTGACCGAGCCAGCTACCACGGAAACGTTAGGCTGACTGGTGTAGTGCAGCACGGTCTCGCCGTCGGTGCCTTGCGGGTCATAGAGCAACGCCGTGTCCTGGCCGCCGATCGTGGCCTGCGTCATGACCTCTGAGGTCGAGTACACCAGGTCCTGGCCGCCGAACTTGTAGCTGGCGACGAGCAGCCGCGAGTCGCGGCCCTTGAGCGTGATCGTGCCGGACTGCGGGACCTGCGGGAAGTAGCCGGAGAGCTCGGCGGCGGTCGGCACGTTGATCGCGTCCACCACGACCGTGTCCGCCGACGACGCCGAGTCCTTGTTCCCGGTCACGGTGATCGTCAGCGTGTGGCTGCCGGACGACAGGCCGCTCGCGGCGTAGAGCACCTGCTTGTACTCTTTGCCGGACGCGCTGTAGGTGTCGACGGTCGCGACCTGCTTGCCGTCGATGGACACGTCGGCGATGCCGCCGTTGTTGTTCTTCGGCCCGATCCACTGCACGGCCGGGCCGGTGAACGTGACCGTCGCCGCACCGCCGGCCTCCGTGCTCCACGACTCGGTGCTGTCGTAGTCGCCGCCGGTGTAGTTGCTGTTGCCGGCGGTCGCGTGCGTCCAGTTGCCGGTGTAGGCCAGCGCGCTGTTCGCGTCGTCGTAGGTGTAGCTCGTCGCCGGGTTCAGGTTCAGCGCGATGTGCGTGTTGGCCGTCGCCGTCGAGGTCGCGTCGGACTGCCGGACGTAGACGAACTGGGTGGAATCGCCCGGGTTGACCCGGTCGAGGGTCGTGATGGCCGGGTTGTCGGCCGCCGGGGCAGCGGCGGGCACCGTCTGGGTAACCGGCGCGACCGACGTCTCGAAGTCGTTGATCAGCTTGTTCTCGCCGAACTTCGAGCCCACGATGTCGTTGGGGTTGCTGGGCGTCCCGATCTCGCCCGTCTCGCGGATCCCCGCGCCGTAGTCATACGAGGAGTACACCTGCGGGGCCGGGAGCCAGCCCCAGTTGGTCCCGCCGACGCCCATGTAGTAGCTCTGCATGGTCGCGCCCTGGATGATGTTGTCCTTGTAGTAGACGTTCTCGAAATCGGGGCCCGTCATCGTATAGCAGTCGTCGTAGCCCGCGCCGCCCCAGCCGTCGAACGAGCCGCCCTGGTACTCGGGGAGGTAAACGGGCTCTTCGGCGTAGACCGGGTAGCCGGACTGCGGCTGGCCGAAGTTGCTCGGGTTCGCGCAGTCGAAGCCGAGCGGGTAGTTGTCGGTGCCGCTGATGTTGACCGCGCCGAGGCCCGACGTGAAGGTCTGGGAACCGCAGCACTGGTTGAACGTGAACGGCACGTTGATGCCGTCGGACTTGGCCTGCTGCTCGATGGCGGCCATGTACTGCTGGGCGTTCGTGCCGTGGCTGGCGTACTCGTTCTCGACCTGGTAGGCGATCACGTTGCCGCCGTTGGTGACCTGGTGGGCGGCGATGACCGGGTTGATCTCGGACAGCCACTGCAGCGCGGCGCTGAGATATGGCTGGGTGTAGGCGCGGTAGCCGTTCGGCGCGGTGAGCACCCAGGACGGGATGCCGCCGCCGTCGGTCTCCGCGTTGATGTACGGGCCGGGCCGGGCGATCACGTACAGCCCGGCTTGCTGCGCCATGTTCAGGAACGTGTTGTAGTCGCGGACGCCGCCGAAGTCGTACACGCCGGGGGCGGGGGAGTTGTAGTCCCAGTCGAAGTAGACGGTGACCGCGTCGTAGCCGTCGGCCTTCATCTTCTGCAGGTCATCGAGCCACAGGCTCGGGCTGGGCGTGCGCCACGGGTCGAACTCGCCGGCCGTGATGTAGACGCGCTTGCCGCCGATCAGCATCGAGTACTGGTCGTAGCCGACGGTCTGGGACGCGCCCTTCAGGACGTTCCGCGGCTGCGCGATCGGCTGCGGCGTGGCGGGCCCGGTGGCGGTCGTCTGGGCCTGGCCGCCGCTGGCCGCCTTGGTGTTGGCGGTGACCGTGAACGTGTAGGACGTGCCGTTGGTCAGCCCGTCGATGATCGCCCAGTCGTTCGGCACGGTGGCGGTGACGCTGCTGCCGCCGGGGCTGGCCGTGACCGTGTAGCTGACCACCTGGCTCGCGCCGGCCGACGGCGGGCACCAGACCACGGTCGCGGACGCGCTGCCGCCGATCGCGCGGGCCCGGGTGGGCGCGCTGACGGCCGCGTCGGCCGCGCCGGCGCTGCTCGTGGCCGGGCAGGAGGCGTCGGTGCCGGACGGCTTCGACTGCGCGGCGCGGCCCTCGGCCCGGTTAGCGGACGACGCCGCGCCGGCCGCCGCGGCGGTGCTGGCCGCGCCGGCCGCCTTCGCGGCGCCGGGTGCCTTGGCCGTGCCGGGTGCCTTGGCCGCGCTCGCGGCGGCGGTGCCCCCGCCAGCCTGGTGGCTGGCGGCCTGGGCTAGTTGCGGAAATCCGAGTGCGACAAGCAGCGTGGCCGCGCTGGCGGCGGCCAGGCGCAAGCGCCCGGAAACGACAGTGTTCATTCAGGCTCACTCGCAGCAGAACGCGAACAAAAATCTTCCAACACGCCATAAAGACCCCTTATCGCGATTAATGTCAAGACTTGACGCAGCGTTGCTGTGACCGGTAACAGCATTGCTCTGCGTGTGTCATGCTCTTTTTGTGCGCGTGATGCCGGGACCCCGGGCAATATGAGCGACACCAGGCCGCGTTCGGCCAGCATCCGGGATGTGGCACGTCTTGCCGGCGTTTCTCATCAGACGGTGTCACGGGTGCTCAACGGGCATCCGAGCGTGCGCGCGGACACCAGGACGCGCGTGCTCGTCGCGATGGAGGAACTGCAGTTCCGGCCGAGCCGGGCCGCCCGGATGCTGTCCATGCGCCGGTCGGAGACGATCGGCGTGCTCGCCGCGGCGGTCGGCTCGCACTACGGCCCGGCGAGCAGCGTCAGCGCGGTCGAGGACGCGGCCCGCGACCGGGGCTTCTACGCGACCGTCGCGCATCTCGCGTCGGTCTCGCCGGACGCGATCACCGCGGCCGTCGAGGACCTGCTCGGCCAGGACGTGGAGGGGATCGTCATCGTCGCGCCGCGGACCGCGGTGCTGTCCCACCTGGCGTCGCTGCCGCTGAAGGTCCCGATCGTGGCCGCCCAGGGTGAGCAGCGCGACTCGGGCGGCGTGCCGGTCGCCTCGGTGGACCAGCAGGCGGGCGTGCGGATGATCATGCGCTACCTGATCGGGCAGGGGCACGAGCGGATCTTGCACCTCGCCGGCCCGCCGGGCTGGAACGACGCCCAGTCCCGGCTGCGGGCGCACGCTTCCGAACTGGAACTGGCCGGCCTTCCGGCGCTGGCGCCGGTGTTCGGCGACTGGACGGCGGACTCCGGCTACGCGATCGGCCGGGACCTCGTGGCCGGTGCGGGCACGGGCGAGTTCACCGCCGTGTTCTCGTCCAACGACCAGATGGCGCTGGGCCTGATCCACGCGTTCCGCGAGGCGGGCCTGGACGTGCCCCGCGACGTGAGCGTGGCCGGCTTCGACGACATCCCGGAGTCGGCCCACTTCTGGCCGCCGCTGACGACGGTGCGCCAGGACTTCGCGGAGCTAGGCAAACGCTGCGTGGACATGCTGGTCGACACGATCCACGGCGCGACGCCGCCGCCGGTCCCCGCCGCGCCTGTGGTCCCCGGTTCGCTGGTGCCCCCCGGCTCGGCTGTGGTCCCCGGTTCAGCGCTGGCTTCGCCCACCGTGGTAATCCCCCGCCTGGTCATCCGCGCCTCGGTAGTTCCCCCGCCCTCACGCCCGCCTGCGCGCCTCGGCGCAAACTGACCCTTTTCCCCATGGCCGTCGCCCGGGGCTTACCCCCCAGGGACGTCGGCGGTTGACTGTGATACACGTTGCTGGAATAGTGAAGGCACGGATGTGACCGGTCACACCAGTGCCCTGTGAAGTGAGGGGTGCATGAGCGGCGAGCGGTACGTAATCGGCGTGGATTTCGGGACCCTTTCCGGCCGGGCGGTCGTGGTGCGGGTCAGCGACGGCGCCGAAGCCGGCGCGGCCGTCTACACATACCCCCACGGGGTGATCGATCGGTCCCTGCCTGCCGGATCTGATAACAGTGACAAAGACAACGAGAACGGCGGCAAGGCCGCAGCCGAACTCCCACCCGAGTGGGCGCTCCAGGTGCCGGCCGACTACGTCGGCGTTCTCAAGCACGCGGTCCCCGAAGTGATAACAGCAACAGGGATCGATCCGGGCGACATCATCGGGATCGGCACCGACTTCACCGCATGCACGGTGCTGCCCGCTCTCAGGGACGGCACGCCCCTGTGCGAGCTGCCCGAGTACGCCGGCCGCCCGCACGCGTACGCCAAGCTCTGGAAGCACCACGCCGCTCAGGCGCAGGCCGGCCGAATCAACGCGCTTGCCCGCGAGCGCGGCGAGTCGTGGCTGCCCCGCTACGGCGGCGCGATCTCCTCCGAGTGGGAGTATGCCAAGGCACTCCAGTTGCTCGAGGAAGACCCCGAGATCTACGACCGGATGGATCACTGGACCGAAGCCGCCGACTGGATTATCTGGCAGCTCACCGGCACCTACGTCCGCAACGCCTGCACCGCCGGGTACAAGGGTATCTACCAGGACGGCCACTACCCGGACAGCGACTTCCTCGCCGCGCTGAACCCGGACTTCGGGGGCTTCGCCGACGACAAGCTCGACGCGCCGATCGCCGACCTCGGTGCCAAAGCCGGCACGCTGACCGAGCGGGCGGCCGAGTGGACCGGCCTCCGGCCCGGCCTCGCGGTCGCCGTGGGGAACGTCGACGCGCACGTCACCGCCCCGGCCGCGCAGGCCGTCAAGCCCGGGCAGATGGTCGCGATCATGGGCACGTCGACCTGCCACGTCATGAACTCCGGCAACCGCGCCGAGGTCCCCGGCATGTGCGGTGTCGTCGACGGCGGCATCGTCCGCGGCCTCTACGGCTACGAGGCCGGCCAGTCCGGCGTCGGCGACATCTTCGCCTGGTTCGCGGACAGGTTCGTGCCGCCGGGCTATCACGCCGCGGCGCAGCGGGCCGGCCAGTCGATCCATGAGCACCTCACCGCCCTGGCGGCCAAGCAGCCGCCCGGCGGTCACGGCCTGATCGCCCTGGACTGGGAGTCCGGGAACCGGTCGGTGCTCGTGGACCACACCCTGTCGGGGCTCATCCTCGGCATGACGCTGTCCACCCGGCCGGAAGAGGTGTACCGGGCGCTGATCGAGGCGACCGCCTTCGGCACCCGGAAGATCGTCGAGACCTTCGCCGCCAGCGGCGTCCCCGTCACCGAGTTCGTCGCGGCCGGCGGCCTGCTGCGCAACGAGTTCCTGATGCAGACGTACGCCGACGTGCTGCGCATGCGGATCGAGACCTGCGCGAGCGACCAGGCCCCGGCCCTCGGCTCGGCTATCCACGCCGCGGTCGCGGCCGGCGCCTACCCGGACGTCAACGCCGCGGGCGACGCGATGGGCGGCCGCGGCGACCGGGTCTACGAGCCGGACACGGCCGCCGCCGATGTGTACGACCGCCTCTACGCGGAATACGAGCGGTTGCACGACTACTTCGGGCGCGGCGGCAGCGACAGCGGTGGCAGCGGCGGCGCCGGCAGCGGCGGCAACGATGTGATGCACCGCCTGAACGCGCTCAGGAAGGAGGCCCTCGGTGGCGAGTGACGACAAGAAGGCCGACGACGCGATCCAGCGGGTGCGCAAAGATGTCGCCGAGCTGCACAGCGAGCTGACCAGGTACGGGCTCGTGGTGTGGACGGCGGGGAACGTGTCCGGCCGCGTGCCCGGCGCGGACTTGTTCGTGATCAAGCCGAGCGGAGCCGAC
>DASZKN010000274.1:0-12040 GCA_035552855.1 Trebonia sp. | reverse complement strand
CGCGGCGTCGTGTTCCGCTGGTTCGCCCAGCCGCTGCAGCGCCGCAGCCGGGCCAAGGTCTACGCCGCGATACGGGCCAACCTGCGCTACCTGGACCGTGACCCGGACGCGGCGGATCGCGCCGAGCGGATCCAGGCGATGGTGGCCAGCTCCGAGCCGCTGGTGCGGCTGATCGGCCAGCGGATCAGCCGGGACGTCGACCACGCGACGCTGCTCGAGGTGCTGACGCGGCGGTACTACGGCAACCGCAGTCTCACCGAGGTCGTCGCGCGTGAGGTCGCGGGCTGCCGATTCGTCACCGCGCAGTACCGGGGCAATGGCGACGAAACCTTGCTCGCCGCCACCGCGACGCGCGGCGGAGGGCTGCCCGGCGCGGTCGCCGCCGTCGGCGAGCTGGCGGCCGGGATGCCGGCCGGCGGCGTGGTCGCCGACCTGTATGTGACCTGGGAGGGGCAGCCGGACGCCGACGAGCTCGCGGCGCGGATCAGCGACGTGCTGACGGTCCGGCCGCTGCCCGCGGGTATCCGGCGGATCACCGTCACGGTCGCCGGCACCCGCGGCGCCGCCATGCAGCACCACTTCACGTTCCGGCCGGCGGGGGGCGGGAACGAGACGAGCCCGGCGGGGGGCGGGGAAGGGACGCTGGCGGAGGACCGGCTGATCCGCGGGCTGCATCCGCAGACCGCGCAGCGCCTGCAGCTTGACCGGCTGCGCGAGTTCGACCTGACCCGGCTGCCGTCCGTGGACGAGGAGATCTACCTGTTCAGGGCCGTGGCCAAGAGCAACAAGGCCGACGAGCGGCTGGTGGCGATGGGGCAAGTCAGGGACCTGACGCCGCTGCGCGAGGCGGACGGCAGGCTGGTCGCGCTGCCCGAGCTGGAGAACGTGCTGGCCGGCTGCCTCGACGCGATCCGCATCGTCCAGTCGCAGCGGCCGCCGCGGGGGCGCTTCGACACCAACCGGATCATGCTGTACGTGTGGCCCGCCAGCGAGTTCAGCGTCGCGGAGCTGGAGTCCCTGGTGCACCGGATCCGGCCCACCGTGTCGGGCGCCGGCCTCGAAGAGGTCCAGTTCGTGGCCCGCCGCCGCGGCCCGGCCGGCGAGCTGGCCGAGACGTCCGTGCGGGTCACCGCGGACGCGGGCGAAAGCGTGCGGCTGCACATCGGCCCGCCGCCGGCCGACCCGGTGCTGCCGCTCGACGACTACCGGCAGAAGGTGCTGCGCGCGGCGCGGCGCGGCAACCTGTACCCGTACGAGCTGACCGGCCTGCTGGCCGGCCCGGACGGCCGGTTCACCGAGCACGACCTCGACGACCGCGGGACGCTCGTCCCCGTGGACCGGCCCAAGGGCAAGAACTCGGCGGCGATCGTCGCCGGGGTGGTCTCCGCGCCGACCGAGCGGCACCCGGAAGGCGTGACGCGCGTGGTGCTGCTCGGCGACCCGACCAAGTCGCTCGGCGCGCTGTCGGAGCCGGAGTGCGCGCGCGTGATCGCCGCGCTCGACCTGGCCGAGCGGCTGGACGTGCCGCTTGAGTGGTTCGCGCTGTCGTCGGGCGCCCGGATCTCGATGACGTCCGGCACCGAGAACATGGACTGGGTGGCGGCCGCGCTGAAGCGGATCGTCGAGTTCACCCAGGCGGGCGGCGAGATCAACATCGTGGTCGCCGGGATCAACGTCGGCGCCCAGCCGTACTGGAACGCCGAGGCCACGATGCTCATGCACACCAAGGGCATCCTCGTGATGACGCCCGACTCGGCGATGGTGCTCACCGGCAAGCAGTCGCTCGACTTCTCCGGCGGGGTGTCGGCCGAGGACAACTTCGGCATCGGCGGCTACGACCGGGTGATGGGGCCCAACGGCCAGGCCCAGTACTGGGCGCCGACCCTGGCCGCCGCGTGCGACATCCTGATGGCGCACTACGACCACACGTACATCGCGCCGGGTGAGACGGGGCCCCGGCGGGCGGCCACGAACGACGCCGCTGACCGGGACATCTCCGGTTACCCGCACGCGGCGGCGGGCACCGACTTCGCGTCGGTCGGGGAGATCTTCTCGGCCACCCACAACCCGGACCGGAAGAAACCGTTCGACATCCGGACGGTGATGCGGGCGCTATCGGACCAGGACCACCCGGTGCTCGAGCGGTGGACCGGCATGGCCGACGCCGACACCTCGGTGGTGCAGGACGCGCACATCGGCGGCTGGCCGGTCTGCCTGATCGGCATCGAGTCGCGGTCGGTGCCGCGGCGCGGATTCCCGCCCACCGACGGTCCCGACGCCTACACGGCCGGGACGCTGTTCCCGCAGTCGTCGAAGAAGACCGCGCGGGCGATCAACGCCGCGTCCGGCAACCGCCCGCTGGTCGTGCTCGCGAACCTGTCCGGGTTCGACGGCTCGCCCGAGTCGATGCGGAAGCTGCAGCTCGAGTACGGTGCCGAGATCGGCCGGGCGATCGTCAACTTCGACGGCCCGATCGTGTTCTGCGTGATCTCGCGGTACCACGGCGGCGCGTTCGTGGTGTTCTCCAAGACGCTCAACCCGAACATGACCGTGCTGGCCCTGGAAGGCTCGTTCGCCTCGGTGCTCGGGGGCGCGCCGGCCGCGGCCGTCGTGTTCGCCGGCGAGGTGCGGGGCCGCACGGTGACCGACCCCCGGGTCACCGACCTGCAGGCCCGGGCGGCGGAGACCAGCGGCGCCGAGCGGGCCGCGCTGACCGAGGCGCTCGCCGACGTGCGGGCGTCCGTGCGGGCGGAGAAGCTGGGCGAGGTGGCCGCGGAGTTCGACCGGATCCACTCCATCCAGCGAGCGGTCGACGTCGGATCGGTCGACGCGATCGTCAGCGTGGCGCGGCTGCGCCCGGCGATTATCGAGGCGATCGGCCGGGGCTTGCGGCGCTGACCTGACCGCGGGCGGGCGGGCCGGGGGGAGTCAGCGGGGCGCGTTAGGGAGCATGGGTTGGATCTTCGCGGTACGCGAGCGACTTCGAGCCGCTGGCTAGCACGGTCTCGGTGAGCGCGCGCACCACCGGCCGGTGCCCGCTGCGCGGGCTGGTCAGCAAGACGAGGTCGATCGTGCCGAGCTCGGGGAGCCGGTGCGCGGGGCCGAGCCTGGTCAGCTGCGCGGGGACGAGGCTGGCCGCGAGCGCCGAGATGCCGACGCCCGCGGCGACCGCGGCGATCAGGCCGTTCACGCCCCGGCAGACGCAGGCGCTGCGGTACGGCACGTGGGCACGGGTAAGGGCGCGGCGCATCTCGCCACGCGAGATGCTCGGCGCCGGGTACACGGCCAGCGGCAGCGGCCGGGTCATGTCGAGCTTCGTGGACGGCGTGCCCACCCAGACGAGCCGGTCGCGCTTCACGAGCTGCCCGCGGCCCTCGCCGCTCGGGCGCTTGCCGATGAACACGTCCAGCTTGTCGCCTTCGAGCCGCTCGTGCAGCACGCCGCTCTGGTCGACGGTGAGGTCGAAGTCGATGAGCGGGTTCTCGCGGCGGAAGTCCCGGAGGATCTGCGGCAGCCGCGTCAGCGCGAGGTCGTCGGAGATGCCGATGCGCAGCCGCCCGCGGCGGCGGGCGCCGCTGAAGTAGGCGGACGCCTGCTCGTGGGCGGCGAGAATGTTGCGGGCGAAGCCGGTCATCGCCTCGCCGTCGGCGGTCAGCGCCACCGAGTGGGTGTCGCGCAGCACCAGCGTCCGGCCGACCTGTTCCTCGAGCCGCCGGATGTGCTGGCTGACCGTCGGCTGCTGGATGCCGAGCCGGACGGCGGCCCGCGTGAAGCTGCCCGTCTGCTCGACCGCCAGGAAGGTCGCCAGGAGCTGCGGGTCATAGCTTGTCATAGAGGTTCGCAATAACAGTTAGACAGGTGATTTGGCGTCACTATAGCCGTGCGTCGCCGAGAATGTTAGCGAGGATAACTAACTACAGGAAGGCCCCCGTGACCACGGCCGAAAGCATTCGGCAACCGAGAGGCGCCTTCGCCGCCCTCACTTCGCGCGGCTACCGCATCTACCTGACCGGCCAGAGCATGGCGAACATCGGCACGTGGATGCAGAGCATCGCACAGGACTGGCTGATCTTCACGCTGACGCACAGCTCGACCGCCGTCGGCGTGACGATGGCGCTGCAGTTCCTGCCGATCCTGGTGCTCGGCCTGCACGCCGGCGGCGTGGCCGACCGGCTGCCCAAGCGGCGCATCCTGCTCACCACACAGACGCTCAACGCCATCGCGACGGGGATGCTCGCGGCCATCACGATCGCCGGCCTGACCCGGCCGGGCGACGTGTACGCGTTCGCCTTCGCGAGCGGACTCGTCTTCGCGTTCGACGCGCCGGCCAGGCAGGCGTTCGTCGCCGAGGTGGCGCCGCCCGGACAGCTGCCGGCCGCGATCGCGCTGAACGCCGCGGTGTTCCAGTCCACCCGGCTCATCGGGCCGGCCATTTCGAGCGTGCTGATCGTGAGCGTGGGCCCGGGCTGGGCGTTCGCGGTCAACGCGGCCTGCTACCTCGGCCCGACGATCGGGCTGCTGCGGCTGCGGCCGTCCGACATGGTGCCCGCGCCGGCCGTCCCCCGCGCCCCCGGCTCGCTGCTGACGGCGGTGCGGTACGTGCGACGGCGGCCGGACGTGCTGTGGACGATTTTCCTGGTGGGGATGGTGGGAACGTTCGGGCTCAACTTCCCGATCGTGCTGACCGCGATGGCAAAGTCGGCCTTCCACGGCAGCGCCGGGACGTACGGCATGTTCAACATCGTGCTCGCGGTCGGCTCGGCGGCCGGCGCCCTGCTGGCCGGGGCCGCGGCGCGACCACGGTGGCGTTTCATCGTGGTGGGCGGGTGCGCGTTCGGGGTGGCCCAGGCGGTGGCGGCGCTGGCGCCTTCCATGGTCTTGTTCTTGCCGCTGCTGGTCGCGATGGGGTTCGTGAACCTGGCGTTCCAGTCGATGGCGAACTCGTTCGTGCAGCTCGCCGTCGAGCCCGAGCTGCGCGGGCGGATAATGGGGCTGTACATGCTGGTGTTCGTCGGCGGGACGCCGATCGGCGCGCCGGTCATCGGCGCGGTCACGAGCCACTTCGGCGCCCGGGCGGGCATGCTCGTTTGCGGGCTCGTGCCGGCCGTCGCCGCCGTCGTCGCGGGCGTGGCCACGGGACTGCGAGATTCCGGGCTGCGGGGTTCCGGGCTGCGGGGTTCCGGGTTGGAGGGTTCGGGGTTGCGGGGTTCGGGGCGTCCCGCGGTTCTCGACGGCGATCCGGCCGGGGCGCTGGCTGAGGTAGCCGCCGAGGCTACGGCTGAGGTTCCGGCAGAGGTTCCGGCGGTGGCGGAGCCCGCTGGCCTGGGCGGCATCGCGGACCAGTTACACTGCGTACTTGTTATAAGTGCCAGAATATGGGGGCGATGTGAGCGGTGGCGGAGCGTAGACGATCGACCGTCCGGGACCTGCGCAGAGACAACCGCTCCGTCCTCTTGTGGTCGCTTTTCTTCGGACAGCCGTGCAGCCGGCAGGACCTCAGCTGGGCCACCGGACTCAGCACCGCATCCGTCAGCAACGTCGTGCGCGAGCTGATCAGCGACGGGATCGTTACGGAGGCGGGTTCCGTGGACTCCGACGTCGGGCGGCCCCGTGCGCTGCTGCGGATGGACCCCGGTTACGGGCGCGTGATCGGCGTGGACGTCGGCGAGACGCGGGTACGGGTCGAGATGTTCGACATGATGATGGCGGTGCGCGCGAGCGCCGACTACGCCCTCGATCCCAAGGAACACGGCATTGACGTGGTCGTCGACCGGGTCTCCGCCGGGCTTGCCAGCGTGCTCGCGGACGGTGACTGCGCGCCCTCAGCCGTGCTCGGCGCCGGAATCGGCGTTCCGGGCATGGTGGAGGACGAGGGCGCGGGCGCCCTCGTCTACGCGCAGACGTACGGGTGGGACGCGGTGCCGTTCGGGCGACTGCTGCAGTCCGCCGGCGATTTCCCGCGTTACATCGACAACGGGGCCAAGACGATGGGACAGGCCGAACTGTGGTTCGGGGCGGGGCGCGGTGCGCGTCAGGCCGTGGTGTGCCTGATGGGCTCCGGCATGGGCGCGAGCATTGTCACCGGCGGATCCCCGGGTCCGGGCGGCACCTCGACCGGTGTCGAGTGGGGGCACACGACGGTCGAGGTGGGCGGACGGCGCTGCCGCTGCGGGTCGCGCGGCTGCCTGGAAGCCTACGTCGGCGCGGAGGCGATCCTGGAACGATACGGGCAGCCGCTGCCGGGCGCGGGCGGCGCGGATGGCGCGGGCGGGGCCGCGGACGAGGAATCCGCGCTGGCGGCGCTGGTCGCCGCCAATGACGAGCACGCGACCGCGGTCCTGGAGGAGACCGCGCTCTACCTGGGAGCGGGCATCGCCGACCTGGTGAACCTGTTCGGACCCGAGCGCATCATCCTGGGTGGCTGGGCCGGGCTGCTGCTCGGCGAGCGACTGCTGCCGACGATCCGGGAGGCCGCGCGGCAGCACTCGCTGACGCACCGGTTCGCCCAGACGTCGATCCAGCTCGGCGAGCTCGGCCCGGACGCGGTCGCGCTGGGCGCCGCGACGTTGCCGATGGAACGTTTTCTCGACGGCACGCTCACCGGGCGCTCGGGAGACCGCGCGGCGGGCTAGCCGCGAGGCCGGTAAGTCGGTGCTCCCGGCCGGGTGGCATTGCCGGGGGTGAGGATGGAGATCCCGTTCGTGGCCTTACGGCTGCGTGGCCGGTTGTGCCGCTGACGTTCTTCGCGGTGTTCACCGCGTTCGCCGCCGCCTTCGCCGCGTTCGCCGTCGACGACGTGTTCTTCCGCGTTGGCGGCGCCGAAGCCGGCACGGTGGCCAGCGCGTTCGTCGACAACAGCAACAACTCGATCATCGACGACGCGTGGGTGTGGCGCGCTGACCACGGCGCGGGCGCCGGCGGCTGGACGGGTGACCAGTCCGCGACCGGACTCGTGGTCAACGGCGGCAACGTCACGGCGAACGGCCTCGCGATCGAACACTTCCAGCAGTACGAGACGATCTGGAACGGCCAGGGCGGCGACGTCATCTTCTTCCAGAACGAGAACCCGTACGAGGTGCCCAGCCAGGCGTCCTGGATGTCCAGCGGCACCCAGGACGGCTACCCGGCCTTCTACCTCCCGTCGAGCGTCACCTCGTTCACGGGTTACGGCATGGGCAGCTACTCCTATTTCGACCAGGCTGTGAACATCGAGAACGCCATGGCCTTCCAGGCGCCCGAGACCTCGGGCGTTAAGTTCCACGACATCCTGACCGTGTTCCTCAACGGTTCGGGCGGCATCCAATCGGTCATCAACGGCACCGGCGCGGCGGTAAGCTCCAGCTTCGGCGGCCCGAGCGACGTGGTGACGTACCCGTAGTAGGCGACCTCGCCAGCGGGAATTCCTGAGATCATGGGCCGATCCTCAAATTCGACGCGATTTTCGTCAGCATTCCGAGTAATGTGATCGCCGCGTCCGCGATCATTCTTTTCGGCGTGCTGGCGATGAGCGCCGTGGAATCCCTCAGCCGCGTCGAATGGGACCAGCTTAATTTCCTCGTGCTCGGCCCGGCCTTCATGATCTCGATCGGCGGCCTTTTCGTCGCCGACAGCACGCTCGCGCATTTCCCGCTGATCGTGCGGCAGATCTTCGCGCAGCCGCTGCTCGACGGCCCCGTCCTCCTTGTCGTGCTGCACCTGATCGTCAATCACGTCGTCCGGCCGCGACTCGCCGACGCGCCGGACCCGGTCGCGCCGCACGTACGCGAGGCCGCGCCGCACGCGCCGGAGGCTACGGTATGACAATGGCGGACCACCCGCGGCGGCTGATCGTCGGAATATCCGGGTCGAGTGCGCCGCAACTCGGCCTGGCCGTCCTGCGAGCGCTGCGCGAGGTCCCCGGCCTGGAGATCCACCTAGTGCTGTCCCGGGGCGCCGGACGCAGCATCGCGGCCGAGATGGGCGACGGCGCCGAAAGCGGGTTCACCGCGCTCGCGGACGTCACCTACGAGCCGGACAACCTCGCGGCGGCCATCGCGTCGGGCTCGTTCGCCGTGGCCGGCATGGTCGTCGTGCCGTGCTCGATGCGGACCCTGGCCGCGGTGGCCACCGGGAACACCGGCGATCTGCTGACCAGGGCGGCCGACGTGTGCCTCAAGGAGCGCCGCCGGCTCGTCCTCGTCACCAGGGAGACGCCGCTGAACCTCATCCACATCAGGAACATGGAGACGGTCACGCTGGCCGGCGGCGTGATCATGCCGCCCGTGCCGGCCTTCTACCACCGCCCGGTCACGATCGACGACCTGCTGCGGCACACGGCGGGCAAGGTCCTCGACCAGTTCGAGATCGAGCACCGCCTGTTCCGCCGATGGGAGGGATTTCCCGCCGAGACGGCGGCCGAGTAGGGTCAGGAGGCGTGCTTGACCTGCGGCGATTGCGAATCTTCACGGCGGTGGCGGAAGGCGGGTCGTTCACGGCGGCCGCGTCGGCGCTCTTCCTGAGCCAGCCGGCCGTCTCCCAGCAGATGGCGATCCTGGAGCGGGAGGCCGGCGTGCCGCTGCTCGAGCGGCTACCGCGGGGTATCCGCCTCACCCCGGCCGGCGAGCTGCTGGCCGGCCGGACCACGCGGCTGCTCGCCGAGATGGACGCGATCGAGGACGAGCTCCGCCGCCTCGGCGCGGGCGTGCAGGAGGTGCACCTCGGCGCCTTCCCCACCGCGGGCGCGGACCTGGTCCCGCTCACGATCCGCGCGTACCGGGAGCGCCACCCGGACGTGCGGGTCGTGCTCACGCCGGCGCACGCGAACGACGTGGTGGCCCAGCTGCACAGCTCGCGCATCGCGGTCGGCCTGGTCTGGGACTACGACTTCGCCCCGCAAGCCCTGGACCCGGTGTTCGACCGGGTCGAGCTGCTCGCCGACCCGCTGCGCGTCGTGCTGCCGGACGGCCATGAGGCCGCCGGGGAGCGGGAGATCGCGCTGCGTGACCTCGCCGAGGAGCCGTGGATCATCCGGGCGCACCGGCCGCCGTACGCCCAGGCGTTCGAGCAGATGTGCCGGATCGCGGGCTTCGAGCCGCACGTCGCCTTTCGCACCGACAACTACCAGGCGATTCAGGGGCTGGTGGCGGCGGGCGCCGGGATCGGCCTCGTGCCGCGGCTGTCCCTGGTGCCGCGCCGCGGCGACATCGTGGCCGTGCCGATGGCGGCGCCCGCGTTCTCCCGGCGGATCGCCGCGCTCGCCGTGCCCGCGGCCACCCGGCCGTCAGCCGTGGACGACCTGCTGGACGTGCTGCGCGCCACCGCCCACGCGCTGCAGCGCTCGCCGGAGGAATAGCCCGACCCAAGCATCGCTTTGATCAAGCTATAAGAAAGCCTTGCTTGTTATCGTTAATTCCGCGTAAATATCATCGGTCTCTAATGAACGGAATTGATGAACCGGTAATAGATATCCACGCGCACGCTTTGCCGGCCGCGCTGCTTGACGAGATCACCGCCCGCGAAATCGACGGGATTTCGGCCGCCAGGGCCGACGGCGGCTGGCGGGTGTCGCTTCCCGGATCGCCGGCGCCCCGGCTCGTCCGGCCGCTGATGACCGACGCCGGCCGGCGCGCGGCGTGGACGGCGGACCGCGGGCTGACCGCGCAGGTCATCTCCCCCTGGCTCGACGCGCAGCCGACCGCAGCCATGCCGGACGCGGCGGCGCGCGACTGGGCGCGGCGGCTCAACGCCGCCCTCATCGAGCAGGAGCTGGAGAAGCCGCGGGAGCAGGACAGCGCGGCGGGCGGCGGCAGCGCGGCGGGCAGCGGCAACGGCCACGCGGTGCTGGCGACCGTGGCCCTCACCGGCCACGCAGCCGGTGACCTGCGGCAAGCGGTCGAGGAGGACGGCCTCGCGGGCCTGATCCTCAGCACGAACCCGGCCGGCGTTCCCGACCTCGCCGACCCGGCCCTCGAGGCCCTGTGGGAGACGGCCGCCGGGCTCGGCGTCCCGGTCGTCTTGCACCCCCCGACGGACGGCCCCGCCCGGGCACTGCCCGACAGCGCTGAGTTCGGCAACACGTTCTGCCGCCTGGTCGACACCACGTTCGCGGTCACCAAGCTGCTCCTGTCCGGCGTCCTCGACCGGCACCCGGCGCTGCGTCTCGTCGTCGTGCACGGCGGCGGGTTCCTCCCGTACCAGTCCATGCGGCTCGACGGCGGCCACCGCGCCGACGCCCTGTCCGGCTACCGCATCGAGCGGGACCGGCCGTCTGACTACCTCCAGGACCTGTACTTCGACACGGTCGCGCTGCGGCCCGCCGCGGTCGGGTTCCTGGCCGGCGTCGCCGGGGCCGGCCAGGTGCTGCTCGGCAGCGACTACCCGTTCCCGCTCGGCGACCCCGACCCGGCCGGCACGGTGCGCGCCGCCGGGCTGCCCGCGGCCGACACCGCGGCCGTGCTCGGCGGCAACGCCCGCCGCCTGTTCGGCGCACTCAGTTCCCCGACCCGCTAGGAAGCCTCCATGCCTGAGTTCACGACCGGCTCCGTCACCGGCCCCCGCCATCAGATCGGCTACCGCCGCGCCGGCGCCGGGCAGCCGCTCGTCCTGCTGCACCCGCTCGCCCTCGCCGGCGCGGTGTGGGGCGCGTTCGCCGCCCGGCTGGCCGGGTCGTTCGACGTCATCGCCGCCGACGCCCGCGGCCACGGCACGAGCGGCTGGGACGGCGAGCCCTTCGGCATCGACGACCTCGGCGACGACGTCGCCGCGCTGCTCGACGGGCTCGGCGTCGACGCCGCGCACGTCGTCGGCATGTCCATGGGCGGCAGCACCGCGGTCAGCTTCGCGGGGCGCTACCCGGACCGGGCCAGCGGCCTGGTACTCGCCGACACCACCGCCTGGTACGGCGATGACGCGCCGCGCACCTGGGCGAACCGCGCCGCGGGCGTGCTGGCGAGGCCGCGCGAACAACAGGTGCCGTTCCAGGCCGACCGGTGGTTCACGGCGACGTTCCGGCAGCGCCACCCGGCCGAGGTGAACCGCGTCGTGGGCATCTTCCTGCGCACTGACAGCCTGGCGCACGCCCAGGCGTGCCACGCGCTCGGCACCATGGACTCCCGCGGCCTGCTCACCAACATCACCGCCCGCACGCTGGTGCTGACCGGCGAGGAGGACTACGCGACCACGCCCGCCATGGGCGCGGCCATCGCCGACGGCGTCCGGGACGGCGAGGCCCGCGTCCTGCCCGCGCTCAGGCACCTGTCGCTGGTCGAGGACCCCGCGCTCGCCGACGTGACCGCCGGGTTCCTGTCAACGGCGGGAGCGCGCGGATGAAACCACCTCAGTTCACCTATCACGCGCCGGTGTCGGTCGACGAAGCCCTCGGGCTGCTCGCCGAGCATGGCGACCAGTCCAAGGTGCTGGCCGGCGGGCAGAGCCTGTTCCCCGTGCTCAGCTACCGGCTGGCCGCGCCCGAGCACCTGATCGACATCAACCGGCTGCCCGGCCTCGACCAGATCGAGACCGTGGCGGGCGGCTGGCGCATCCCGGCCCTCGTGCGGCAGCGCCAGGCCGAACGGTCGGCGGAACTGGGCGCGGGCGCGCCCCTCGTGACCGAGGCGCTGGCCCAGGTGGCCCACCCGCAGATCCGGAACCGCGGGACGATCTGCGGCAGCCTGGCCCACGCCGACAGCTCGGCGGAAATGCCCGCGGTCATGCTGGCGCTGGACGCGCGGATGACGATCGCCGCCGCGGCGGGCGTCCGGACCGTCTCGGCCGACGAGTTTTTCCTGTTCCACATGACGACCGCGATCGAGCCCCACGAGCTGCTGCTGGCCGTCGAGTTCGACGACGCCGGCCCGGGCACCTACACGTCCTTCCAGGAGTTCGCCCCCCGCAAGGGCGACTTCGGCCTGGCCGGGGCGGCGGTCACGGCCACCTTCGGCGACGGCGGGACGGTCAAGCGGTGCCGGATCGTGGCCGCGGGCGTGGCGCCGACGCCGCTGCGGCTGGCCGCCGCGGAAGAGATCATCACCGGCTCGGCGCTCGACGCGGGGACCCGGGCGGC
>DASZKN010000273.1:0-1698 GCA_035552855.1 Trebonia sp. | reverse complement strand
CGCGGCGAGGATCGACTCCGAGTCGGCTCGCGATCCGGTCGCGTCAACGCGGGCCCGGGCGCGGGCGATTACGTCGCCGACCGGCGGGCGGGCGGTTGAGTCAATCAGCATGCCGCGGAGGTACTCCTGCAGGGACTTGCCGGCCCGGGCGGCCCGGGCCGCGAGCTCGTCGCGGACCTCGTCGGGCACGTCACGAACGGTAATCGCGACACTCATTGCAGGCAGAATAGCAGCATCGCTGCTGAACTGCTGCGGTTGCCGATGTGGTGACGTGTTCGCTGTGGCGTCGTTCGTTCTCATCCGAAGGCGGGCCCCGGGCCGTGATCACGAACACCGGCGGCCGGCGCGGCGGCGATCCCGAGCGCCCGCGCGAGGCGGCTGTTCAGGTCGCGGTCGCGCCGCGCTCCTCGACGCACATCGGTCCGATCGCTGACTGATCCGGCCGTTCAGGCGCCCGATCGGCGGGCACACACGCCGCCGACGCCCTAGCCTCTGACGGGCTGACTCACGGCACGGCCCGGCGGTGTGGCTGAGCTGGGATACGCGAGCAATACGGTTCGGCGGACATGTCACGGCGCGCATACTGGGACCTCCACGCACGCCGCCGTCGCGCGGCCACGATTGCCGTGCTCGCGGCGCTGATGATCGCAGCGGCCGCCCTTGTCGCCGGCTGCGGATCGGGAGGCGCGAGCACCGCCACCGCGGCGACGCCCATGCGCACCCAGGACCACCTCGGTCAGATGGCGGGCGCCAAGCGGCCGAACATCGTCTTCGTGCTGACCGACGATCTGTCGATGGACCTGTTGCGGTACATGCCGCAGGTCCAGGAGCTCCAGCGCGAGGGCCTCACGTTCCGCAACTACTTCGTCAGCGACTCGCTGTGCTGCCCGTCGCGGTCGTCGATCTTCACCGGGAACTACCCACATGACACCGGCGTGTTCGTCAACGCGGGGCGGGACGGCGGGATCAAAGCGTTCTGGGCCCACCACGACGAGAGCCGCACGTTCAACCTCGCCCTGGAGAAGGCCGGCTACCGGACGGCGATGATGGGCAAGTACCTCAACGGCTACCTGCAGGGGCCGCGACGGTCGCCGATCGCCGACCGTGCCGTGCCGCCGGGCTGGAGCGAGTGGGACGTCGCCGGATGGGGCTATCCGGAGTACGACTACACGCTCAACGAGGACGGGCACCTGCGGTCCTTCGGCCACCAGCCCCGCGACTACCTGACGAACGTCATCGCCCACCGCGCAACGCGGTTCATCGGTCAGGCGGCGGACGCGCACAGGCCGTTCTTGCTCGAGCTCGCCACGTTCTCGCCGCACGCGCCGTACACCCCGGCGCCACGCGATCGCCACCGATTCCCCGGCCTCGCGGCGCCCGAGCCGGCAAGCTTCGACACGCTCCCGTTCGGCGCTCCACGCTGGCTGGCCGGCCACGGTCCGCTTGACCCCAGACAGCTGGACGACATCAACCGGGTCTTCCGGCGACGGGTCCAAGCGGTCCAGTCCGTCGACCGGATGCTGGCGGCGGTCGAGGCCACCCTGCGTGCGCGCGACCTGACGCGCAACACGTATGTCGTGTTCAGCTCTGACAACGGGTTGCACACCGGCGAGTACCGGCTGATGCCCGGAAAGCTGACGGCATTTGACACCGACATCCACGTCCCGCTCGTCGTCGCCGGGCCGGGCATCAGGCCCG
>DASZKN010000272.1:0-2106 GCA_035552855.1 Trebonia sp. | reverse complement strand
CCGGTCGACTGCTCGCTGACCCAGCTGGAGTGGATCTGCCCGCCTCATGGTCACTAGCCGAGGGCAATCGTACCGCTGAGCAAGATGCGACATCACCGCTTCCCGGCGCCGCGGCCGTGCGGGTGACCGTGAGGGCGGCGGGGGGCGGGCCCGTGAATGCCGGCCCGCCCACCTGCCCAGCGGCCTCAGTGCAATGTGGTGCTCGACATCTCGGCGGCATCCATGGCCGTCGAGCCTGCCTGCCGCGTCGCGAACCCACTCCGATACACGACCCGGTCCTCGCGGACGAGCAGCGGCCGTCCGTCTTCGGCGCGCTTGGAGAGCAGCCACCGGCGATGGATCACGTCAGATGCCGACGCGGCGTCGGGAAACGGTCGGTCCAGATCCTCAAGACTCATCCGGGGTACCTCACATCGGGGGATTTTGCACACGCGGGTCCCGGGGGCGGGACCCGGTCCCACCCGTCCCCGCCAAGGTAATGGGGCGCCTGCGCGAAAGTCGGCATTGTGGTGAATCTGCACAGGAATTCCGTCCGGCCCTCGCCGCTAGCTGCAACAAACCGCACAAGCCGCCCCGCGGCGTGGCTGGAGGACGACGCCGGCGGCTACGGGCCGTGCCGGGTGATGCCCAGCGTCGGCGGCCCGTCGGGGACCGGCGCGGAGTCCATCATCCTCAGGCGTCCATGGAACGCGTTGGCCACACGATCCGCGTGGGCCTTGGCGAGCTCAGCGCGTTCGCCGCAGAACAACTCATCCACGGTGGTATGCCACAACCACAGCCACCGCTCGAAGTGACCGCCGCGCAGCCGGACCTTCATGTTGAGCAGCGCGTGGGGGCGAAACGCCCCGCCGGCGTAGGACTGGGCCCCGAGCAGGATCGTCTCCCAGAACGACGCGATCCGGGGCACGTGCTCCTCCAGATCGAGATGAGCCACGTCGACGAAGATGAAACCGATCACGGGATCGGTGAGGGCACGGCCGTAGAACGCCCTGACCAGGCGCTCGCAATCGTCGCGATTCTCGATGTCGTGCAGTTCGGTCGCCATCACTTCCGAGGATATGGCGCGATGGGCAGCGCCGGTCGCGGCGGCCGCCGCCAGGAACAGCAACGCCGCGCTGACCGCGACGGTGTGAAATCCATCCACCAACCCGTTGCGCGACGAGCCGGCGGCCAGCGCCCCGAACGCGGCGATGCCGATGGCGGCGGCCGCCTGGCAGCGCGTACCCGTCCACCACCCACTGCAGCCCGCTCACGCTCGCGCCCAGCCGGCGGCCGATGGTGGGCAGGGCTCGCCGAGCTGGCCCCGCCGGCGCCGGTCACGTCGTTGCGGGCGGGCACGCGGGCCAACGCGGTCCGGGCGGGCCGCTACTGCTACGACCACCTCGGCGGACGGCTTGGCGTCGGCATCATGCGCGCCCTGCTGGACCGCGGCGCGCTCGCAGGCGGCGACGGGCGCTTTCACCCCGAGCGTGCGGTCGCCGATCGTCTTTCGGCCGCCGGCAGCGACCTTGACTACCGCCTCAGCGCTCACGGCGAGGCCTGGGTGCGTGGCTTCGGCGTCGACCTCGACGCGCTGCGCGCGCCGGCGGCCGCTCATCCGCTACTGCACCGACTGGAGCGAGCAGCAGCACCATCTCGCCGGGGCCCTGGGCGCGGCGGTGGCCGAGGAGATGGTCGCGCGCGGATGGATCAGCCGTGCGCCGAGCGGTCGTGGGGTGGCGGCTCGACCGCCTTTCACTGGGGCGAGCTGCGCGTCGTGCTCACGCCGCGGGCCCTGCTGGACGGTTCTTAGGCGCGTTCGTGCCCGGCTAGATCGAAGTCGGCGAGGCCCGCCGGATCGGTGATCCCCAGCTTGCGCCGCGCCCGCTCCGCGAACCCGCCCGGCTGCACCCGGACCACCCGTGCACCGTCAGGGCGCGCGATGATCTCCAGCCGCGCGCCCGGCTCGGCGTGACCGAGCAGCCGGCCGTCTCGTTCGATCGAGACCGGCGCGCTCCGGCTGAGGATCTCGATCCCCAGACCCTCACCGTCGGCCAGGACGATGGCGCGGTTGAACAGGCCGTGGGGAGCGTCGGGCATAACGATCATCCCGTGCGCACGCGGCGA
>DASZKN010000271.1:0-8494 GCA_035552855.1 Trebonia sp. | reverse complement strand
AAGCGGTCGGCCAGCCACTCGCCGACCGGTATGCCGTGCCAGCCCGGCATCCGGGACGGGCTGGTCACCTGGCCGGTGACCGGGTCGACCGGGCCGGGCAGGCCGATGCCAACGCCCAGGACCTTCGCGTCCTGGGCGCGTGCCAGCTCCGCCAGCCGGTCCCCGATCGTGGCGAGCACCACCCCCGGTCCCTCGTCGAACGCGACCGCCACCTCGTCCCCGGCGAGTTCCGTCCCGGCCATGTCGACGACCGACAGGCGCGCGTGCTGCGTGCCGAGATCGGCGGCCAGGGCGACCCCGTCGCCGGCCCGCACGCGCAGCAGCCGGGGGCGGCGGCCGCCCCGCGACTGTCCGTCGCCGGCCTCCTCGACGAGGCCGGCGGCGACGAGTTCCTCGATCCGCAAGGACACGGTCGAGACCGCGAGCCCGGACAGCCGGGCGAGCTCGGTCCGGGACAACGGCCCGGTCTCGCGCAGCAGCTGCAACAGGTCAGAGGTTGAACCCCGGCTTTGCCGGTTCAAGAGGTCGCTCCTTGAGGTTGGTCCGCCGAATCCAGCGAGAGCCGCGCGGCCCGCCGCTGCCGCTGCTCGCCGGGATCCGGCACGGGGGCGGACGCGACGAGACGGCGAGTGTAGTCCGCGGCCGGCGAGAACAGCACCTGATCGCGCTCTCCGATTTCTACCAGTTTGCCGGAGCGCATGACCGCCACCCGGTGCGCCAGGAAGCTCACCACGGCGAGGTCGTGCGTGATGAACAGGCACGCGAACCCGAGCGACGCCTGCAGGTCGAGCAGCAGGTCGAGGACCGTGGCCTGCACCGACACGTCGAGGGCGCTCGTCGGCTCGTCCGCGACGAGCAGTTCCGGCCGCAGCGCCAGCGCCCTCGCGATGGAGATGCGCTGCCGCTGCCCGCCCGACAGCTCGTGCGGGTACCGGGCGCCGACCGCCGGGTCGAGCCGGACGCTTTCCAGCAGTTCCGCTACCCGCGCCGCGCGCTCCGCCCGGTTCCCGGCCCGGGCGATGAGCAGCGGCTCGGCGATGCACTCCTCGATCGTCATCCGCGGGTCGAGCGACGAGCCGGGGTCCTGGAACACAATCCCGCAACGCTGGCGCAGCCGCCGCAGCTTCCCGCCCCGCGCTGACGTCAGCGACTCGCCGTGCAGTTGCACGCTGCCCGCCGACGGGCTGAGCAGGCCGATCGTAGGTTCCTCATGATTCTCCTGGGTTCTCACACAGAGCCGGTCCTGCCGACGCTTTGCGTATCTCCGGTGTAAAGTAACACTCAAATCGAAGATAGTCACTACATGTTCGAAATAAGTTAATTCGAAATCGAAATAAGTCGACGAAGGTAAGGGGGCGTCCATGGGTGACCGGCCGCGCATCGGCATCGCCGGGATCGCGATCGAATCGAGCACGTTCTCGCCGCACCGCACCGGGCTGGCTGACTTCACCGTGACCAGGGACGACGCCCTGCTCGCACGTTATGAGTGGCTCACCGGAGAAGGCGGCCCCGCCCGCTGGGCGGCCGGCGTCGACTGGATCCCGCTGCTGCACGCGCGCGCGCTGCCCGGCGGCGCGGTCGAGGCCGATGTCTACACCGGGCTCAAGGACGAGATCCTCGAGCGCGCGGCGGCCGCGGCCGCCGCGCGCCCGCTGGACGGGCTGTTCTTCGACATCCACGGCGCGATGAGCGTCGTCGGCCTGACCGACGCCGAGGCGGACCTGGCCCGCGCGCTGCGGGCGGTCGTCGGCGACCAGGTGCTGATCTCCGCGTCGATGGACCTGCACGGCAACGTCTCCCGCGAGCTAGCCACGCTCTGCGACCTGATCACCTGCTACCGGATGGCGCCGCACGAAGATGCCTGGGAATCCAGGGAACGCGCCGCCCGCAACCTGGTCACGCGCCTGCGCGACGGCCGCGGTAAGCCGGAACTCGCCCTCGTGCCCGTCCCGGTCCTGCTGCCGGGGGAGAAGACCTCGACCCGGCTCGAGCCCGCCAGGTCGATCTACCAGCGGGTCGCGGAAGTCGCCGGCGCGGACGGCGTGCTCGACGCCGCGGTCTGGGTCGGCTACGCCTGGGCGGACGAGCCCCGCTGCCACGCCGCCGTCGTGGTGACCGGCGACGACCGCGCCGTCATCTCGGGCTACGCCACCGAACTGGCCCGCGCCTACTGGGACGCCCGCGATGGCTTCCAGTTCGTCGCGCCGGCCGCGTCCTTCGACGAGTGCCTGGCGGCCGCGGTGGCGAGCGACAAGCGGCCGTTCTTCATCAGCGACTCGGGGGACAACCCGACGGCCGGGGGGGCGGACGACGTCTCCTACGTGCTCGGCCGGCTGCTCGCCGCCCCGCCCGCCGCGGACGTGATCTACGCCAGCATCGTCGACCCCGCCGCGGTCGCCGCCGCCGTGGCCGCCGGCGCCGGGGCCACGGTCACCGTCGAGGCCGGCGGGAAGACCGACTCCGGCCCGGCCGGGCCGGTCTCGCTGACCGGCACGGTGCGGTCGGTACGGCGGGAGGACCCTGTCGGCGGCGACATCGCGGTGGTCGCGGCCGGCCGGACGTCCGTGATCCTGACCTCGCGCCGCAAGCCGTACCACGTGATCGCCGACTTCGCCGCGCTCGGCCTTGACCCCGTTGCCGCCGACATCGTGATCGTCAAGATCGGCTACCTGGAGCCCGAGCTGTACGCGGCCGCCGCCGACTGGCTGCTCGCGCTCACCCCCGGCGGCGTCGACCAGGACTTGCTCCGGCTCGGCCACCACAAGCTTGGCGGCCCGGTCTTCCCGTTCGACACCTCGGTCACCGACCCCGGCCTGTCCCCGTGGCTACGGTGAGCAACATTCGAGCCATCGTTAACGAACCTGGTGAGCTCGCCTTCGAAGTCTGCGTCGTGTCGGCGGCCGGCGCCGATGCGGCGCTCACCGCCGGCGCCGACCGGGTTGAACTGTGCGCCAGCCTCGAAGTCGGCGGCATCACGCCGTCGGCCGGGCTGATCGGGCGGGTGGTCGAGCGGGCCGCCGGGCGGCTGGCGGTGCACGTGCTCGTCCGCCCGCGCGGCGGCGACTTCGTGTACTCCGCCGCGGAGGAAGACGTGATGTCCCGGGACATCGCCGCCGCCCGGGCGGCGGGCGCGGACGGCGTGGTGATCGGCGCGCTCACCGCGGCCGGCGCGGTGGACGTGCCGATGGTCCGCCGCCTGATCGAGGTGGCGCGGCCGCTGGGCGTCACGTTCCACCGGGCCTTCGACGAGACCGCCGACCCGGCCGCGGCGTTCGCCGACGTGCTCGCGCTCGGCGCCGACCGGCTCCTCACGTCCGGGGGTGCCCCCACGGCGCTGGAAGGGGCGGATCTGATCGAGACACTGGTGGACCGTTCGGGAGAAAAAATCGCGGTGATGGCTGGCAGCGGCGTCACCGAGCGCACCGCCGCGGACCTCGTGCGCCGCACCGGCGTGCGCGAGCTGCACTTCTCCGCGCGGACGGCGGCGCCTGACCGGCCGCTCGCCGAGCGAATTTCCCGGATCATGGCGGCGGCGCTCGCCCGTTCCTAACATGTTATGCGTCCGCGCCGCCGACCGGAAGCAGATCCATGGCCCTCCTGAACGACCATCGCCAGCACGACGACGAGCCTGCGGGCATTCCCGACGTGGCGGCCAGCGGCGCCGAGCGAGTGGTGTTCTTCTCCGACGCGGTGGTCGCGATCGCGATCACGCTGCTGGCGCTGGCGCTCCCGGTGCCCGCCGGCACGGACGGCTGGACCGACGGGCATATGCTGCACGCGCTCGGCCACCACTGGCCCGACTACCTGGCGTTCTTCATCAGCTTCTACGTGATCGGGAACCACTGGGCGGCCCACCGCCGGGTGTTCAGGTACGTGAACAGGCTGAACCACCGGGTCGGGACGCTCAACATGCTCTGGCTCCTGACGATGATCCTGACCCCGTTCGCGGCGCGACTGCTGGCGTCGAACGGCGGCTTCGGCGTCCGCTTCACGATCTACGCGCTGCTCCAGGTCGTGGCCTCGGCGTCGCTGCTGCTGATCAGCCGCGAGATCACGGCGCGCGACCTGGTGCGGGCGGACACGCCCGACTCGGCCCGCCACCACGACGACTCGGCGACACTGGGCATGATCGTGGCGTTCCTCGTCTCGATCCCGGTGGCGTTCGCCACGGAGTGGGCGTTCGCGGTCTGGGCCGGCTCCTCGGTGATCGCCGCCCTCCTCCGCCGCCAGCGCGCCGCCCGCGCGCCGTCCGCCCCGGCCGCCCCTTCCGCCGACCCGTCCGGCCCTGGCGGTCAGCCGGCCTGAAGACCGCCGGCCTGAGGACCATCCCGCAGCCGGTGCGCCAGCGCCGTGTGGCGGCGGACGGCGCCCGCGGTGCGCACCGCCGCGGCCAGCGCGCGGCGCGAGCCGGCGAGCACGACGAGCTTCTTCGCCCGCGTGATGCCGGTGTAGAGCAGGTTGCGCTGCAGCATCATCCACGCGCTGGTCGTCAGCGGGATCACGACCGCCGGGTACTCAGAGCCCTGCGACCGGTGGATCGTGACCGCGTACGCGTGGGCGAGCTCGTCCAGCTCGTCGAAGTCGTAGGAGATCTCCTCGTCCTCATCCGTCCGGACCGTCAGCGTGTGTTCCTCGAGCGACAAGCCGGTGACCACCCCGGTCGTGCCGTTGAACACGCCCGCCGCGCCCTTGTCGTAGTTGTTCCGCAGCTGCGTGACCTTGTCGCCGATCCGGAACACGCGCCCGCCGTAGCGCCGCTCGGGCGCCCCCTCCCGGTACGGGGTCAGCGCCTCCTGCAGCAGCAGGTTCAGGCTGCCCGCCCCGGCCGGCCCGCGGTGCATCGGGCACAGCACCTGCACGTCACGCCGTGGGTCGAGGCCGAACTTGGCCGGTATCCGGCGCGCGACGATATCCGCCACCAGCTCCGCGGTCGCCTCCGTCTCCTCGGAGTTGAACCAGAAGAAGTCCGGGAAGCCGGTCAGCGCGGGCGGCCGGCCGGAGTTCACCTTGTGCGCGTTGATCACGATCCCCGACCGCTGTGCTTGCCGGAAAATCTTGGTCAGCTTAACGACCGGTAGTGTCTGCGCCCGGATCATGTCTCGCAGCACTTCGCCGGCGCCCACCGAGGGCAACTGGTCGACGTCACCCACGAGCAGCAGGTGCGCTCCCGGCGCCACCGCCTTGGCCAGCTTGTTCGCCAGGATCACGTCGACCATCGACGTCTCGTCGATCACGACCAGGTCGGCGTCCAGCGGGTTGCCGGCATCGAATTCCGGGTCGCCGCCGGGCTGCAGCCTGAGCAGCCGGTGAATGGTCGCGGCCTCGTGGCCGGTCAGTTCGGCCAGCCGCTTGGCGGCGCGGCCGGTGGGGGCGGCGAGCACGACCTTCGCCTTCCGCGCCCGCGCCAGTTCCACCACCGAACGCACCGTGAAGCTCTTCCCGCACCCCGGCCCGCCCGTCAGCACCGCGACCTTCTCGGTCAGGGCCAGCCTGACCGCTTCGGCCTGCTCGGGGGCGAGGTCCGCGCCGGTGCGGGTCTTGAGCCAGCCGAGGGCCTTGTCCCAGTCGACGGCCGAGAACGCCGCCAGCCGGTCCTGGCCGGTGGTGAGGAGGCTGCGGAGGACAGTCGCGAGAGAGCGTTCGGCGTGGAAGAAAGGCGGGAGGTAGACGGCCCGCAGCGGCTCGGCGGCCGCGGCCCCGGGGACCGGCAGGGTTTCGATGATCGCGCCTTCCTCGGCCTCGAGGTCGGCGACGCGCGGGGCGATCAGGTCGGCGGGGACCTCGAGGATCTTCGCCGCGTCGGCGACGAGCCTGGGCTCGGGGAGGTAGCAGTGGCCGTCGTCGGCGGCCTCGGACAGCGTGTAGGCGAGACCGGCCTTGATGCGCTCCGGGCTGTCCTTGGCGATGCCGACGGAGGCGGCGATCGTGTCGGCGGTCTTGAAGCCGATGCCCCACACGTCGGCGGCGAGCTTGTACGGCTGCTGCTGAACGGTGTCGGTCGATTCGTCGCCGTACTTCTTGTAGATCTTGACCGCGAGGGACGTGGAGACGCCGACGCCCTGCAGGAAGATCATGACCTCCTTGATCGCCTTCTGCTCGGCCCAGGCGTCCTTGATGCGCGCGCTGCGCTTGGGGCCGAGGCCGGGGACCTCGACGAGGCGGCCGGGCTCGTCGTCGATGATGTGCATGATGTCGACGCCGAAGTGGTTGACCATGCGCTCGGCCATCACGGGGCCGATGCCCCTGATCAGGCCGGAGCCGAGGTAGCGGCGAATGCCCTGCTCCGTCGCGGGCAGCACGGTCGTGTAGGAGTGCACCTCGAACTGGCGGCCGTACTTGACGTGCGAGCTCCAGCGGCCCCGCAGCCGCAGCGACTCGCCGATCTGCGCGCCCAGCAGCGGGCCGACCGCGGTGACGAGTTCCGTGCTGGCGCTGACCGGCCCGCGGCCGGTGCCCCGGTCCGGGGCGATGCGGGCGATCGTGTAGCCGGTCTCGGGGTTGGCGAACGTGATCCGCTCGAGCACGCCGTCCAGGATCGCGACGTCCCGCGGCGGCGCCTGCTGTGACGCGGGCTGTGACGCGTGCGGCGACGCCTTCGGCGCGGGGGCGGACGAGGACATAGCCCCTATTCTGCCGGCTCCCGCACCCCGTTGGCGCCCGTCCCGGCTACGCGAAGTCCAGGCCCAGGTCGAGCGCCGTGACCGAGTGGGTCAGCGCCCCCACGGCCAGGTAGTCCACGCCGGTCAGCGCGACTTCGCGGGCGTTGCCGAGCCGCAGTCCGCCGCTCGCCTCGAGGCGGACACCGTCAAACCGCCGCGCTGACGCCACGGCCGAGCGCATCGTCGCGGGCGGCATGTTGTCGAGCAGGATGCACCGCGCGCCCGCCTCGAGGGCCTCGCGGACCTGGTCGAGGGTGTCGCACTCGACTTCGAGGGGCACGTCCGGCGCGGCGGTGCGGACGGCGTCGATCGCCTTCGCGACCCCGCCCGCGGCCGCCACGTGGTTGTCCTTGATCAGCGCCGCGTCGCCGAGCCCGAGCCGGTGATTCTCGCCCCCGCCGCGGCGGACGGCATATTTCTGCAGCGCGCGCAGTCCCGGCAGGGTCTTCCGCGTGTCCCGCACGACCGCGCCGGTGCCCGCGATCGCGTCCGCCCACGTGGCGGTGGCGGTGGCGATGCCGGACAGATGGGTCAGGAAGTTGAGCATGGTCCGCTCCGCGCCGAGCACCGCCGTGGCCGGCCCGCTCACCCGCAGCACCGCGTCCCCGCGGCCGATCCGGGATCCGTCCGGCCGCAGCACGGCGGCGCTCACCCCGAACTGGTCAAGTACGACCAGCGCCACCGGAATCCCGGCCAGCACCCCCGCCTCGCGTGCCACCACGTCCCCGGTCACGGTGACGAGGTCGCCGACGGTCGCCGCCGACGTCACGTCCGGCCCGTACCGGAAGTCCTCGTCGAGCGCGGTTGCCGCGATGCGCGCCACGTCCTCGGGATCGAGCCCGGCGGCGGCCAGTTCGCTGACGGTGTCCGGTGTCATGCGTCCTCCCAGGTGATGTCGATGTCGCCGCCGTTCCAGCGGGCAAGGCTGTGCCGCGCGCCCGGCGCCGTGCCCGGTGCGTCGCCGCGCCGGTGCGCGCCGCGGCTCTCCGCCCGCCGCAGGGCCGCCGCCGCGATCAGCGCGGAGACAACCCGCAGGTTCCCCGCCTCCAGGCTGGCAAGATCAAATTCCGTTGCCCGAACGCGCCATGCCGGCTCCCCGCCCGCCCCGCCCGCTCCCCGCAATATCCGGGCCAGCGTACGGAGTCCTTCGGCATCCCGGAGCACACCCGCGTAGCGAGACATGTGCGCGGCGAGCACCGGCCGGCTGAGCGGGGCGCCTTCGCCGCCGGCGGCGGCCCCCGCGGGCTCTGCTCCCGCGCTCGCGGCCGCGGCGCCTAGACCGGCTCCTTCCCTCGCCGCCCGGCCCGCACCGCCGTGCTCCGCGGTCCGGTCACCGGCGCGCCGCTTTGGCTCGCGCGCCAGCGCGCCGGCCAGCGCTCCCGCGCGGCGGCCGGTGATGACCGCTTCGACCAGGGAGTTCGAGGCGAGCCGGTTGGCGCCGTGCACGCCGGTGCTGGCGGCCTCGCCGATCGCGTACAGGCCCGGGACGCTCGTGCGGCCGTCCAGGTCGGCGCGGATCCCGCCGCACGCGTAATGCGCGCCCGGCGCGACCGGGATGAGGCCGGTCACCGGGTCGACGCCCTGCTTGCGGCACGCGGCGGTGACGGTCGGGAAGCCGTCTTCGAGCACGTCGCGGCCGAGCGCGGTCGCGTCCAGCCAGACATGCCGGCTGCCTGCGCCGGTCATGACCTCGTGGACGCGGGCGGCCACGACGTCGCGGGGCGCGAGGTCGCCGCGCGGGTGGCGGCCGGCCATCAGCGGCCGGCCGTCGAGGTCGCGCAGCACCGCGCCCGCGCCGCGCAACGCCTCGGTGATCAGCGGGCACTGCCCGGTCG
>DASZKN010000270.1:0-7576 GCA_035552855.1 Trebonia sp. | reverse complement strand
GGCGCTCGCCGGCTGCTCCGCGGCCAGCAGCACATCGAAAAGCAGCAGCACCAGCGTTAAGAACGAGACGGCCAGGATCGTCTCGCTCAGCCCGACCGCGACCGAGGACCTCTACGCGGTTGGCGCCGGCCGGCAGGTCGTCGCCGTCGACCAGGCGTCTAACTACCCGGCTGGCGTCCCGAAGACCAGCCTGAGCGGCATCACCCCGAACATCGAGGCGATCGCCAAGTACAACCCCACGCTCGTCATCGCGTCCCAGAACAGCGGCGGCCTCGTCGCCGGGCTGACCAAGCTGGGGGTGAAGGTCCTGATCGAGCAGGCCCCGGCCTCGCTGGACGGCGCCTACACCGAGATCGAGCGGATCGGCCAGGCGACCGGCCACGCCGCCCAGGCGGCCGGCGTCGTCAGGAACATGCGCAAAGAGATCGCGGGCGACGTGGCGAAGGCCGGGCCCGCGCACGCGAACCTGACCTACTTCTGGGAGATCAGCGCCGGCCCTTACTACTCGGCGACGTCCAAGACGTTCATCGGGCAGGTGGCCGGGCTGTTCGGGCTGAAGAACATCGCGGACGCCGCCGACAAGGCGTCCGACGGCGGCTACCCGGAATTGTCGCAGGAGTACATCGTCGCGGCTAAGCCGCGGCTGATCTTCCTGACCGACAACGAGGCGGGCGACGGCGGCCAGACGCCCGCCGTCGTCGCCCGGCGGCCCGGCTGGCCGGCGATCCCCGCGGTGCACGACCACGAGGTCATCGCGCTGAACGACGACATCGCCTCCCGCTGGGGGCCGCGCCTGCCCCAGCTCGTCGCCGCCATCGCCCAGGCCGTCGAGAACGCGCCCAAGGGGTGAGGAAGGCCGTCGCTATCGGCGCCGCGGCGGCCTTCCTGGTCGCCGCGGTGATCGTCAGCGCCCTGGTCGGCGCCGCCGACCTGAACCCGGTCGATACGGTCACCGCCCTTCTCGACAAGGTCCCGTTCATCCACCTGCGCACCGGCCTCACACCGATCGACCAGGCCGTCCTGTACCAGATCAGGCTGCCCCGGATCGTCGCGGGCGCGCTCGTGGGCGGGCTGCTCGCCGTCGCCGGGGCCGGCTACCAGGGAGTGTTCCGCAACCCGCTCGTCGACTCGGGGATGCTCGGCTCCTCGGCCGGGGGCGGGCTCGGCGCGACGATCGCGCTCATCTACCTGGGCGGCCTCGGCCCTGGCATCGTCCCGGTGGCCGCGTTCGCGGGCTCGCTGGCCGGAGTGGGGATCGCCTCCCTGGCCGGCGTGGCCAGCGCCGCCCGCGGCGGTCTCGGCAGCGGCACGGCCACGCTGCTGCTCGCCGGGGTGGCGGTGAGCGGGTTCCTCACCGCCGTGCAGACGTTCGTCCTGCAGCGTTCCACGCAGGTGCTCCAGCAGGTCTACTCCTGGCTCCTCGGCTCGCTGGCCGGCGCGAGCTGGCAGCAGGTGCGGGAGATACTCCCGTACGCCGCCGTCAGCCTGCTGATCCTGCTGCTCCAGGGCAGGAACCTCGATGTGCTGTCCGTGGGGGACGAAGAGGCACGTGCGCTAGGCGTGAAACCAGGGATCGTTAGGGCAATTGTGATTGGGACGGCCGCATTGGCGGCGGCCTGCGCGGTCGCGGTGAGCGGCCTCATCGGATTCGTCGGGATCATCATTCCGCACGTCGCCCGGCGGCTCGCCGGGCCCTCCTACAACACCGTCCTGCCGCTCTCGCTGCTGCTCGGCGCGGGCTTTCTCGTGCTCGCGGACACGCTCGCGCGGACCGTGCTCGCGCCCGCCGAGCTGCCCATCGGCGTCGTGACCGCGATCGTCGGCGCGCCGGCGTTCGTCTGGGTGCTGCGCGGCACCCGGCCGGTGGGCACGTGACCGCGCTCGCCGTCCGCGCGCTGACCGTCGCGCTCGACAAGTCGCCGGTGGTGCGGGAGGTCAGCCTGGCGACGGCCAGCGGCGGTTGGCTCGCCGTCATCGGCCCGAACGGGTCGGGCAAGTCCACCCTGATCCGCGCCTGCGGCGGATTGCTGCCGTACACCGGGTCGATCCTGTTCGACGACGCCGACCTGCGGTCGCTGCGCGTGCGGGAGCGCGCGCGGCTCATCGGCTACGTGCCACAGGAACCCGTGCTGCCCCCGGACGTGACGGTCGAGGAGTACGTGCTGCTCGGCCGCACACCGCACACCGGGTACTTCGGCCTGCCGGGGCGGCGGGACCGCGCACTGGCGGCGGCCGCCATGGCGCGGCTGGACGTGGCCGGTTACGCGGGGCGGCCCCTCGCCCGGCTGTCCGGCGGCGAGCGGCAGCGGGTCGTGCTGGCCCGGGCGCTGGCGCAGGCGCCCAGCGTGCTGCTGCTCGACGAGCCGACGTCGATGCTCGACATCGGGCACGAGCAGAGCGTGCTCGAGCTGGTCGACGGGCTCCGCGCGGACGACGGGCTGACCGTGGTGTCCGCGCTGCACGACCTGACGCTGGCCGGGCAGTACGCGGACCAGCTCGTGCTGCTCGACGGCGGCCGGGTGGCGGCGGACGGGGCGGCCGCCGAGGTGCTGACCGCGGAGACGATCGGGCGGGTCTACGGCGCGCGGGTCACGGTCACGGCGGACCCCGACGGCAGGCCGGTCGTCGCGCCGCTGCGCGCTCCGCGTAGGGGTGACGGGCCGGGATGACGTTTGCGGCGGGGGCGGGTAATGTCGCATCCAGTTAAGTGCGGGGCGTCGGCGCGTAAGGGGCGGCCATGTATCAGCCATATCCGGGCGGGGCGCAGATGCCGGAGCCGTCGCGCCCGCCGGCCCCGCGATCGATCATCGTCGCCGTCCGGGCGATGTACGTCGGCGTGGCCGCGAGCCTGATCGGCATCGTGATCGACATGACGACGCTGAGCGCCACGAAGGCGACGATCAAGAGCAGGTCGCCGAACCTGACGGCCGCCCAGGTGGCGTCCGCGGAGCACGTGCTGGTCGGCGCGTTCGTCGCCGGCGGGCTGATCGGGGCCGCGCTGTGGCTCTGGATGGCCCAGTCCTCGCGCGCGGGCAAGGCGTGGGCACGGGTCGTGTCCACGGTGCTGTTCGCCATCGACACGATCGAGCAGATCGCCGGGGCGGCCACCCCGCAGGGCGGCGGCGCTCGCGTGTACTCCATCGTCGTGTGGCTGATCGGTTGCGTCGCTATCGTGTTCCTGTGGCAGCGGTCGTCAACCGATTACTTCCGCGGCACACGTGCCTATCAGTGACACCGAGCGGGTCCAGTGACCACCGGCGCCCAGGCACACCCCGTGCCCGGGCCCGGACCGGAGGGCGTCCGGCCGCCGGCCCCGCCGGCGCTGCGCCGGGCCGTGCGGGTCATGTACGGGGGAGCGGCGCTCAGCGCCGCGGGCGTCTTCGTCAACCTCACGACGCTCGGCCGGATCAAGCGGCGGCTGCCCCTGACGTCACCCGCGCTGCTGGCCTCGACCGAGCACCAGGCGATCGCCGAGTTCGTCGTGGGCGGGCTCGTCAGCGCGGCGGTGTGGATATTCATGGCCATCTCGTGCCGGGCGGGCATGCGCTGGGCGCGGCTGGCGGGCACGGCGCTGTTCGCGGTCGACACCGTTTACACGGTGGACGTCGCGGCGTCGTTCGACCGGTTCGACGCCTCCGTCGCGGTCCGCGTCTACACGGTCGTCGTGTGGCTGGCCGGGCTGACCGCCACGCTGCTCCTCTGGCAGCGTGGCGCGAGCGGCTTCTTCCGCCCGGCGGCTACCGCGGCGCGGCGCCGCCCCAGGTGACCACCCGGGCGGGGCGAATCGTCACCACGACGCGCTGCTCGCCGGGCTGGTCCATGTTGCGCAGGTCAGCGCCGTACTTCGCGCCCACTTGGTCGGCGAACGCGTAGTCGTCGTCCGGGACGATCTCGGCGTCGCCGCGGATCTCGATGTAGCGGTACGGCGGGTCGCCGAAGATCAGCAGGCTGCACTTCGGGTTCGCCCGCAGGTTCTTCACTTTCTGGCGGCTCGTGTTCAGCGAGATCCGTACGGTGTCGCCCTCGGCCAGGAACCAGGTGCCGGACAGCTGCGGGCGGCCGCTGGCCCCGACCGTGCCGAGGACCGCCACCTGCCCACTCAGCAAGTCGCGGTGCGAGTCAGGAATCGTCGTCATGACGGCACTCTACGGCGCACCCGCTTGGTTCCGGCCGGGGCCGGTCCGTTAAAACCGGGTGACCCCTACGGCGCAGAAATCGCCGTGCTCCGGGACCTCTTTCGATGTAGTGAATCTTAAAAACTTTTTTCTAAACGGTCCTCCTGACTCGTAATAGTACGCTTGCCTGGTATATGTTGGCCGTCAGCTTGCGATGCATCTGGTTGTTGGTTCACGGTGATTTGCTGGCTTTGTGGCTAATGACGGTTAACTCGCTCTTGGGGTGAGCTACCGTCACTCTGACGGGGCTGACCTACGCTCCTGCCCAAGTTAGCCCCGGGGGCTCGCCTAGCGGTTAGGCGGGGCGTACATCATGCAGCCAAGGAGCACCATGTTTGGGTATATAAAGCGTCGCCGCCTCGGACGGGTGACCGTCGCGGCAGCGGCAGCTGTGCTGGCGGTGGGCATCGCCGCGTGCAGCAGTGCCGGGGCGCCACCTGGATCGGGTTCTTCATCAGGAGCGAAGCAAGCGGGCGGCACGGCGACGGTCGCGCTGCCGGCGGACACGATTCCTAACTACATTTTCCCGTTCGTGTCGATCACCAACGCGAGCGTCTACAACACGAACCAGTTCCAGTACCTTGAGTACCGCCCGCTGTACATGTTCGGGAACAACGGTGACTCGCTCACGGTCAACTACCACCTCTCGACGGCGAACGCGCCCGTGTACAGCGACGGCGGCCGGACCGTCACGATCACGATGAAGGGCTGGAAGTGGAACAACGGCGAGACCGTTGACGCCCAGGACGTGGTCTTTTTCCTGAACATGCTCGAGGCGGAGAAGTCCAGCTACTACGGCTACGCGCCGGGCCTGCTGCCCGACAACCTCGCCTCCTACTCGGCCACCGGCCCGGACACCCTGGTCCTCCGCCTGAACAAGGCCTACTCGAGCATCTGGTTCACCTACAACCAGCTCGCCACGATCAGCCCGTTCCCGGAGTCCTGGGACATCAAGAAGTCGGGCGCCACCCCGGGCAGCGGCGGCTGCGCGACCGACACCGCGAAAGACCACTGGGCCAAGTGCGTCGCGGTCTACGACTTTTTGACCGCGCAGGCCAAGGACGCCGCCACCTACGCCACCAATCCGGTGTGGGCGGTCTCCGACGGCCCGTGGAAGCTGAGCGCGTACACCACGAACGGCAACGCCACGTTCGTGCCGAACCCGGACTACTCGGGCAGCCCCAAGCCGTCCCTGTCCGCGGTCAAGTTCGTGCCGTACACCAGCGACACGACCGAGTACACCGCGCTGCGCACCGGCCAGCTGAACGTCGGGTACATCCCGTCGCAGGACCTGCCGCAGAAGTCGCTGAACCAGGTGCTGCCGTCCACCAACCCGCTCGGGTCGAATTACGCGCTGCAGCCCTTCTACCAGGACGCGATCGCGTACTTCGTGCCGAACCTGAACAACCCGACGATAGGCGCGGCCTTCAGGCAGCTGTACATCCGCGAGGCGCTGCAGGAGACCGTGGACCAGAACGGCATCGACGAGGCGATCTGGCGCGGTTACGCCTACCCGAGCTCCGGCGCGGTGCCGAACCAGCCGCCCAGCCAGTGGATCCCCCCGGCCCAGCGCGCGAACAACGGGCAGGGTCCGTACGCCTTCAACATCAAGGGCGCGAAGGCACTGCTGACCAGCCACGGCTGGTCGGAGGTGGGTGGCGTGATGACCTGTGAGGACTCGTCCAAGTGCGGCGATGGCATCGCGACGGGCACCAAGCTGTCACTGACGATCAACTACTCCACCGGCAACGCGGCGTACGCACAGGAGATGTCGGTCTACAAGTCCGACGCGTCGCAGGCCGGGATTCAGGTCAACCTGGACGGGCAGTCGTTCAACACGGTCGTCGGCGAGTCCTCGCCCTGCCAGCCGGGACCGAAGTGCACCTGGGACGCGCTGTTCTACGGGGGCTGGGCGTACGACGGCCCGGGTTACGAGCCGACCGGCGAGCCGCTGTTCCAGACGGGCGCCGGGTCGAACTCGGGCAGTTACACGAACTCGCAGATGGACAGCCTGATCAACCAGACGCACACGAGCAGCGACCTGTCGGTGTTCAAGCAGTACGCCTCGTACGCGGCTCAGCAGATCCCGTTCATCTGGCTGCCGGAGAACTACCCGGTGCAGGCGGTGAGCGGCAACCTGCAGGGCGTGACCTTCAACCCGCTCTACGCGATGCTTCCCGAGTACTGGTACTTCACTAAGTAGCCGGGAGCTTTGCCCCAAGTCGGCCGCCGGTCCGCCGGTCGCTCAGCCTGCGGTACTCGTCTGGCTCGCGCTTGCCAAGCGCGCCGCCTGGCACGGGCCTGCCGGACACGGGCATTAGGCGACATCCCATGGCCCGCTGGGTGCGGCATCATAGGGGGCGTGGATCAGCTGACGTTCGGTGACGAGGCCGCGGCGCACGGGTCATCGCGGCCGGCCGCGGCCGGGTACGAGATCGAGCGGGAACTCGCCGCCGCGGGCATGACCACGGTCGCCGGCGTCGACGAGGTCGGCCGGGGCGCGTGGGCCGGACCGGTCGTGGTCTGCGCGGTGGTCGTCGCGCCAGGCTTCCCGGTGCCGCCCGGGTTCCTCACCGACTCAAAGCGGGTCACGCCGAAGCGCCGCGAAGCCCTCGCGGCCGAGTTGCCCGGGTGGGTGCGGGCGCACGCGATCGGCGCGGCCAGCCACACCGAGATCGACGAGCTCGGCATGACCGCGGCGCTGCGCGCCGCCGCGGGCCGGGCGCTGGCGGCGCTGCCGGAGCGCCCGGACGGGGTGCTGCTCGACGGGTCGCACAACTACATCGGCCACCCGTGGCGGGTGCGGTGCGCGGTGAAGGCGGACCTGCGCTCGGCGTCGGTCGCGGCGGCGTCGGTGCTCGCGAAGGTGTACCGCGACCGGCTGATGGCCGAACTCGGCGCGGCGCACCCGGACTTCGCGTTCGGCGAGAACGCGGGGTACCCGTCCCCGGTGCACGTCGGCGCGCTCACCCGCCTCGGCCCCACGCCGCACCACCGGCTTTCGTGGTCGTATCTGGACGACCTCCCGCAGTGGCGTCACCTGAAACGCCAGCGTCCCGACATCGCCGGCCAGCTCTCGTTCATGTAGCCCAGCCGCCGCCACTCCCGCAGCCGCCGCCACTCCGGCAGCCGCCGCCACTCCCGTCGCGGCCGCACCAGCCACCGTCGCCACACTAGACCGATTGGTCCCTAACGGTCGTAAAGCCGTCTCAGGTGCCCCCTTGGGAGCGCTGCCACCAGCCGCCGTAACCTCTCCCGTTACTACCGCCCGGCGGGCGGCACTTCGAGAACGGCTGGCCGGGCACGGGCGGCCACCACGGGCTGGTCCCCGGCGGCCTCGCCGCGTTCGGGTGGGCGATGTCGCTATCGGTCTCGTCGTACTGGGCGCATCCCGGTGCGCT
>DASZKN010000269.1:0-1806 GCA_035552855.1 Trebonia sp. | reverse complement strand
GCAGGGGGAGACGCTTGCGGACGGACGGGGCGACGCCGTCGCTGGCGGCCGCGGCCGCCGGACGCTCGGCCGGCACCTCGCCGTAGAGCGTCGTCCGCTGGCGGAGCGGCCGGCCGAGCGGCTCGACGATCGAGCGGAGGTCGCTGATCGTCTTGAACGAGCCGTTGTCCGCGCCCGCCATCCGGCTGATCGTCTCCTCCATCAGCGTGCCGCCGAGGTCGTTGACGCCGCCGCGGAGCACGTCGCGGCACACTTCGTCGCCCAGCTTCACCCACGAGCACTGGATCGAGTCGATCGCGCCGTGCAGCATGATCCGCGCGACCGCGTGCACGGCACGGTTCTCCCGCGGTGTCACGCCCGGCCGGGCCAGGCCCGCCAGGTAGATCGGCGCGTTCTCGTGGATGAACGGCAGCAGCACGAACTCGGTGAACCCGCCGGTCCGCTCCTGGATGCCGCGGAGCACCCGCAGGTGGCCGACCCAGTGCGCCGGCGTGTCCACGTGCCCGTACATCATCGTCGCGGTCGTCGGGATGCCCAGCTCGTGCGCGGTCGTGACCACCTCGGTCCACACCGCCGCCGGCAGCTTGCCCTTCGTCAGCACCCAGCGGATGTCGTCGTCCAGGATCTCCGCCGCCGTGCCGGGCAGCGAGCCCACGCCCGCCTCGCGGGCACGGGTCAGCCACTCCCGCAGCGGCAGCCCCGTGCGGGACACCCCGTTCATGACCTCCATCGGCGAGAACGCGTGGACGTGCATGTCGGGGGTGCGCCGCTTGACCTCGGCGGCGATGTCGAAGTAAGCGGTGCCGGGCAGGTCGGGGTGGATGCCGCCCTGCATGCACACCTCGGTAGCGCCCGCCGCCCACGCCTCGGCGGCCCGGTCGCCGATCTGCTCCATGGACAGGGTGTAGGCGTCCGCGTCGGTGCGGCGCTGCGCGAACGCGCAGAACCGGCATCCGGTGTAGCAGACGTTCGTGAAGTTGATGTTCCGGGTGACGACGAACGTCACGTCGTCGCCGTTGACCTCCCGGCGCAGCCCGTCCGCGATGCCCGCCAGCGCCTCCAGGTCGTCGCCGTCCGCGGCGAGCAGCGCGATGGCCTGGTCGTCGGAGAGCCTGGCCGGGTCGCGCTCCGCCTGCCGCAGCGCGGCCGCTACCTCGCCGGGACGCGCGACGGACGGGGCCGCCGCGGACCGTTCCGACAGGGCCTGCCAGTCGCCGTAGACCTCGGAGAAATCATCGCGGCGGTCAGCCGTCCGGCCGACCGTGTCGATCGTGACGTGCAGGTCGGTGCGGCCCGCGGCCTCGCCCCAGCCGCCGTCCGGCTCCTGCCACGGGAGGCCTCGGGGCATGGCGGCCTCGTTCGCGAGGCCCGTCGCCGGGTCAGCGAGCGCGGCGACGTGCCGGGCGACGCGCGGGTCCAGCCATGGCTCGCGGATGTACGGCGGGTAGATCGTCAGCCGTTCCCTGAGTGTGAAGCCCGCCTCCGCGGTCAGCGACGCGAGCTCGTCGATCCGCGGCCACGGGCGCTCTGGGTTGACGTGGTCCGGGGTGAGCGGGGACACGCCGCCCCAGTCGTCGATGCCCGCGTCGAGAATCAGCCGGTGCTCGTCACCGACAAGGTTCGGCGGGGCCTGGATGCGTGCCTTGGGACCGAGGAGGAGCCGCGCCGTCGCGATCGTGGCGGCCAGTTCTTCCAGGTCGGCGTCCGGCATGTTGCGCATCTTGGTGTCCGGCTTGGCACGGAAGTTCTGCACGATGACTTCCTGGATGCCGCCGTACTCCCGGGCCACCTGGCGGATGGCGAAGA
>DASZKN010000268.1:0-8694 GCA_035552855.1 Trebonia sp. | reverse complement strand
GCGGGTGGGCGACGTGTTCGTGCTCGGCTCCTCCTCGTGGCGGATCCAGGACATCACCCCCGACCGGGTGATCGTGCTGCCCGCGCCGGGGCAGCCGGGCAAGCTGCCGTTCTGGCACGGTGACACGCCCGGGCGGCCGGCCGAGCTCGGCAAGGCGATCGGCGCGCAGCTCCGCGAGCTGTCCCGGCTGCCTGACGACAGGGCCATCGCGCGCCTCGCCGGCAGCGGCCTGGACGAGCTGGCGGCCCGCAACCTGGTCAAGTACCTCGCGGACCAGCGCCAGGCGACCGGCATCGTGCCCGATGACCGCACGCTCGTGGTCGAGCGGTTCCGCGACGAGCTCGGCGACTGGCGGGTCATCCTGCACAGCCCTTACGGCGACCGGGTGCACGCCCCCTGGGCGCTGGCCATCACCACGAAGCTGCGTGAGCGCTACGGCGGCATGGACGTGCAGGCGCTGCACACCGACGACGGGATCATCATCCGCGTGCCGGACTCCGACGAGCCGCCGCCGGGCGGGATCGCGCTGATCGATCCCGAGGAAGTCAGCGACATCATCACGGCCGAGGTGGGCGGCAGCGCGCTGTTCGCGTCGCGGTTCCGCGAGTGCGCGGGCCGGGCGCTGCTGCTCCCGAGACGCCAGCCGGGCCGCCGCACACCGCTGTGGCAGCAGCGCCAGCGGAGCGCGCAGCTGCTGGAAATCGCCAGCCAGTACCCGGGGTTCCCGATCACGCTCGAGACCGTCCGCGAGTGCCTGCAGGACGTGTTCGACGTTCCCGCCCTGACCGAGATCCTCCGCGACCTGGCCGGCCGCCAGATCAGGCTGGTGGAGGTCGAGACAGCCACCCCGAGCCCGTTCGGCAAGAGCCTGCTGTTCCGCTACGTGGGCGCGTTCATGTACGAGGGCGACGCGCCGCTGGCCGAGCGCCGCGCGCAGGCGCTGGCGCTCGACCCGGCGTTGCTCGCGGAACTGCTCGGCACCGACGGCCTGCGCGAACTGCTCGACCCGGCGGTCGTCGACGAGACCGAACGCGACCTGCAGCACCTCTCCCCCGGCCGCCAGTGCCGGGGCATGGAGGGAGTCGCCGACCTGCTGCGCACGACGGGCCCGCTGACCGGCGACGAAGTCGCCGCGCGATGCACGGACGCCAGTCAGGCGGCCGGCTGGCTCACCACGCTGGCGAACCAGCGCCGCGCCATCGAGGTGCGCGTGGCGGGCACGCCGATGTGGGCGGCGATCGAGGACGCGGGCAGGCTACGCGACGCGCTCGGGGTCGCGCTGCCGGTCGGCATCCCCGAGGCGTTCACGGAGCCGCTGCCCGACCCGCTGAGCGACCTGCTGGCCAGGTACGCGCGGACTCACGGCCCGTTCCCGGCCGGCGCCCCCGCGGCGCGGTACGGGCTCGGCGTCGCGGTCGTCGCGATCGCGCTGCGGCGGCTCGCCGGTGACGGCCGGGTGGCCGAGGGCGAGTTCCTCGCGTCCCGCCGGGGCACCGAGTGGTGTGACGCCGAGGTCCTCCGGATGCTCAGGCGGCGCGCTCTCGCCCGGCTCCGCAAGGAAGCGGAACCGGTCCCGCCGCAGGTGCTCGGCAAGTTCCTGCCCGCCTGGCACGGCGTCGCGAGCGCTCGCGGCGAACAGCGCCGACGGCGCGCCGACGCGGGCACGGTGCTCGAGGTGATCGAGCGGCTCGCGGGCGCTCCGGTCCCGGCGTCGGCGCTGGAGACCCTCGTGCTGCCGGGCCGGGTGCCCGGGTACTCCCCAGCGATGCTCGACGAGCTCACCACGGCCGGCGAGGTGGTCTGGTCGGGCGCGGGGACCGTCGGCACCGGCGACGGCTGGCTCGTCCTCGCGCCGGCCGAGAGCGCGCCGCTGCTGCTGCCCGAGCCGGGCGAGCTGACGATGACGCCGTTGCACGAGGCGGTCGTGGACGTGCTGGACGGGGGCGCGGCGCTGTTCTTCCGCATGCTGAGCGACCGGGCCGCCGCCGCGCTGAGCGACGGCGGCGGCCAGCCGCCTGATGACACCGATCTCGCCGCCGCGATCTGGGACCTGGTCTGGGCCGGCCGGCTCACGAACGACACGCTTGCCCCGCTGCGGGTCGTGACCAGCGGCGGCGGTGTCCAGCGGCGGCCGGCCGCGCCACGGCGTCCGGCCGCGTCCCGGCTGGTCGTCCCGCCCCGGACCGCCCCGGTGCCCGGCGTTTTCAACCCGCGTCCCGCTGCCCGGCGCTATAGCGGCGGCGGCGGCGGTGGCGGTGGCGGCGGTGGCACGCGCCGCCGGCCGATGATGCCGTCACGCACCGGACCGCCGACGGTGACCGGCCGGTGGTCGCTGCTCCCTGACCGGGCGCCCGCGGACGGCGCCGCCGCCACGCTGCGGGCACACGCGCACGCGCTGACGCTCCTCGAACGGCACGGCGTCGTCACGCGCGGCGCGGTGGCCGCCGAACGGGTGCCCGGCGGGTTCGCCGCGGTGTACCCGGTGCTGCGCGCGATGGAGGAGACCGGCCAGTGCCGCCGGGGCTACTTCGTCGAGGGCCTGGGCGCCGCTCAGTTCGCGCTGCCCGGCGCGGTTGACCGGATGCGGGCGCTGGCCGCTCCTGGCCGCCCCGCCGACCCCTGGGAAGTGACCCCCGCCCCGGACGCGGCCGGCCGGACCATGGTGCTCGCCGCCGCCGACCCCGCCCAGCCCTACGGGGCGGCGCTGTCCTGGCCCGGCCGCCCGGGCGAGACCGGGGCCGCTCACCGGCCGGGCCGCAAGGCGGGCGCGGTCGTCGTGCTCTACGACGGGGAACTCGTCCTCTACGTGGAGCGGGGCGGCAAGACGCTGCTGTCCTGGAGCGACGACGCGGCGGTGCTCGAACCGTGTGCGGCGGCGCTGGCCGGCGCGGTCCGCGAAGGCGCCCTCGGCCGGATGACGGTGGAGCGCGCCGACGGCGCGGGCGTCTACGACTCTCCGCTGGCGCACGCCCTGGAATCGGCGGGCTTCCGCCCGACACCGCGCGGCCTCCGCCTCCGCGGATGAGTCGTCGCGATCAAACGTCACGCGCTGCTGCGAGCAGGCGGAACCTCGCTGGTCTCACTCAGCCGGCGGGCGAGGGCTAGCCCGCCACCGACCCCAGCAGGTCGGTGCGGGCCTGGTCGACGGCCGTGATCAGCGCGCCGCGGAGCACGGGCTGGCTGCTGACGGCCGTCGGCACGACCTGGGGCCGCACCGGGCACATGTGGCGCACCTCCGCCGCGACCCGCTCGGCGAGCGCCTGCCCGCCCGCCAGCCCGACCTCGCCGCCGAGCACCACCAGGCCCGGATCGAGGACCGCGCACACCGCCGTCGCCCCGAGCGCCACCCGGTGCGCCAGTTCGTCGAGGAACGCCGTGGCGCGCGCAGCACCCGGACCCGCCGTGGCGCGCGCCGCGCCAGCACCCGGATCACTAGAAGAAGCCGGGGAGGCACTGCCCGTTAGGGATTCATGTGGTGAAGATACCGCGGCCCCGGCGTCCCGCACGGCCGCGCCGACCGCGGCGCCCGCCCGCAGGCCGCCGTAGCCGTACTGCCCGGCCAGGACCCGCACCGGCTCGGCGCCGGCCAGCCACTGCAGGCCGCCGCCCGCCGGGCGCCGCACGTCCGGCGTGAGCGGCGCGCCCGGGACCGGCAGCCAGCCGATCTCCCCCGCCGCACCCGACGCGCCCCTGTGCAGCCTGCCGCCCAGCACGGTCGCGAGGCCGATGCCGACGCCGATCCACAGCAGCACGAAGTCGTCGAGGCCGGCGGCCGCACCGTCCGCGCGCTCGGCGATCGCCGCCAGGTTGACATCGTTCTCGATCAGCACCGGCTTGCGCAGCGCACCGCGCAGTCCTTCGAGGACACCCTCGTGCCATTCGGGCAGGTTGATGGCCAGCCACGGGTCACCGGTGCGCGGGTCGACCACGCCGGGGCTGCCGATCACGAACGCGCTCAGGCTCTCCACCGCCACGCCCGCGCGCGCGCAGGCCCTGTCCACCGCCGAACGCACCAGCTCAACCGGGTCGCCAGCGCCGAACGCGTCCTCGCGGACCTCGGCGATCACCTTGCCCGTGACGTCCGCGACCGCGGTGTTCACCTCACCGTGCTCGACGTACAGGCCGGCCACGTAGGCGCTGGACGGCACGACCGAGTACAGCGTGGCGTTCGGCCCGCGGCCGCCGGCCTGCTCGCCGACCGCCGCGACCAGGCCGCGGTCCTCGAGCCGGGCGAGCATCTGCGCAACCGTCACCTTCGAGACTCCGGTCAGCTCAGACAACTGCGAGCGGGTCAGCGACCGGCCGTCCAGCAGCAGTCGCAGCGCCGCGCGATCGTTGAGTTCGCGCAGCAGGCTGGGTGTGCCCGGCCGCAACCTTGTCTGGTTCGGCATAGCTCGTCCCCCCTCCGCAAGTATCGTGTATGTCCGTGTCTCAATCAGGCAACGGCTGGTGTCCAGGGCTAGCTTATAGGAAAGTTTCCTATTAGTTTCTCCGGTACGCGCTTCCGAAAAGCCGTGCAAGGAGGACACCAGCATGCGACACCAAATTACCGCCGCGGCCGCGGCGTGCGCGGCAGCAGCCATCGCCATCACCGGATGCGGCTCCAGCTCAGGCGGGGGCAACAGCGGCGGCGGTTCTGCCAGCGGCACCTCCTCCGCCGTTCCCAGCGAGCTCACGGTCTGGCGTATGGGATCGTCCGTCGCCTCCGAGGTTAAGTGGATGAACGGCGTGGAAGCCCAGTTCCACAAGGATTACCCGGCCTACAAGAACACCAGGATCAACGTCGTCTGGGTCCCGTGGACCAACGCCACCAGTGACTTTAACACCGCGCTCACCAGCGGCAAGAACGCCCCCGACATCACCGAGATCGGCAACACCGAGACGCCGACCGAGGCCGAGCTCGGCGGGCTCGCCAACATCACCAGCAACGTGAACAGCTGGACCAGCAAGTCCGACGTCGTCAAGGGCATGCTCGCGAACGACACGTCGAGCGGCAGCGTGTACGCCGTGCCGTGGTTCGGCGGCGTGCGCGGCGTCTGGTACCGCAAGGACCAGTTCCAGAAGGCCGGCATCACCTCAACGCCGACCACCTGGTCGCAGCTCACCGCCGACGCCCAGAAGCTGCAGCAGAAGTTCTCCGGCACGTACGGCATCGACGCGCCGACCAACGACACGGACTCGATCGTCAGCTTCATCTGGGGCGCGGGCGGCCAGGTCGCGACCGATAACGGCGGCAAGTGGACCGCCGACCTGACGTCGGCCGCCAGCGAGGCGGGCATCAAGTACTACATGGACCTCTACACGAAGGACAAGCTCTCGCCGTCGAAGTACATCGGCCAGACCGAGCTGGGCAACCCGGGCGCCACGTCCGGCGGCGCGAACGAGGACTTCGCGCTCGGCAAGCTCGACCTGTACGTCGACGGGCCGTGGGCGTCGGCCGAGTTCCCGGCCAACGCCACCGACAAGTCCAACTGGGCGTCGTTCCCGATCCCGAGCGAGAACGGCCCGAACCCCGCGCCCGCGTTCGCCGGCGGCTCTGACCTGGCGGTCTGGGCGTCGAGCAAGTACAAGACCGCGGACTGGGACCTGATCCAGGTTATGGACAGCGAGACGAACTCGACGAGCTTCGCCAACCTGCAGGGCTTCTTCCCGCCGTTCACGTCCAAGCTCACCGGCGGCGCCTACGCGGGCAGCCAGCTGATGTCCGGCTTCGCCAAGGCCGCCACCGTCACCCAGATCTCGCCGCTGAACGCCAAGAACTGGTCGATCGCCGACGAGACCGACGAGATCATTCCCTCCATGATGAAGTCGCTGATGAGCGGCGCGTCGTTCGCGTCGACCGTCGCGAAGGCGAACACACAGCTCACAAACGTCCTGAACACGGGGCAGGAAAGCTGACGGTCCCCTTATGCTCGGCTCCGCGAAAAGGGCCGGCGTGGTCACCGCACCTCCTCCCGATTCTCCGAACGGGCAGTGGCGTCTCCCGCTGCCCGTTCGGCTCCTGTCGGGACGGAGGGCGCGGCGGCGGGCCGTTCCCTATCTGCTCCTGCTGCCATCGGCGGCACTCATCGGCCTGCTGCTCCTCTGGCCGACCATTCAGATCGGCGTCTACTCCTTCCAGAATTACGGCATCCCCCAGGTGCTCGGCACCCAGCCCACGACGTGGGCCGGGTGGAGCAACTACGCACAGATCCTGTCCGACCCCGAGTTCTGGTCGTCGCTGAAGATCAGCGTGCTGTTCGCCGTCATCGTCGTCCCGCTCACGCTGCTCGTCGGAACGCTGGTCGGCCTGCTGCTGCACAACCTCGGGCCCAAGATGGCCACGTTCGTCTCCACGAGCGCGCTGCTCGCGTGGGCGATGCCCGCGGTGTCGGCGTCCGTGGTGTTCGTGTGGCTGTTCGACCCGGACGGCGGCGTCGTCGACTGGACGCTGGCCCGGATCCCCTCGTGGCTCGGCGGCGGCGCGCACTGGAGCGGCTTCAACTGGACGACGAACGCGGCGCTGCCCGCGTACACGATCCTCACGCTGCTCGTCGTCTGGCAGGCGTTCCCGTTCATCGCGGTCTCCGTGCTGGCGGGACTGAAGATGATCCCGACCGAGCTCGGCGAGGCGGCGCGGGTGGACGGCGCCACTTCGTGGCGGTCGTTCTGGTCGGTGACGTTCCCGATCCTGAAGCCGATCTTCCTGGTCCTGCTGCTGCTCTCGGTGATCTGGGACTTCGGGATCTTCACGCAGGCGTACCTGGTGACCGGCGAACTCGGCAACCGGAACGAGTACAACCTCGGCATCTACGCCTACGACAAGGCGTTCACGACGCCGCCGTCGTACGGCGTGGCGTCGGCGCTGGCGCTGATCCTCACGCTGGTGCTGCTGATCATCACCGTGTGGTACGTCCGCGCGTCCGTCAGGCAGGGGGCCACCTCATGAGCTACCACATGGGCCGCCGCTTCACCCGCAGATCGCGGAAGACCCTGCTCAACGCCGTCGCGGTGGTCGTCGCGGTCGTGACGCTGTTCCCGATCCTGTACATGGTCTCCACGTCGTTCAAGCCCGCGTCGGAGATCTTCTCGCTCACCCCGCATCTGCTGCCCTCGCATCCGACCTGGTCGAACTTCGCCCAGGTGATCAACGGCAGCGTGATCGGGATCCCGTACTGGACGTTCCTGCGCAACAGCTTGTTCGTGACGCTCGTCGCGGTCGCCGTGTCGTCGCTGATCGCGATGCTCGCCGCGATCGGACTGGCACGGTTCAGGTTCCGGTTCCGCACGACGTACCTGATCATGCTGCTCGTCGTCCAGATGCTGCCGCAGCAGGCGCTGGTCATCGCGCTGTACCTGGACTTCCGGTCGGTGAACATGCTGGACAGCCTGACCGGGCTGATCGTTTTGTACATCGCGTTCGCGCTGCCGGTCACGATCTGGATGCTGCGCAACTTCGTCGCCGCCGTGCCGCGCGACCTCGAGGAAGCCGCCGCGATCGACGGCGCGGGCCCAGTCCGGGTGTTCTGGAACGTGCTGCTGCCGCTCGTCGCGCCCGGCCTGGTCACGACCAGCGTGTTCGCGTTCATCTTCGCGTGGAACGAGTTCGTGTTCGCGCTGACTTTCCTCGGCCTCGACCAGCCTAAGTACACCCTGCCCATCTACGTGACGTACTTCTACGGCAAGGGCAGCGCCAACTGGGGAGACATCATGGCCTCTTCCGTCCTGTTCACGATTCCAGTGATGATCTTCTTCCTGATCGTGCAGCGCCGCCTGCGCTCGGGGATGATGGCCGGGGCGGTGAAGGGGTGACCTCCTCCGCTGGATCCGTGCGGGACGCCGCGCTCGACCGGCTCGCCGACGCCATCCTGATCCCTCCGTTCCCCGATACGACGACGGCGCCCCGCTGGTTCCTGGCCGCGGTCGAGCGCGGCCTGGCCGGCGTCACGCTGTTCGCCCCCAACATGGCGGCGGGGGCCGGGCAACTGGCGGCGCTGACGGCCTCGCTCCGCGCGGTCGCGGATGACGTGCTGGTCGCCGCCGATGAGGAGGGCGGTGACGTCACCCGCGTCTGGTACCACTCCGGCAGCCCGTACCCCGGCAACGCGGCGCTCGGCGCGGTCGACGACGTCGCGCTCACCGAGCGGGTGCACGCCGCGCTCGGGCGCGACCTGGCCGCGCTCGGCATCAACCTGAACCTGGCGCCGTGCCTGGACGTGCTCGCGGCACCGTCGAACCCGGTGATCGGCACCCGGTCCTTCGGGTCGTCACCGGAACTGGTGTCCCGGCACGGCGCGGCGGCCGTCCGCGGCCTGCAGTCCGCCGGCGTCGCCGCGTGCGCGAAGCACTTCCCCGGCCACGGCTCGACGGTGGTCGACTCGCACCTCGAGCTCGCGGTGGTGGACGGCGACACCGACACGGTCGCGGCTCGCGACCTGCCGCCGTTCCGCGCGGCCATCGCGGCCGGGACGCTGACGATCATGCCGGGCCACCTGCGGGTGCCGGAGCTGACCGGATCACTGCCCGCCTCGCTGTCGGCCGACGCGATCGCGCTGCTGCGGGCCGAACTCGGCTTCGACGGCGTGGTCGTGACGGACGGCCTCGAGATGCGGGCGGTGAGCGACCCGTACGGCATCCCCGGCGCCTCGGTGCTGGCCGTGGCGGCCGGCAACGACCTGCTCTGCCTGGGCCGGGACGTTCCGGAGGAGGGCTACC
>DASZKN010000267.1:0-7694 GCA_035552855.1 Trebonia sp. | reverse complement strand
ATCCGCCAGAACCTCGCCGCGTTCCTGGCCAAGGTGTAACCCGGCTAGCCCGCGGCGTGGCTCAGGAACCGGCCCGGTCGCCGTAGCGGCGGCGGAAGCGCTCGACGCGGCCCGCGGTGTCGACGACGCGCGCGTTGCCCGTGTAGAACGGGTGGCTGGCGGACGAGATCTCCACGTCGATGACCGGATAGGTGTTGCCGTCCCCCCACTCGACCGTGCGGTCGCTGGTCAGCGTGGACCGGGTGAGAAACGCGAAGTCGGCCGACCGGTCACGGAAGACCACGGGGTGGTAGTCGGGGTGAATGCCTGGCTTCATGGCCGCCTCCCTAGTTCCTTGCGGATATCCGGGGTCAACGCTTTCCGGCCCGGAGATCTTCCGGCACGCTGGCGGTCCGGGGCGCGTCGGCCGGTCCAGCCGGCAGCGAGCCGGGCGTCACCGAGTCCGGGGCCAGGCAGGACGGGTCGCCGTCCGCGCCCTGGATCAGGCAGCTGTGGCTGAGGATTGAGGCGCCCGCCACGACGACGGCGAGGGCCAGCGCCTCCATGGCGAGGCTGAGCGGGTCGGTCCGCAGGTGTTCGGCGAACAGGAACTGTCCGAGCAGCGTGGCCGACAGGGGGTCGAGCACGGTGAACCCCGGCTGCGACGCGGCCAGCGGCCCGGCGGCGAGCGCGTGCGATGCCAGCAGCATCGTCCCGGCGCCGACCACGACCAGCACGTACGGCGACCACGTGGTGAACAGCGCGCTGATCCCGCCGCCCAGGTGCGAGCTGAGCTCCTTGATGATCGCCGCCACGAAGCCCCAGGAGATGCCGGTCGCGGCCCCGAGGACGGCGGCGCGGCGGGACTGGGTGGCGTGCCGGCGGGAGCGCAGGCCGACGCCGACGGCGATCGCCACAAGCAGGCCGGTGATGAGCGCGGCCGTCAGCCAGGCGACGAGCGGCGCGTGCAGCCGCCCGCCGGACGGCGACGCGATCCCGAGGAACAGGCCGATGCCCGCGGACATCGCGGCGGCGGCCAGCCAGTCGCGGCGCCGCACCTGGACGCGCCGGGAGCCGACGACGGCCAGGTAGCCGAAGACGATTAGCAGCTCAAGGGCCAGAATCGGCTGCACGAGCGCCAGCGGTCCGTAGCGCAGCGCGGTCACCTGGAACACGAAGCCGAGGATCATGCTCCCGATGCCCAGCAGCCACACGGGCTGGCGGGCAAGGCGGAACACCAGCCAGACGTCGAAGCCGGCCGTTTCGGCGTTCACCGCGCCTTTGCGCTGGCAGATCGACGCGGTAGCGGTGCACAGGCTCGCCACGACGGCCAGCAGGATTGCCTTCTCCATCAGCTATTGCGAACAGCACCGCGATCGCGAGAATTCCCAGGAACTCCTAAGCTTTCGAAGTACGCAGAAGTACGCAGAAGTACGCGGTCTCGCACTGAGACGCCGCGCGCCGCCCGGGGTGCGATGATGGTCGCATGATCTTCATCACGGCTAAGTTTTCCGTGCGCCAAGAAGACGCCGACGAGTGGCCGCGCATCGCCGCCCAGTTCACCGCGGCGACGCGGGACGAGCCGGGCTGCCTGTGGTTCGACTGGTCCCGGAGCCTGGACGACCCCGACGAGTACGTGCTGGTCGAGGCCTTCCGCGACGCCGACGCGGGCGCGGCCCACGTCGGCTCGGCGCACTTCAAGAAGGCGCGGGAGACGCTGCCGCCGCACCTGGCCCGCACGCCGAAGATCGTGAACTTCACCGTCCCGCAGGACGACTGGTCGCTGCTCGGCGAGATGGCGGTGCCGGGCTCGGAGTGAGGCGGCTTCGCGCCGGCGCCTAGAGCAGGAACGAGTCGGCCGCGGGCGCGAGCACGATCTCCTCGGCCCGCCGCGCCCGGGCCGACAGGCCCTGCTCGTGGTGGTACCGGGAGAACGTCTCGAGCGCGGTCCGGTTGCGTTCCACGCCGTAGTCCCAGTAGCCCTCGCCGAGCACCTCGATGGTGTCGGCGACGTGCCGGTCCAGCCACGGCAGCATGATCTTGAGCGCGTTGCGCTGGGCGAGGTCCGCGTAGGCGACCTTGAGCGCCGCGTCGAGCGCCTTCGTCAGGGACCGGGCGAGCCACGGGTGCCGCTCGTGCAGCGACCGGCGGAGCACGATCGTGTGCATGATCGGGAAGATGCCCGTCTGCCGGTAGTAGTCCGCCTCGACCGCGGGGAAGTCCTCGAACAGCCGGCGGAGCTGCGGCCGCGAGCCGAAGCCGACCGGGTTGTGCGGCGCGTACATCGCGTCGAGCTCGCCGGCGGCGAGCATCGCCGACAGCGTCTGGTCCGGCGCGATCGGGGTGACGCTGACCTCCGGCGGCAGGTTCAGCTTGAGCTTCTCCACGCGCCCGGGCTCCGCGATGCCGCCGGTGAAGTACCTGACCGACTCGACGGGCACGCCGTAGTGCTCGGCGAGGATGCCGCGCTGCCATACCGGCGCGGTGAGCTGGTACTCGGGCACGCCTACGCGCTTGCCGATCAGGTCGGCCGGCGCCGCGATCCCGCTGCCGGCGTTGACGTAGATCGACTGGTGCCGGAACATCCGTGACGGGAAGACCGGCAGCGCCACGAACGGCGGCTCGTCCGCGTCCAGCGTCACTAGGTAGGACGACAGGCTCATCTCGCTGACGTCGAACTCGCGGTACCGCGCCTGCCGGTAGAACGTCTCCTCCACGGGCAGGGCGAGGATGTTCAGGTCGATGCCCTCCGGCCGGACCCGCCCGTCCTGCAGCGCGCGGATGCGGTCGTAGCTCTCGCAGGCGAACGTGAGGCTGAGCAGGGTCATGCGGGGTCTCCTCCAGCGGTCAGCGGTGCTCGGTTCGTATTGTCCCGGTCCGCTCCCGCCGTCCCCCAGGCGGCCCGGCGTGTTATGCCTTTTCTTCTTCTTCTTCTTCTTCTTCTTCTTCTTCTTCTTGTGTTGCCGGCTGGCCGGTGTTGTCGCGGGGTTTGATGGCGCGGGCGAGGAGCTGGGCGACGTCGATGACTTCGAGGGTGTCTTTGGCCTGGCCGGCTGCTTTCTTGGCGTTGACGGCGTCGCCGAGCATGACCAGGCAGTAGGGGCAGGCGGTGGAGACGGTGTCGGGGTCGAGGGCGAGGGCTTCGTCGATGCGTTCTTCGTTGATGCGCTTGCCGGTGCGTTCTTCCAGCCACATGCGGGCGCCGCCGGCGCCGCAGCAGAACCCGCGGTCCCTGCAGCGGGGCATTTCCTGCGCGCGGGTGCCGGGGACGGCGTCGATGATGTCCCGCGGCGGGGTGTAGATCTTGTTGTGGCGGCCCAGGAAGCACGGGTCGTGGTAGGTGATCTTCTCGTTCACCCCGGTGAGGGGGGTCAGCTTCCCGTCGGCCAGCAGCCGGGCCAGCAGCTGGGTGTGGTGGATGACCTCGTAGTCCCCGCCGAGCTGGGGGTATTCGCGGCTGATGGTGTTGAAGCAGTGCGGGCAGGAGGCGATGATCTTCGTCCCGGTCCCGGCGCCGGCCCCGGCCTGGTTGAGGGTTTCCACGTTCTGGGCGGCGAGCATCTGGAAGACGAACTCGTTGCCCAGCCGGCGGGCCGGGTCGCCGGTGCACGCCTCGGCCGGGCCGAGGACCGCGAACCGCACCCCGGCCGCGTGCAGCAGTCCGGCGACCGCCTTGGTGGCCTTCCTGGCCCGGTCTTCCAGCGCCCCGGCGCACCCGACCCAGTACAGGTACTCGGTGCCGGCGGGGACGGGGCCGTCCAGGACGGGGACCTCGAAGTCCAGCTCGCTGATCCAGTCCAGCCGCCGGCCCGCGGGCAGCCCCCACGGGTTGCCGCGCCGCTCGAGGTTGTTGAGCATGCCCTGGGCCTCGGCGGGGAACGCCGACTCCGCCAGCACCTGGTGGCGGCGCATCCCGGCGATGTGGTCGAGGTGCTCGATGTCGACCGGGCACTCGTTCACGCACGCCCCGCAGTTCGTGCACGCCCACAGCGCCTCGGGGTCGATGACCCCGCCCGCGTCCGGGGCGCCGACCAGCGGCCTGCCCGCCTCGGCCAGCACCCCGGGCGGCAGGTTCTCCCGGGCGCCCTCATCGGCCAGCAGCCAGGGAGCCTTGGCGAACGCGTGGTCGCGCAGGTCCAGGATCACCTGCTTGGGCGACAGCGGCTTGCCGGTCGCCCAGGCCGGGCACTGGGACTGGCAGCGGCCGCACTCGGTGCAGGTCGCCATGTCCAGCAGCCCCTTCCACCCGAAATCCTCGATCGCGCCCTGCCCGAACACGTCGGTGTCGGGGTCGGCCTCCTCGAAATCCAGGATCTTCCCCCCCGACCGCATCGGCGCCAGCGGACCCAGGCCGTCCGGGCGGCGGGAGAACAAGACGTTCAGCGGGGCCAGCCCGATGTGCAGGTGCTTGGAATAGGTGACGAACACCAGGAACCCCAGCACCACGCCCAGCTGCGCCAGCACGAACACCGCCTCCAGCACGCTGTTCACCCCCGCCCCGAGGGGATGCAGCGCCCGGGCGGCCACCCAGGAGGCGAACGCCCAGCCGCGCGGGTAAGGGAACACCCCGGTGTTCTGCTGCGCGCCCCGGTACAGCAGCAGCGTCGCGATCACCGCGAAGATCAGCCCCAGCGTGACCCACGCCGCCCCCAGGTGCGAGCCCGCGAACCGCGACTTCCGCCCGATCCGCTCCGGGCTGTTGCGCACCCGGATCACCGTGAACGTGATCACCGCCGCCAGCACCGCCACCGCGGACAGGTCCTCCGCGAACCCCACGCCGGCCCAGTGCCCGATCCCCGGAATCGCGAACGTCCGCGAGAACAAATCCCCGTACGCCTCGATGATCGTCACCAGCAGCACGATGAAACCCCAGAACGTCAGCGCGTGCGCCGCCCCCGGCACCGACCACCGCAGCAGCCTGCGCTGCCCGAGCACCTCCCCCAGCTGCGCCCGCAGCTCCGCCCCCGCATGCTCCCGCGCATACCCCGCCCGCTCCGGCGACGGCTGCCCCGACAACCCCAGCCGCCTCAGCCACCACAACCGCCGCCCCGCCACCCCGAACGCGGCAACAGTCAGCACAAGACCAATGACCATCCTTGCGATCATGTCCGGTGTCTTCTCCTCTTAATCAAAGTTAAAAGCCGTCAGAAGGCGTCACGGGGCTCGTACACGCCCCAGACGCCGCGTAGCGCGTGAGCGACCTCGCCGCCGGTGGCGCGCAGCCGCAGTACCTCGCGCATCGGCGGGAGCACGTTGCCGGTGCCTTCGGCGGTGGCGCGCAATTCGTCGAGCGCGCGGGTCACCGCCTGATTATCCCGCTCCTTGCGGAGGGCGGCGAGCCGCTCGCACTGGTCGGCCTCGATCTGCGGGTCGACCCGCAGCGGCTCGTACGGCTCGTTGTCTTTCACCGTGAACTTGTTGACGCCGACGACGGTCCGCTCGCCGCTGTCGATCTGCTGCGCGACGTGGTAGGCGGACGCCTCGATCTCGGTCTTCTGGAAGCCTTGCTCGATCGCGGCCACCGCGCCGCCGCGATCCTCGACCGCCTGGATCAGCGCGCCGGCGGCTTCTTCGACCTCGTCGGTCAGCGACTCGATCGCGTATGAGCCCGCGAACGGGTCGACCGTCTTGGTCACGTCGGACTCGTAGGCGATGACCTGCTGGGTACGCAGCGCGAGCCGGGCCGCCTTCTCGGTGGGCAGCGCGATGGCCTCGTCGTAGGAGTTCGTGTGCAGCGACTGGGTGCCGCCGAGGACCGCCCCGAGCGCCTGCACCGCGACCCGGACGAGGTTGACCTCCGGTTGCTGGGCGGTGAGCTGCACGCCGGCGGTCTGCGTGTGGAAGCGCAGCATCTGCGACTTGGGGTTGCGGGCGCCGAACTCGTCCCGCATGGTCCGCGCCCAGATCCGGCGCGCGGCCCGGAACTTGGCGACCTCCTCGAGCAGCGTCGTGCGGGCGACGAAGAAGAACGACAGCCGCGGCGCGAAGTCGTCGACGTCCAGCCCGGCGCTGCGTGCCGCGCGCACGTACTCCTTGGCGTTGGCGATCGTGAACGCGATCTCCTGCGCGGGCGTCGCCCCCGCCTCGGCCATGTGGTAGCCGGAGATGGAGATCATGTTCCAGCGCGGGAGCTCCCGCTGGCAGTACGCGAATATGTCGCTGGTGAGCCGCAGCGAGGCCGCGGGCGGGTAAATGTAGGTGCCGCGCGCGATGTACTCCTTGAGCACGTCGTTCTGGATCGTGCCGGTGAGCTTCGCGGCCGGCACGCCCTGCTCCTCCGCCACCAGCTGGTACAGCAGCAGCAGCGTCGACGCGGGGGCGTTGATCGTCATGGACGTCGAGATCGCGTCAAGCGGCAGGCCGCGGAACAGCACCCGCATGTCCTCGACCGAATCGATCGCCACGCCGACCTTGCCGACCTCGCCGCGGGCCATCGGCTCGTCGGAGTCGTAGCCCATCTGCGTCGGCAGGTCGAAGGCGACGCTCAGCCCGCCGGTGCCGTTGCTGACCAGCTCGTGGTACCGCTCGTTGGACTCCTTCGCCGTGCCGAACCCGGCGTACTGGCGCATCGTCCACGGGCGCCCCGTGTACATCGTCGGATAGACGCCGCGGGTGAACGGGAACTGGCCTGGCGCGCCGAGCGCGGCGTCCGGATCGAACCCGGCGAGCGCGCTCGCGTCGTAGACCGGCTGGACCGGGAGGCCGGACTCGCTCCGGACCGTATCGCTCACGGAAATACCCCCATCGGAATCCAGTACCACGTGGATGGTACTCAGTACCTATCGGCCGGGCAAGCCCGGTTGACCTTCGATGATGCCTCGTAGCGAGGAGATCAGTGTCTGCAGATCCTGGCTAGTGCGGAACGCGACGATCGCGGTGCCGTCGTCGGGCATGGCCGCAGCGTTCGGAAAGAGCCCGATGACCTGGCGCATCGCGTCGTCGAGGTCGGCCAGGGGATCGGCGGCCTCCCCGCGCAGCCACCGGCGCAGCACGTGATTGTGCGCCGCGACCACCGCCGCCGCCATGATCTCGGCCCGCAGCGAGACCGGCTCGCCGTCCTCGCCCGTCCAGTCGGTGATGAAGTCGCGGAACAGCCGCTGATACCGGGCCACGCTCGCGATCTCCCGGTCGCGGAGCGCCGGCACCGTGCTGGTGAGCGCGTACCGGCGGCGCGCGACGTCGCCTTCCTCCAGGTAATGCAGGAGGACGAGCCGGACGGCGTCCGAGACCGCGACCAGGGCGGTCTGGCGGCTGGCGGACGCCAGGCGGTCCCGCAACTGCTTCACCATGAGGTCGTGGTCGGGGAAGATGACGTCTTCCTTGGACCGGTAGTACCGGAAGAACGTCGTCCTGCCCAGGCCCGCCCGCTCGGTGATGTCATCCACGGTGGTCTGCTCGTACCCGTGCTCGTCGAACAACTCGAACGCGGCTTGCGCGAGCCGGTCGCGCGCCGATGGCTTGGTCGTCACCGCTTAACTCACTTTGGGTCGTGCCGGGTACTTGCTGGCCACTTCGGTACTTCGTACCATAACGAAGATACTGAGTTCCGCACCGTAGTGGAAGCAGCGGGAAGGGGCAGGGATGTCGTTGAACGTGGTCGTGTGTGTGAAGCAGGTGCCGGATACGGCGGTGGAGCGGTCGCTGGCGGGGCCGGCGGGGACGCTGGACCGGGCGTCGGTGGACGGGCTGATTAATGAGCTGGATGAGTATGCGAT
>DASZKN010000266.1:0-2936 GCA_035552855.1 Trebonia sp. | reverse complement strand
CCGCTGCCAGTGCTCGAAGTGCCCCGGCAGCAGCCTTCCGCTTCCTGCGCCTTGTACGGCGGCACGTGGAATGGCGCCTCGTGCTTGACGCAGCCCCGCACCCCGACACGGGCACCACCGACGGCTCCCCGGCGGCGGTCTCGCGCTTGATTGAGGCCACTAGCTGTCGGATCCAGGTCGCGGGACGGGAATCCGCGCCCACGTGATCCGGCCGCCCCGCAGCCGCCGCGACCGCCTCGCAAGGCCGGCCGTGGCCCAGTAAGCCGAAAGCGTCGTCGTGCCGTCCTCTAGCCGCGCCGCGCCGAGTACCGCCGTCCCCTGCGGGTTCGCCTTCAGCCACGCTTCGGCGGCTTCCCGCGCCCTGCCCTCGTCGTCGCTCACCCCGCACCCGGCGCTGCCCGCTGCGGCCCCTTCCCACTCCCAGCCGATCACGGGGCCACCTCGCGCGGCACCGGCCGCTTCCCGTAGTCGGCGCGGATCTTAGCGCGCAGCGCCTCGTGGTCGCCTGCGATGATGAACTCCTCAGTCCGGTCGCGCCGGACCGCCCGCCACGCGCGCACGGAGTCATGATCGATCAGGTACGCGTCTCCCCAGTCGCGGCGCAGCGCCTTGAGGGGCGTCAGCGCGGCGGGCATCGCGGGGATGCGCGGGACCGCGGGCAGCCCTGTCACCGGGTCACCGCCGCCAGCCCGTCGCGCCACATGGTCTCAAGCTCGGCCGCCGGCATCCTCCGGAACCACTCTTGGAGGGAAAGCTGCTCGGCCAGCCCTTCCAGGGTCATAGCGCAGATGACGGGGCGGAAAAGCGACCGCGGGCCCTCGGTCGTGGCCGTGCCCGCCCGCAACGCCCAGCACCGGCCGTCCTTCTCGAAGATGCGCCAGTGGTCGAAGGTAGCGCGGAGCATGTCCGCGGTGACGGTCCCGAGTTCGGCCGCTAGCGTCTCGCTGTTCATGCCGCCACGGCCTCTAGCGCCTCGTGCTGGGCCAGGAGCGCGCGCAGGGCCTCGGCGTCGCCGGCGGCGAGCCTGCCGCGCCTGCCTGCCCTGCGGCGCTTGCCGGTAGCGTGCCAGTCGGTCTCCAGCCCGGACGCGGACCGGCCGCGCCAGATGTGCCACCCACCGAACTGCGCCGCTAGCGCGGCCAACTCGTCTGTCATGCTCACGGGCTTATCGTCACGCTCCCCGCGGGACGTTACCACCGTCCCGCGGGACGCTTCGCCGGACGTCCCGCGAAGCCAAACGTCCCGGCGAGTCCTTGAAACGTCCCGGCGCGTCCGTTCACACTGTGACAGTGACCGCTAACGAGCGGCTCCGGACCGCGATGCTCCGCACCGGGACCTCGCCAGAAGACCTCGCCGCATGCTGCGGGGTCGACGTCAAGACCGTGGAGCGCTGGCTCGCCCTCGGCCGGGTACCGCACCGCGCCAACCGGTGGGACGCCGCCCGGCGCCTCGGCGCGGAGGAAACCTGGCTATGGCCCGAGGCGGCCTCTCCGCGCCGCGACGGCGCCTCGCAGTCCGAGCTCGCACGCATGTACCCCGACCGCGCGTCGGTGCCGCGGGAGATGTGGCTGGCGCTGATGGACGGAGTGCGGGAAGACATCGCGGTTCTGGTCATGTCCGGCACGTTCTACGCGCAGACGCAGCCCAGGGTCGCGCAGCTGCTCGCCGCGGCGTCCGCCCGGGGCGTGCGGGCGCGGCTGTGCTTCGGCGACCCGCGCGGCGAGGCGGTGGCCACCCGTGACCGGGAGGAAGGGCTAGGGGGCACCCTCGCGGCGAAGATCCGCTCGTCACTGACGTACTACCGGCAGCTGGCGGCGTCCGGGGAGGCCGACGTGCGGCTGCACGGCTGCACCCTGTACGCCAGCCTGTTCCGGTATGACGACGAGATCATGGTCAACCCGCACGCGTGGGGAGAGCCCGCGTCTGCGAACCCCGTGCTTCACCTGCGGCGGCTCGACGGCGGCCAGGTCGCCGCGCACTACATGAACTCGTTCGACCGGGTATGGGACGCCGCGAAGCCGTGGCACGGAGAGGAAGTCTGAGCATGAGCCGCCGCATCGAGTACCTGAACGACCCGGCTGCGCCGAAGCCGAACAGCCTCGTCCCCGCCTCCGGCGTGCTCGCGGTCGACGACAGCGGGCGGCTCTTGCTCCAGAGGCGCCGCGACACCGGCCAGTGGGCTATCCCGATGGGCAAGCAGGAGTTCGGCGAGACGGTCTCACAGTGCGCGGTGCGGGAGACCGAGGAGGAGACCGGCGTCCGGGTCGAGGTCACCGGGCTTCTCGGCGTCTACTCCGACCCGGGCCACGTGGTCTTGTACACCTCCGACGGGGAGACCCGCCAGGAGTACGAGGTGATCCTGCTCGGCCGCCCGGTGTCCGGCGAGCCGACGGCGAACGACGAGGCGTCAGCGGCCGGGTGGTTCGCCGTTGCGGAACTGGACGGCCTCGACATCCACCCCACCCAGCGGCGGCAGCTCCGCGACTTCCTCGGCGGCACGTACCCGCACGTCGACTAGCAGCGGTGCGGCGGGCTACGGCCACGCCTTGCTAGACGCGAGCGGCCTCGTGCGGGTCATAAGTCTTCGCGGCATGCGGGATGCCCCGCCACGCCTCAAGGCCCAGCGGGGCATTCGCGCGCTGTCAGCGGTGGAGCATTACCCAGACCAGCGGGATGACCGTCGGCAGGGTTTCACTAAGCCGGATGGCGCACAGCCGCGCAGTGCGGTCCCAGCGGGCAATGGCGAAGCTCGTGATCTCCGGATCGTCGTGCGGATCTCCCGGTGCTACTTTCGTGACCATGACCTCTCCTGGGGTCTAGTTGGGGGCGGCCTTCCCGGTGCAGACGGGCGGGCCAGCGGCAGCCACTTTGCAAACCATGGCCGCCAGGTGGCGGGGCGTACTGGTCGTGCCGGTCGGACGCCGGTCGTAGCTCGG
>DASZKN010000265.1:0-21818 GCA_035552855.1 Trebonia sp. | reverse complement strand
CAGAGAAGGATGGTTGCGACCTCGCCGGCACCTCCCGCGTTCGAGGGGCGATCGCTTGGCTAGTTCATACTCGAATTCTAGCACGAATAACCGAGTCGGCAGGGGCGCGTTAGGGGGAATTAAGCCTTCTTGCATTCGGCCGCGGCGGGCCGGCGGCGGGGCCCGGCGGATCATCTCCCGCACCAGCCCCAGCTTCTGCGCCTCCGCCCACGACACCACCGCCTGCCAGCCCTCCAGCATCCCCGCCAGCTCATCACCGGTCCCGCCCGCATACCGCCACCCCCGCCCGGCCAGATCATCCAGCACCTCCGCCAGGCCCCCCGACGGCACCGCCCGCGCAGCACCGTGCGCGAACCACGCCAGCCGCTCATCCCGCCCGCCCGCACCAAGGCCGCCACCGCCAGGGGCGCCGCCGCCGGACGGCAGGCCGGAGGCGTCACCGGGACAGGAGAACGACGGCTGTGACATGGTCGATCCCTTTCGTTTGAGAGCCGGGACTTTAATTAGTGCATACTCGAATTCTATCACGAATACGGGACGATCGCGAGCGGCCGGAGCGGCCGAAGCGGCGGGACGATCGCGAGCGGCCGGAGCGGCCGGAGCGGCCGGAGCGGCCGGAGCGGCCGGAGCGGCCGGAGCTAATCCAGGTAGAGCTTCAGGCCCTCGTGGGATCTCATGAAGCCCAGCGACTCGTAGAACCGGATCGCGTCCGCGCGGCGCTTATCAGAAGTGAGCTGGACCAGGCCGCAGCCCGCTCGCCGCGCCTCCTCCATCGCCCAGCCGATCATCTTCCGGCCCAGCCCCTGGCCGCGCGCCGCCGCCGACACCCGGACCGCCTCGATCTGTCCGCGCAGCATCCCGTGCCTGCTCAGCCCGGGCAGCAGGGTCAACTGGAGGGTGCCGGCCACCTCGCCGTCGATGTCGGCGACGATCAGCCGGCTGCGCGGGTCGGACGTGATCGCGTCGAACGCCGCCCAGTAGGCATCATCCAGTCCGTCCGCGCCAGACGTCTCTCGCGCCGCGCCGAGGAAGTCGTCGGCCAGCAGCGCCACGATCGCCGGAACGTCGGTACGCCGCGCTTCCCGGAACATGATGCTCATGACCACGAGATGCTTACGGCAACCGCGCTTCCAGCACGTCGAGGTCGGGTTCCGCGTACAGCCGGTGTTCCCACTCCTCGTTCACGATCGCCCGCAGGCAGCGCCGCGCGCCGCTCAGGTCCTGGCCGGTGAACTCCGTCACCCGCCGGTCATCCCGCCCGTCATCCGCCGACGAGCTTCCTGGCCGCCGCCGCGATCGCGTCCGCGTCGATGCCGGCCCAGGCGAGCAGTTCCGTGCCCGACCCCGAACCCGGCATCTCGCGGACCGCGAGGTGCGTCATGTGCAGGTTCTGCTGGCCCCTGGCCAGCAGCGCGTCCGCCACCGCCGAGCCGAGGCCGCCCTCCGGGTGGTGGTCCTCGGCCACCACGATCCGGCCCGACGTCGCCGCCGCGGCCGCCGCCAGCGTCTCGGCGTCAACGGGCTTCACCGAGTACAGGTCGATGACCCGCGCCCTGATGCCCTCGTCGCCGAGCACCGACGCCGCGCGCAGGCACTCGTGCAGCGTCACGCCCGCGCCGATCAGCGTCACCTGGTCATCGGCGCCGGCCCGCAGCAGCTTCGAGCCGCCGACCGGGAACTTTTCCTTGGCCGGGTACAGCCCCGGGTACCCGCCGCGGGTCGTGCGCATGTAGCTGATGCCCGGCGTGGCGGCCATCTCCGCCACCAGCGCGGCCGCGGCCGTCCCGTCGGCCGGGTACAGCACCGTCGACCCGTGCACGGCACGCATCATCGCCAGGTCTTCCAGCGCCATCTGCGACGGCCCGTCGGCGCCGATCTCCACGCCCGCGTGCGAGCCCGCCAGCCGCAGGTCCACGCCCGAGACCGCGCCCATCCGGATGAAGTCGTAGGCGCGGGTGAAGAACGCCGCGAACGTCGACGCGAACGCCTTGTAGCCGCGGACGGCCAGCCCGGTGGCCGAGGCCACCATCTGCTGCTCGGCGATGAACATCTCGAAGAACCGGTCCGGGAACGCGTGCCCGAACTCGAACGCGTACGTCGAGTTGCTCACCTCGCCGTCCAGCGCCACGACCTTGTCGTCGCGGGCGCCGAGCGCCACCAGCGCGTCCCCGTAGGCCTTCCGCGTCGCGACCTTCTCGCCCACCTCGTAAGTGGGGGGCTCGGGGCTCGGCGCGGGGCCAGACCCGGGCTGCTGCGGCTCCGTGCTCGGCTTCTCCGGCATCGGGCCGGGCGTCGCGTCCTCCGGCTTCGGCCCGCGGATCACCTCGTTGCGGACGCCGCCAAGCTCGGAGATCGCTCGCTCCGCCATGTCCTCCGGCAGCGCCTTGCCGTGCCAGTCGTCCTTGTTCTCAATCTCGGAGAACCCGCGGCCCTTGATCGTCCTGGCCAGGATCACGGTTGGCTGCCCGGAGTCCGCCGCGGCCGTCGCCTCGGAGAACGCCCGGTCGATTTCGCCCAGGTCGTGCCCGTCGATCGTGATCACCCGCGCGCCGAACGCCGCGGCACGCCGCTCGTACGCCTCGATGTCCCAGCCGAGGTCGGTCTGCCCGCGCTGGCCGAGCCGGTTGATGTCCGCGATCGCGATCAGGTTGGACAGCTTGTAATAGGACGCCTTGTCCAGCGCCTCCCAGATAGAGCCCTCGGCCAGCTCGCTGTCCCCGCACAGCACCCACACCCGGTAGGGCAGGCGGTCCAGGTACCTTCCGGCGAGGGCGACGCCGACGCCGTCGGGCAGCCCCTGGCCAAGCGAGCCGGTCGCGACGTCGACCCACGGCAGGACCGGCGTCGGGTGGCCTTCGAGCCGCTGGCCGAAGCGCCGGTAGCCGTTCAGCAGCTCGTCTTCGGACACGACCCCGACGGCCTTGTACACGGAGTACAGCAGCGGCGAGGCGTGCCCCTTGGAGAAGATCAGGTGGTCGTTGACCGGCCGGTCCGGCTTGTCCCAGTCGTAGCGCAGATGCCTGGTGATGAGCACGGCCAGCAGATCGGCGGCTGACATGCTCGAGGTCGGATGGCCTGACCCGGCGCTCGTCGACGAACGGACCGAGTCGACCCGAAGCTGCGCGGCTAGGTCGGCGACGGCGTCGAGGCCGGTCGTGGAGGCAGATTCTGTGGTGGTCATGCGTTGACTCCCGTTGTTGGTGTGCTGCGTCGCCTACAGGCCCCCTTCCCTGCTAAGCCCGGCAATAACTACTCATCCTCGCAGAGAAGAGACGCGGCCGGCGGGCGAGCGGCGGCGGTGACATCGCGATGGCCTAGGGTGGCGAGCATGGACATCGGATTCGGGGCGCCGGTCGCTGGCGCGTGGGCATCGCCGCAGAACCTCACGGACTTCGCGCGGCGGGCGCAGCGGCTCGGCTACCGGTCGCTGTGGACGTTCCAGCGGCTGCTCGTGCCGGTCGGCTCCGGCATGGCGCCGGTGTACCACAGCGTGCTCGACCCGATGGTGGCGCTCGGCTACGCCGCCGCGGTCACCACCGACATCCGGCTCGGCGTCGCGGTGCTCAACCACCCGTTCATGTCGCCGCTGCTGCTGGCCAAGCAGGCCGCTACCGTCGACGTGCTGTCCGGCGGCCGGCTCGACCTGGGCATCGGCATCGGCTGGCTGGACGCGGAATTCACCGCGTCCGGCGCCGCCAAGGGCAAGCGCGGCCCGCGGACGGAAGAGTACGTGGCGGCGCTGCGGACGCTCTGGTCCGGCGACATCGCGAAGTTCCGCGGCTCGTTCTACGAGATCCCCCCTGGCCGCCAGGACCCGCCCCCCGTGCAGCGGCCGGGGCCGCCGGTCCTGCTCGGCGGCATGTCGCGGGCCGCGATGGAGCGCGCGGGGCGGATCGCCGACGGGTGGGTCACGGCGTCGGGCGCCGATCTGTCGAAGATCGCCGAGTCAGCCAAGATCGTTCAGGAGTCCGCGGCCGCGGCCGGACGCGCGCCGTTGCGTATCGTCTGCCGCGGCGTCGTCCGGGCGGGGGCGGAGGCGCGGACACCCGCGGGAGACCGGATACTGCTGTCCGGCGGCTACGCGCGGATCAGGGAGGACGTCGCGTGGCTGGAAAGCTGCGGCGTCACCGAGGTCTTCTACGACATGAACTGGGATCCGCAGGTGGGCAGCCCGGCCGTCTCCCCGACGGACGCGGCGGCGCGCGCGAGTGAGGTCATGGAGGCCCTGGCGCCGAAGGAGGAAAGGCGTGCCTGACAACATGCTGCGAATCGGCATCCTGGGGGCCGCGCGGATCGCGGGGCGGGCGCTGATCGAGCCCGCGCGCGAGGTGCCGGCGGCGACGGTCGCGGCCGTCGCGGCGCGCGGAAAGGCCCGCGCCGACTCATTCGCGCTGCAGCACGGCATCCCGTCCGCGTACGGCTCGTACGAGGAACTGCTGGCCGACCCGGCGATCGACGCCGTGTACATACCGCTGCCGAACGCGCTGCACGCGCCGTGGACGCTGCGCGCGATCGAGGCGGGCAAGCACGTGCTGTGCGAGAAGCCGTTCACGTCGAACGCCGCCGAGGCCGAGGAGGTGGCACGGGCGGCCGCCGGGTCCGGGCTCGTCGTGATGGAGGCGATGCACTACCGGTACCACCCGCTCGCCCGGCGGCTGGCGTCGCTGGTCGCGGACGGGGCGATCGGCACGCCGCGGCACGTGCAGTGCTGGACGTGCTGGCCGGTCGAGGACCCTGACGACATCCGGTATTCGGGTGACATGGCCGGCGGCGCGCTGATGGACGGCGGCTGCTACGCGATCGACTGCCTGGACCTCGTCGGGCTGTCCGCGCCGGCGGTCACCGGGGCGCTCGCCGACACGCTGGCCGACGTCGGCGGTGACGCGGCGGTTGACCGGGGGATGGCCGCCCGGGTCGCGGCGGCCGGCGGCCTGACCGGGTGGTTCGAGTCGGCGTTCACGCGCGGGGGCGACTTCCGCGCGGACGTGTACGTGACGGGTGACGAGGGGAGTCTGTGGCTGCGCAACTTCGTGCTCGCGCACGCGGGCTCACTCACTCTTTTCTCTAACGACGCAGGCGACTCCCCCACGACCGTGACTGCCCGCGACAGCGCGGCGTCCAGCGATGGCGGCCTCGGCCGCGTCGGCCTGGACGCGGAGGACATGGAGAGCGGCGACGGCGCGACGACGTTCGCCTGCCAGCTGCGGGCCTTCACGGCGGCGATCTTCGACGGCGCGCCCTTCGACACGACCGCCGCCCACGCGGTGGCCACGATGAAGGTGATCGACGACACGTACCGGGCGGCCGGGCTGCCGGTGCGCGGGGTGGCGCCGCGGTAAGTTCACGGAGCGGTGCTGCCCTCGAGGAGTACCCGGGCGACGAGTTCCGGGTTATCGGTCATCGGCACATGACCGCACCCGGGCAGGAGCACGAACTTCGCGTGCGGCAGGTGGCGCTTCGCCAGGCGGCCCTGGCTCTTCGGCAGCAGCCGGTCCTTGGCGCCCCAGGCGATCGTGACCTTGACGCTGGCCGGGACGGTGTCGGTGAAAGCTAGCGGCTCGGCGAGGACCCGGTCGACCGCCTCCCGTGCGCGGAAGAACGCCGCCGCGTCCCCCGCCGCCTGCTCCGGCGTCATGCGCGAGGGCCGCGCGACGATGGCGGCCTCGACGACGGCCCGGCCGGCGGTGGACCGGGCGAGCCGTCGTGTCCGCTCCGGATTCATTGTCTTGCCAGTTGCCTGCATGGTCTTGAACACGGCCTTGGCGTAGGGATACTGCCACGGACTCGCCCAGAACCCGGCGGGCGACAGCCCGGTCACGGTCGCCGCCCGGCCGCGGGCGGCCAGCCCGAGCGCCAGCGCGCCGCCGAGAGAGTTGCCGCCGATGTGGGGGCGTTCGAGGCCGAGTTCGTCGAAGAGCCTGACTAGCTCCTCGCCCATCGCGTGCACCGGGTCTGCTCCGCCGGTGTCACCGGTGCCCTCGGTGCCGGCGGCGAGCGACGGCGACTCGCCGTGCCCGGGCAGGTCCACGGCGATGACCGTGCGGTGCGGGGCGAGATGGGGCAGGACCGCGTTCCAGGCCTGCCGCCGGTGTCCGACCCCGTGCAGCAGCACCAGTACGGGGCCGTCCCCGTGCCGCTCGTAGGCGAGGCTCATCGTCGGACTCCCAGGCGTAGTTACCGATCGGTAACTTGACTGTACGCTCGCCGCCGGAACTTGTACAGGTCGTCAGGCATTAGGCAGCGCGTCCTGACGGCTCATCTGGCGGGCTCGCTGCCTGCACGTTGTTATCCCGCGCGATCGACGCGCCCGCGGGTCGTTTCCTTGTCTTCTTCCGGCAGCGCGTCGGCGGCCAGGATCCGTGGCAGCAGTTCCGGTTCGCGTGTCAGCGCGCGGAAAACGAGCGCCACCGTCACGTCGTGGCCGGGCCGACTCACGATCTCGACCGGGTCGGCTGCCCGGATGTCCCCGGGCTCGATTACCCGCAGGTAGGCGCCCGGCAGCGCGGCGTCCGTGAACCGCTTGATCCAGCCCGCACGGTCCAGCCAGCCCTGGAACGTCGCGCAGGGGATCCGCGGGCATGACACCTCGAGTACAACATCTGGCCCGACCCGCCAGCGCTCCCCGATCAGGGCGCCGTTGACGTCCAGGCCGGCGGTCGTGAGGTTCTCTCCGAAGACGCCGTTCGAGAGGTACCTGCCCAGCTCGGCTGCCCACCCGTCGAGGTCTTCCCGGGCGTATGCGTACACCGCCTGATCGGAACCACCGTGGTGCGCCACGTCGTAGACCCGGTCACCGGCGAGGCCGACCGCGCCGGTGCCCTTGGGACCGGGGGCGGTGACCGCGACGGGGCCGTCGACGGGCCGCTTGTCGATGCCCGTCAGGCTCACGCTCTTCCTGGGGTTGGCACGGGGTCTGCCGACATTGACCGAGAGCAGCTTCATGGTCACGACGGTACGGTCCGGCTGTTCGGAGGGCGACACATTTTCCGGCCGGTGTCCTTTCTGCGATCAAAGATTGGCTGGTGAGGCCGGCGGGATGAAGGCGGGGCGCGGGCAAGGAGCGCTTACACCAGTTTGCGGTGGGCGATCGCGGCCGCTTCCGTGCGGCTCGCGGCGCCTAGCTTGGCCAGGATGTTCGAGACGTGCACGCTCGCCGTCTTCGGCGTGATGAACAGCTCCGCGCCGATCTCCCGGTTCGACATGCCCCGGGCGAGCAGGCGCAGGACCTCGCGCTCCCGGTCGGTCAGGCCGGCGAAGCGGCCGCCGCCGGCCGCCTCGTGGCCGTGTGCCGGGTCCAGGCGGGCGCGGCGGGCCAGGTCGTCAAGCGCAGCGGCCAGCGGCGCGGCCCGCAGCCGGCCGGCCGTGTCCCGCGCCTGCCGCCACACCGCCGCGGCCTCGTCGCGGCGGCCCGTCTCGGCCAGCGCCGCCGCGAGGAGCCAGCGGGCCCGCGCGTTCTCGTACACGTAGCCGGGGCCGAACGCCGCCAGCACGCGTTCCCACGCCACCGGCGAGTTCTCGCCGCGCAGCCGCCCGTACTCGGCCTCGCACCGGGCCAGCCAGCCGCGCCCCTCCGGGCCGAGGACCGACTTGGGCCGCGACGGGTACCGCGCGCCCTCGTGCGCCAGCGCGAGCAGGTCCGCGCCCGCGGCTTCCTCCGCCGCCAGGCCGGCGGTGTCCCCCGCCGTCCGCAGCGCCGCCGCCCGGTCGGCCCGCGCGGCCAGCGCGGTCGCGACCACGCGGATGACCGACGGCGCGTGCGTGGGCCACGCGTCCGCGTTGATCGCGGCCTCTGCCTCCGCCAGCGCCGTGCCGGTGTCCCCGCGCCACAGCGCCTGCTCGGCGAGCAGCCCGCGGGCGATATAGGCCACGAAGACGTCGCCCCAGAACGGCTCCAGCCACATCCGGCGGTCATCGGCCGCCGCGTTGCCCCGCGCCACGTCGATGAACAGCGCCATCGCGGACAGCACCGCCTCCGCCTGACGGGTTACCCGCACCGGGAACTCGTCGGCGAGCTCCTGCGCGTGGTCCCAGTCGCCGTCGGCGTAGTGCGCCTGGAAATGCAGATGGCGCAGGTCGAACCCGAAGGGCGCCAGCCCGAGTCCCTCGGCCTCGGCGCGTTGCACGCCGACGTGCGCGATCTTCGCGGCCTCCGCGAGCTCGCCGCGCACCAGCCGCTCCTGCGCGAGCTGGTAGGCGGCCCGCAGCTCCACGCCGAGGACCCGGGCCGCCACCGCCTGCTCGTGAGCCGCCGTGAACATGCCGACCGCCTCGTCGGAATTGCCGGCCCGGACGGCCAGCGAGCCGATCGTCACGAGCGAGTCCGCCTCGACCGACGGCGCGTCCGACAGCCGGGCGGCCTCCCGGGCCTTCCTGGCCCATTCGAGCGCCACGCCGAAGCCGCCCTCGCCCATCAGCGCGATCGCGTACGTCGCCATCGCCCGCGCGCGGTACCAGGTCGGCGGGTCCTCCGGCGTTTCCCGCACCGTCTCCCTGGCTACCCGCAGCGCCTCGGCGAACCACTCGCTGTCCTCGCCCTGCAGCAGGTAGTACGCCAGCCGCTCGCCGACCCGGCTGCGCAGCTCCGGCTCCCCGTCCGCCGGGAGTATCGCGCGGATGCGCCGCAGCAGGTGGACGGCGCGCGGCACGTCGCCGCTGGCGGCGGCGGCCAGCGCCGACTTCAGCCCCAGCTTGCCGCGCGTCATCCCGGCGAGCTTCTCCGCCTCGTCGACCCGGTCCCACAGCTCGAGGGCCTGGTCGTAGTGCCGGTGGGCCTCGGCGGGCGCGCCGATCCGCTCGGCCTCCTCGGCCGCCCGGATCGACGCGGCCAGCGCGCCGGGGACGTCGTGGCTGGTCAGGCTGTGGTGTGCCAGCTCCGCGGCGGCGCCGGGGACGTCGGTCAGCAGCGCGGCGAGCCGCGCGTGCAGCCGCGTCCGCTCCCCCGGCAGCAGGTCGCCGTAGACTGCCTCGCGCAGCAGCGCGTGCCGGAACCGGTACCCGTCGGTCCCGTCGGGCACGAGCAGCTGGTTCGTGACCGCCTCGCGCACCGCCTCCTCATACGCGCTGTCCGGCAGCCCGGACGCCGCCCGGATCAGGTCGTCGTCGCTTCGCCGGCCGGCCACCGCCGCCACCCGCAGCACCTGCTCGGCCGCGTCCGACACCCGCTCCACCCGCGACAGCAGCAGCGCCGCCAGCCCGGACGGCAGCGCGTCGGCCGACCCCCGGGCGGCGCACAGCAGCTCCTCAGCGTAGTACGCATTGCCTTCCGATCGCTCGACCAGGTGGTTGAGGGTGACGGCGGAGAGACTGGATGGTCCGTTAGGGAGCTGGGAGAGGTGTTCGGCGAGCGCGGCGGCGGGCAGCGGGCCAAGCTCGACCAGCGCGACCGACGGCAGCCTGAGCAGTTCGGCGAGCACCGCGCGGAACGGGTGCCTGCGGTGCAGGTCATCGGTGCGGTATGTGCCGATAATCGCGACGCGCTCGCGGTGCAGCATGCGGGTGAGGAACACCACGAGGTGGCGGGTGGTCGCGTCGGCCCAGTGCAGGTCCTCCAGGACGAGCAGGACCGGCCGGTCCGCCGCCAGCTCGGCAAGCAGGCCGAGGACCGCGCCGAACATCTGCTGCCGGGCGAGGCCGGACCAGTCCGCTTCCCGCTCGGTCGCGCCGGCGTCGGGCAGCAGCCGGGCGAGCGCCGGGCGGCCCTTGACCGCCGCCTCCACCTCGGGCGGCGCGACCCGGAACGCGTCCGCGAACGGCAGGTAGGGCACGCTGTCGCCGATCTCCGCGCACTGGCCGCAGAGCACGGTGAAGCCGTCGCGGCGCGCGATCGTCATCGCCTCCGTGACGAGGCGGGACTTGCCGACGCCCGCGTCCCCGCCGACGAGCGCGGTCAGCGCGCGGCCCACGGCGGCGTCACCGAGCAGGGCGCGCAGCCGCGCCAGCTCCACGTCACGTCCCACCAAAGTCGCCATGTCTTCATTATCCGCCGTGGTCTGACATTCCAGCGAAGTGTTTAACCTGGAGACATGGACAAGGTGATCCGTAGCGAAGCGGAGTGGCGGGAGCGGCTGACGCCCGAGGAGTACCGGGTGCTCAGGCAGGCGGGGACCGAGGCGCCGTTCAAGGGCGAGTACACCGAGACGAAGACCGAGGGCGTGTACCGGTGCCGGGCGTGCGGGGCGGAGCTGTTCCGGTCCGACACGAAGTTCGAATCGCACTGCGGCTGGCCGTCGTTTTACCAGCCGACGGAGGACGACGCGGTCGAGCTGATCGAGGACCGGTCGCTCGGGACCGTGCGCACCGAGGCGCGGTGCGCGTCGTGCGGCTCGCACCTGGGGCACGTCTTCACCGGCGAGGGGTACGACACGCCGACCGACCAGCGGTGGTGCATCAACTCGGTCTCGCTGACGCTCGAGCCGAAAGAGGGATGACGCGGCGGCCGCGTAGGCGGTCGCTACTGGTCGCCGGTGTAGCGCCGGTCGCGCTTTTTCTGCGCGCGGCGGCGCTTGTCGTCGAGGCGGCGCTCGCGGGCGCCGCGGCCCGGCTTGGTCGCGACCCGAAGCCGCTGCGGCGGCGCGAGGGCGTCGCGGAGGATCGCGGCGAGCCGGCCGCGCGCCTCCTCGCGGTTCATCAGCTGGCTGCGCTCGCCGGACGAGGCGATCGTGAAGATTCCGTCGCGCAGCCTGCCGGACAGCCGGGCGACGGCGCGCTCGCGCGCCCATTCGGGCAGCGACGGCGACCCGGCCACGTCGAACGACAGCTCCACCCGGCTGTCCGTCGTGTTCACCGACTGCCCGCCGGGACCCGACGAGCGGGAGAAACGCTCGCTGAGCTCCCCGGCGGGGATCACCAGCCAGTTGTTGACGCGCAGGTCGGCGGCCACTGTCGCGCGGTCTTCTGTCCGGGGTCTTTCGGGCTAGGCCAGGTCGGCGATCAGCTCGGCGGCGGACTTGCGGCGGCCCGTGAAGAACGGGATCTCCACGCGCGTGTGCCGCCGGGCTTCCGCGCCGCGCAGGTGGCGCATCAAGTCGACGATCCGGTACAGCTCGTCCGCCTCGAACGCCAGTATCCACTCATAATCGTTCAGCGAGAACGACGCGACCGTGTTCGCCCGCACGTCGGGGTACTCACGCGCCATCATGCCGTGCTCGGCGAGCAGCTTGCGGCGCTCGGCCGGGTCGAGCAGGTACCACTCGTAGGAGCGGACGAAGGGGTAGACGCTGACATAGTTCTTCGGCGTCTCGTCGGCGAGGAACGCCGGGACGTGCCCCTTGTTGAACTCCGCCGGGCGGTGCAGCGCCATCGCCGACCACACCGGCTCGCTCGCGTAGCCGAGCTTGGTCCGCCGGAAGCGGGCGTACATTTCCTGCAGCTCGTCGGAGGTCGGCGCGATCCACCACATCATGTAGTCCGCGTCGGCCCGCATGCCCTGGACGTCGTAGCAGCCCCGGGTGACGACGCCCTTGCCGGCGCCCTGGTCGAGCACGCCGGTGAGCTCGCCGGTCGCCGCGTCCCTGTCGAACAGGCGGTCCGACACGCGGAACACCGACCACATCGTGTACCGGATCAAGTCGTTGAGTTCGCGGGCCTTAGGCCGCTTTTCTTCCTCCGCTGGCATAGCCCCAATCCTAATTCGTCATTCCTAACGATCCGGCCTGGCTCCCCTCGCGCAGCTGGCTGGCGATCGCGGCGGCGGCGGTCCGCGCGGTGGCGACGCACGCGGGAATCCCGACTCCGTCGTAGGCGGCGCCCGCGACCGCGAGCCCCCGCTGGGCCGCGACGGCGGCGCGGATGGCGGCGACCCGGTCGAGGTGACCGACGTTGTACTGCGGCAGCCCGCCGCCCCAGCGGGTGACGCGGCTGTCTACCGGCGCCGCGTTGATTCCCGTCGCGTCGCCGAGTTCGCTGGCGGCCAGCTTGACGAGGTCCTTGTCATCGCGCTGGAGGAACGCGACCTCGCCGGCCCGGCCGACCGAGCAGCGGACGATGTGGACGGGGCGGTTTCCGGGCGCGGTTTGCGCGAGGTGGGGCCACTTGACCGTGGAGAACGTGGCGGCCTTGACGGCCCGCCCGTCGACGGCGGGAACGAGATAGCCGCTGCGCTGGGTTCGGGGGAAGTCTTCGGCGCGGAAGGCGAGCGTGATGAGCGCCATGCTCGCATAGGGGATCTCCGCGAGGACGGCCGCCGCCGCGGGGACCGTCTTGCTAAGCAGGCGGGCGGCCGGGGCGGCGGGGAGGGCGAGGATGACGGCGGCGGCGTCCATGTATCCGGGGTCGGCGGCCGAGCCGATCGTGAGCCGCCAGCCGTCCGCGGTCCGGGTGAGCTCGCGGACCATCGCGCTGGTGCGCACGGTCGCGTTCGAGGCCTTCGCCACGGCGGCGGGCAGGGCCCCGAGGCCGGTGGCGAGGGTGGCGAAGACGGGCTTCGGCTTGTTGCCGTTATCAGGGGGGCGCGGCGGGAGGAGCGCGGCGGCGGCGGCCGTCAGCGTGTCGTGCTTCCGGACGGCGGCGGCGAGCGGCGCGAGCGTGGCCTGGAACGACAGGTCCGCCGAACGCCCCGCGTAGACGCCGCCGAGCAGCGGGTCGACGAGCCGGTCGACGACCTCCGCGCCGAGGCGGCGGCCGATGTACCCGGCGACGGAGACGTCACCGGACCCGGGCGCGAGCACGGTCTCGGCCCGCGCCCGGGCGACTCCCGCGGCGGAGACGACGCCGGTCGCGGCGAGTTCGCCGATGTCGGCCGGGACGCCCATGAACTGGCGGCGCGGCAGGCACCGCATCACGCCGCGGCTCCAGATCGCGCTGGACGTGGTGCCCGGCTCGGTCAGCTCGCCGCTGAGGCCTGTTGCTGTTATCAGATCGATGCCCTCGGGGCGGCGGGCCAGCAGCGCTTCCGCGCCCTCGTCCACCGGCACCCCGGCCACCTCGCTCGCGGACAGCTTGCCGCCGATCCGGCTCGCGCCGTCCAGCACCGTGACCCGGACGGGCTCGCCGGCGAGGAAGAACGCCGCCGCGAGGCCGGCGATCCCGCCGCCGACGACGACCACGTGAGGGGCTGCGACTTGCGTCATGACGTACAGCCTGCCACGTCAGAGAAGCGCGGCGGCCGCGGGCAGCGAGCTGGCGACGGGGAAGCCCGGATGCCCGTCGCCTGGCGGCCCGTCGCCCGGCGCGAGCTGCCGCGCGAGCTGGATCGGCCGGACGCCGACGGCCGCCGCGCCCGCGCAGTAGGCCGGCTGGTCGTCGACGAACGCGGCCTCTTCCGCCGCGACGCCGAGCGCGCCCAGGGCCCGCAGGTAGATCTCGGGGTCGGGCTTCGCGTGGCCGACCTCGCACGACAGGATCGTCTCATCGGCCAGCTCGATGAGGCCGAGCGCGGTCAGCAGCGGCCTCGTGTTCGCCGAGCAGTTGCTCACCAGCGCGATCTTGATCCCGCGGGCCCGCAGCTCGCGCAGGAACGGGACCGCGTCGTCATACAGGCCGCACCGCGCCGTCATGTACTCGCTGTCCGCGCGGGCGAGCCTGGCGACCAGCTCAGCGTCCGGATGCACGTCGCACGCTCCGAGGACCCGCGTGATCGCCTGCGCGACCGACAGCGCGCCCCTGTCGAAGTCCTTGACCACTTCCACGTGGGCCCGCCGCCAGGCGCCGTGGCTGGCGCCGGCGAGCTCGGCCAGCGCGCGGGAGTGCGCCACGAAGTCGTAGGCGACCAGCGTCTCGTATACGTCGACAAGGCATGCCCGGATCCGCGCCATAGGTTGAGGGTACGGGCTGGTGCGGTCAGGATTCGCGCGTCAGGATTCGCGCAGGCGGGCGCGGAGCCGGCCCAGGTCCCCGGCGGTGAAGCCGTTGGCCGTCAGCCACGCGGAGAGCCCCCCGTAGCGGACGTCCAGCTGGTTCAGGAACGCCTTCATCGTCTCGGCCCGCGGGGTGTGGGCGGAGACCGGCTTGCCCCCCGCGTCCGGGGCGTACGTCGCCGACACCCGCAGCCGGTCGAGGACCGCGTCGATCCGCTCCGCGCTCGCCGCGTAGTCGGCGATCACCAGGTCGGGCGCCACGCCCGCGGCGGTCAGCGCCAGCGCGACGATCACCCCGGTGCGGTCCTTGCCCGCCGCGCAGTGCACGATCGCGGCGCCCGGGGAAGTGGCGATGTCGCGCAGCGCGCCGATGACTTCCCCGGGACGCTCCTCCAGGTAGCCGAGGTAGTGCCCGCAGGTCACGTCCTCCGGGTAGCGGGCCTGGTCGACGGCCATCTTCTTGACCAGCAGGGCCTCGGCGGCCGCGTCGGCCTGATCGGCGAGCTGCGCGAGCACCGGGTGGAACGCGTGCCGCACGGACGGCACCGCGTCCAGCGGGCCGGGACCTTCCCGCGTGACCTCGGCGGGCGACCGCAGGTCGACGACCGTGGTAACGCCGATGCCGCCGACCAGCAGGTCAACGTCGCGTTCGGTGAGTGTCTGCAGGTTGTCCGCACGCAGGAGCCGGTTCGGCAGGATCTTCCCGCCGTCTTCCGTGGGCGTCCCGCCCAGGTCGCGCATGTTAGCCGCGCCTTCTACATCAATCCACGCCATGCCCCTATTGTCCCAGCTGGCGGGACAGGCTCGACACTCGCCGCCGCCGAAGCCCCGGTGAACACTCGGCGGCTGGCCGGGCCGCGGTCCCGTCGGCGGCCGTCAGCGGCCCAGGTAGGCGAGCACGGCGAGGACACGGCGGTTGTCATCGTCGGAGGGCTGCAGGCCGAGCTTGGCGAAGATCGCCGCGGTGTGCTTGGCGACCGCGCGCTCGGTCACGAAGAGCCGCTGGGCGATGGCGGCGTTGGAACGGCCCTCAGCCATCAGCTCGAGGACCTCACGTTCGCGCGGAGTCAGCCGGGCGATCGGGCCCGCGGCGGCCGCGCCGCGGGCCAGCAGGCGGGCGATGACCTCAGGGTCCATCGAGGTGCCGCCATCGGCTACGCGCCGGACCGCGTCGGCGAACTGCTCGCCGTGCAACACCCTGTCCTTCAGCAGGTAGCCGACCGCGCCCGCGCCGTCCGCGAGCAGCTCGCGGGCGTACAGCTCCTCGACGTACTGGGACAGCACGAGGACTGGCAGGCCGGGACGTTCACGGCGCGCGGCCAGCGCGGCCCGCAGGCCCTCGTCGGTGAAGGACGGCGGGAGGCGGACGTCGACGACGGCGACGTCCGGATCCTGCTCGCGGACGGCCGTGAGCAGGTCCGCCCCGTTGTCGACGGCGGCCGCGACCGTGAAGCCGTAGGCCTCGAGCAGACGGATCAGCCCGTCGCGGAGCAGGAACAGGTCTTCGGCTATGACAACTCGCACGGGATTTCCATCGTGATCGTCGTCGGGCCGCCGACCGGACTGGCGATCGCGAGCACGCCGTCGAACGCGGACAGCCGCCGCGCGATGCCGTTCAGGCCCGTGCCGTTCTTCGGGTCCGCGCCGCCCGCGCCGTCGTCGCGGACGCTGATCCGCAGCGCGCCCTTCTCATGCCGCAGGTCGACCTCGGCGCTGTGCGCGTGCGCGTGCTTGGCCGCGTTCGCGAACAGCTCGCTGACCGCGAAGTAGGCGGCCGACTCGACCGGCTCGGGCAGCCGGCGGTCATCCGGGAGGGCGCCCGTGATCTTGACGGGCACGGTTGTGTCGAGAGCGAGCGCGCGCACCGCCGCGGCGAGGCCGCGGTCGGCGAGCACCGGCGGGTGGATGCCGCGCACCAGGTCGCGGAGTTCCGCGAGCGCCTTGGCGGAGCTGTCCCGCGCCTCGAGCAGCAGCGCCCGCGCCGCCGCCGGGTCGGTGTCGATCAGCCGACCGGCCGCGTCCAGCGTCAGGCCCATCGACACGAGCCTGGCCTGGGCGCCGTCGTGCAGGTCGCGCTCGATGCGGCGCAGTTCGGCCGCTCCCGTGTCGAGCGTCTCCCGGCGGGTGCGATCCAGGTGCGCGACGCGCAGTTCCAGCACCATCTGCTCCGACGGCGACAGGATGCGCCTGGCCGCGGCGCAGTACACGCGCAGCGTCGCGGGCGCGGCCAGCACTCCGACCGCGGCGAAGACGACCGCGATCGCGGCCAGCACCGGCGGCGTGTTGCCGGGGAAGGCGGGCGGCGGCACGAGGTCGCCGATGCCGCGCAGTCCCGGGATCGCCGCCAGCGCGGGCACGAGGAAGGCGACCACGCCGACGACCGCCAGCACGGCCGGCGCCAGGAGCAGCGCCGGCGCCGCGATCGCGGCGACGGCGGCCCACAGCATGTCCTGCCACGTGGCGGTGTCGCCGAGCAGCCAGTTCATCCGCTGCTGAAAGCTGAGCCGGGCGATGCCGGGGCCGGGGCCGGTGTACGTGGCGCCGGGCCGCGGCCCGTAGCCGGCCGCGATCGGCATGTCGCACCAGCGTGCGGACACGCGCCTGGTGAAGATCGCGAGCCGCCGGAGGCCGAGCAGCGCGGCCGGGAGCAGGAACCGGATGGCCGCCAGCCCGATCACGAGCCCCAGCAGGTCCCGGTAGCCGGCCGGCCCGCCGCGGACTTTCAGCAGCATGCCGAGGCCGAGGCCAGTGAGCACGAGGGTGCCCGCGATGAGCGCGAGCAGGACCAGGCCGGCCAGCGCCACGGTGGCGAGCGCAACCCCGCGCGCGATCGCCACGACACCGCCCATCGCGCCCTCCTGCCCTGGATCCGCCACTTCCCCAAGTGTGCCCGGCGAGCGCCCGTACCGACAGTGTCGCCGGCCCGTGAATCCGGGGTGTATCTAGTTACACCCCGGATACGCTGCTCAGCCTTCTGTCGCGGGCGGCGGCCGGTTCCTACGGTGACCAGGTATGGACAACATCATCGAGTCCGCCGGGCTCGGGAAGCGCTACCGGCGCACATGGGCGCTGCGCGAATGCACGCTCGCCATCCCCGCGGGGCACATCGTCGCGCTCGTGGGGCCGAACGGCGCGGGCAAGACCACCCTGCTGACCATGGCCGTCGGCCTCACCACGCCCACCGAGGGAACGGTCACCGTGCTCGGCGGCGTGCCGGCCGGCTCGCCCGAGGCGCTCGACCGGATCGGCTTCGTCGCGCAGGACGCGCCGTTGTACCGCGGCCTGCCGGTCCGGGACATGCTGCGCGTCGCCAGGAACCTCAACCGCGTCTGGGACCAGCGGTGCGCGGAGGACCGGCTCGCGGTGCTCGGCATCCCGCTGGGCCAGCGGGTCGGCGAGCTGTCCGGCGGCCAGAAGGCCCAGCTCGCGCTGACGATCGCGCTGGCCCGCAAGCCCGGCCTGCTGGTCCTCGACGAACCGCTCGCCGCGCTCGACCCGGTGGCCAGGGACGATTTCATGGCGTCGGTCGTGGCCGCGGCCAGGCAGGACGGCATCTCCGTGATCATGTCTTCCCACGTGCTGGCCGAGCTCGAGCGCGTGGCCACGTACCTGATCGTGCTCACCCGCGGCGCGGTCAGGGTGTCCGGCCAGGTCGGCGAGCTGCTGGCCGCCCACGGCGCGGGCCTGGAAGAGATCGCGCTCCGCTACCTGCGGGCCGGCACGGGAACGGGGGCGGCGTTCCTGGGCGCGCTGCTGCGCCGCACGGTGGCCGCGATCGGCGCCACGATCGTGGTGTACATCCTGCTCGCGATAGCGACCGCGACCGTGATCCGCCCGCACTACGCCGCGACCGTCTCGGTGCCGGGCTGGAACAGTCCGGGTTCCGGGTGGGTGATCAGCACCTTCGCGAAGACGCCGGGCGGAGCCGTGCTGTCGCAGGGCGCGCTGGACGGCCTGTCCAGGCACCTGCCGGCCAGCGTGCAGAACTCGCCGAGCCCGGACGCGTACACGAACTGGCTGACCCAGCACGGGTACACGCTGTGGTCGTCCCTGCAGCCGGACTCGCGGTTCTGGCAGTTCCAGCTCACCGAGGGCGGCTGGCTGCTCGCGGTCAGCGCGCTGCTGATCGCGGGCACCGTCTGGCTGGTCAGGAAGCGCGCGGCATGAGCCGCCTGGCCAGGCGAGGCAGCACAGATCGTTCGGAAGAATGCGGGCAGGGCGGGGCGGGCGAGGTTACGCCGGGGTGCGGGCGGTTTCCGTGTGGACCAGGTCCGTGAGGCGGGCCAGGATGTCCGGGTTCGTGTCCGGGAGGACGCCGTGGCCCAGGTTGAAGATGTGGCCGCCGGATACCGCGCGGCCGTGGCCGAGCACCGCGCGCGTCCGCTCCCGCACCACGTCCCACGACGTGAGCAGGATCGACGGGTCCAGGTTGCCCTGCACGGCCGTGGTGCTGGAGGAGGCGGCGGCGCCCGCGGCCACCCGGCGGGACGCCTCGTCCAGCGGGATGCGCCAGTCCACGCCGACCACGTCGGCGCCCGCCTCGCCCAGCAGGCCGAGCAGTTCGCCGGTGCCCACCCCGAAGTGAATCCGCGGCACCCCGGTCGCGGCCAGCGCCGCGAAGATCCGCGACGTGTGCGGCAGGATCGCCTGCCGGTAGTCCGCCGGGCTGACCGCCCCGACCCAGGAGTCGAACAGCTGGATCGCGGACGCCCCGGCCGCGATCTGCACCTGGAGGAACGAGACCGCGATGTCGGCCAGCCGGCCCATCAGGCCGTGCCATAGCTCCGGGTCGCCGTACATCAGCGCCTTGGTGCGGTCGTGGTTCTTCGACGGCCCGCCCTCGATCAGGTAGGAAGCCAGCGTGAACGGGCCGCCGGCAAAGCCGATCAGGGGCCGCTCGTCCAGTTCGGTGACCAGCGCCCGGACAGCCTCGGTGATATACGGCACATCGGACGGCTCGAGCGGCCGCAGCCGCGCCAGGTCGGCCGCCGACCGGACCGGGGCGGCCACGACCGGGCCGACGCCCGGCTTGATGTCGACGTCCACGCCGATCGCGCGCAGCGGCACCACGATGTCGCTGAAGAGGATCGCCGCGTCCACGTCGTAGCGGCGCAGCGGCTGCAGGGTGATCTCGGTGACCAGCTCGGGACGCGTGCAGGACTCGAGCATCGGGACGCCCGCGCGCACCCGCCGGTACTCCGACAGGGATCGCCCGGCCTGACGCATGAACCAGACGGGGGTGTACGGCACCGCCTGTCCCCGGCACGCGCGGATGAAGGGCGAGTTCGTCTGAGCCTGATCCACCGCGCGATTCTCTCACAGCCGTTTCCCGCCGCCAAACCGGTCCGGCGACACGCCGGGTGATTTCCGCGCTAACAGCGTCCGAACATGCCAAGATCGGGACGAGTCAGCCACGTGTCATCGTGGCGCGAAACCGACCAGCCGAGGAGCCGGAGGGGCGAGCCCATGAGCCAGCCAAACGGGAACTGTCCCGGTTGCGGGGACGACCAGCCGCTTGAGCAGATTCACGCCACCGGGTGCCCTGACGTTGACGGGGACTGCCCGGAGTGGGCGTGTGTGACCTGCGGCGCCGCGTTCATCATGGGCACGATCACCGGAACGGCGGCCCCCGCCGCCAGTCAGTCCGTCCGTGCCGCGTAGCGGCCGCGGGGCAGCGGCCCCGCGGACCGCCCGCCGCCCCTCGCGACGTAATCTCAGGCCATGAAGTTGGCGGAAGACAGCACCCAGGCCGGTGCGAGCGCGACGAGCACCGACACGGTGTTCCGGGTCGCCGCGGCGGGGTTCCAGGCCGCCAGGGAAGCGCTCGCGGAGGCGCGCGACGACATCCGCTTCGAGGACTGCCCCGCTCCCCGGCGGCTCGCCCCGTACGCCGCCGCGATGGCCGCCACCGCCTACCGCGATGAGGAGGAGGCCGGGGCCGGGCGCCTCGTGCTGCTGTATGACCCGGACCGCCAGCCGGGCTGGACCGGCGCGTTCCGCCTGGTGGCGTTCGTGCACGCGGACATCGAAGCCGAGATGGCCGCCGACCCGCTGCTCGGCGAGGTCGGCTGGAGCTGGCTCACCGACGCGCTCGGCGGGCACGCGCCCGGGTACACGGCGGCGAGCGGCACCGTCACGCGGGTGATTACCGAGGGATTCGGCGGCAAGGCCGGCGAGCCGCCGGTCACCGGCCTTGAGCTGCGGGCGTCCTGGTCACCGCCGGAGAACACCGATCTCGGCGTGAACGTAGCCGCCTGGTGCGACCTCATCGCGGCCGCCGCCGGACTGCCCGCCCAGCCGGCCGGCACGACCGCGCTGCGCCCAGGCGGGAAGCGGCGCCAATGACGACCGAGGAACACCCGCGGGAAACGGCCGCGGAACCCCCGCCGGAAGTCGTCGACCTGACCGAGCCGCGCGACGGCCTGCCGCCGGTGACCACCACGGCCGCCGGCCTGGCCGCGGCCGTCGAGCGCCTGGCCGACGGCACCGGCCCGGTCGCCGTCGACGCGGAACGCGCCTCCGGCTACCGCTACGGGCAGCGGGCCTACCTCGTGCAGCTGCGGCGGGAAGGCGCCGGCACGGTGCTCATCGACCCGATCGCCTGCCCCGACCTGACCGGGCTGGACGCGGCGCTGCGCGACGTGGAAGCGGTCCTGCACGCCGCCTCGCAGGACCTGCCCTGCCTCGCCGAGCTCGGCTTCCGGCCGCGCACGCTGTTCGACACCGAACTCGCCGGCCGGCTCCTCGGCTACCCGCGGGTCGCGCTCGGCACGATGATCGAGGAGATCCTCGGGTACCGGCTGGCGAAGGAGCATTCCGCCGCCGACTGGTCGATGCGGCCGCTGACCGAGGAGATGCTGCGCTACGCGGCGCTCGACGTGGAGATCCTCGTGGACCTGCGAGACGCGCTCGCCAGCCAGCTCGCGGAGCAGGGCAAGGCGGAGTGGGCGCGCCAGGAGTTCGCGGCGATCGCCGCCGCCCGCCCGCCGGCGCCGCGGGCCGACCCGTGGCGGCGCACGTCCGGCATCCACAAGGTGCGCGCGCGGCGCGGTCTCGCCATCGTCCGCGAGCTGTGGGAGACCAGGGACGCGCTCGCCAGGGAAGCCGACGTGTCACCGCGCCGCATCCTCTCCGACCAGGCGATCGTCGACGCGGCCAGGAACCCGCCCGCCGGCCGTCCGCAGCTCGACGCGATCAGCGGCTTCCTCACCCGCGGCGCCCGCAGGCACGGCGCCGCCTGGATGGCCGCCGTGCGCCGGGCGCGGGCGCTGAGCGAGGCGGAACTCCCGGACGTGACCGGGCCGGCCGCGGCCGGCCCGCCGCCCGCGCACCGCTGGTCCGAGCGGGACCCGCTCGCCGCCGCCCGGCTGCAGGCCGCCCGCGAGGTCGTGACCACGCTCGCCGCGGAAGTCTCGATGCCGGCCGAGAACCTGGTATCGCCGGACGCGGTGCGGCGGCTGAGCTGGGAGCCGCCGCGGCCGGCCACACCGGAGGCGATCAGCGCCGCGCTCGCCGGCTACGGCGTGCGGCCGTGGCAGGCGGGGCTGACGGCGGACCGCTTCGCCGCGGCGTTCGCGGCGGCCGAGGCGGCGCAAGCCGCGCAAGCCGCGCAAGCCGCGCAGGCGGTTACGCTGGATGACGACAACGTCGCGTCCAAGGAGTGACCTGCCCAGGTGCTGACCGCCACTGCCGCCGCCCTGGCCAGCGGCCCGCCGCCGCTACCAGGCTTCCTCGGCGCGCTGGCGTCCCCGCTCGCCCACTATGGCCTGTGGGCGGTCCTGGCCCTGGTGCTGATCGAGGACTTCGGCGTGCCGGTGCCCGGCGAGACCGTGCTGATCGCGGCCGCCGTCTACGCGGGATCCGGCCGACTCAACGTCGTGGCGGTCGGGCTCGTCGGCTTCCTGGCCGCCGTCCTCGGCGACAACATCGGTTACGCGATCGGGCGGTTCGGCGGACGGGCGCTGGTCTCCCGCTGGGGCCGGTACATCTTCCTGACCGAGGAGCGGCTGGACAGGGCGGAGTCGT
>DASZKN010000264.1:0-3118 GCA_035552855.1 Trebonia sp. | reverse complement strand
CCAAGGTCAAGGAGATGCTTGGCGCGGTCGGGCTGCCCCCGGCCGCGGCCGAGCGCTACCCGCATGAGTTCTCCGGCGGCCAGCGGCAGCGGCTGGGCTTCGCCCGGGCACTGATGCTCGACCCGCAGCTGATCGTGGCGGACGAGCCGGTGTCGGCGCTCGACGTGTCGATCCAGGCGCAGGTGCTGAACATGATGCGGGACCTGCAGCGCGACCTGGGCCTGACGTACCTGTTCATCTCCCACGACCTGTCGGTCGTCAGGTACCTGTCCAACCACATCGGCGTGATGTACCTGGGCAAGCTGGTCGAGGTCGGCACGGCGGACGAGGTGTACCTGCGCCCCGCCCACCCGTACACCCGCGGCCTGATCGATTCCGCGCCGACGGCCGACCCCGAGGTCGAGCGGGCCAAGGAGCACGCGGGCATCTCCGGCGAGCTGCCGAGCGCGCTGCACCCGCCGACGGGCTGCCGGTTCCGCACCCGCTGCCCGCTGGCCCAGGAGATCTGCGCCAACGTCGAGCCGCCGCTGACGCCGAAGGGGACGGCCAACCACTTCGCCGCCTGCCACTTCCCGCTGCAGCCGGAAATCGGCGTGCCCGCGGCCACTCCGGCCACCGGAGCGACCGCCGACTAGCGCCGCGCCACAACAACGGCGCCGCCAGCATGCCGGGCGCGCACTTGACCGCGGGGTACCGTGGCCGGGTGCGCGCCCGGCCTGTTAGAAAGGTGGTTATGACGGACGAGACGCTTGCCGACCGCATCGCGATCAGGGACGTCGTCGAGTCATGGGTGCTCGCCCGGGACTCGGCGGACTGGGACTGGTTCCGCGACCAGTGGCACGACGACGGCTACATGATGGCGACCTGGTTTCAGGGGCCCAAGGAGGACTTCATCCGGGTCAGCCAGGAAGGCTTTGCCAAGGGCGTCAACATCCTGCACTACACCGGCGCGAGCCAGGCGACCGTGCGGGGCGACCGTGCCATCTCGCAGACCCGGATGACGATCATGCAGCGCGGCGCGGTGCACGGCGTGGAAGTCGACGTCGGCTGCACCGGGCGGTTCTACGACTTCTTCGCCAGGCGCGCGGGCAAGTGGGGCATCGTGCTGCGCCAGCCCATCTACGAGAAGGACCGGATGGACCCGGTCGTGCCGGGGGAGCCCCTGCGGCTCGACCGCGGCGTGCTCGACCGGTTCCCGGTGGGCTACCGGCACCTGGCGTACCTGCAGGTCCAGGTCGGCTACCCGGTCAAGCCGGACATGCCCGGGCTGCGCGGCCCGGAGGTCAAGGACCTTTACGCCCGCGGCGTTAAGTGGCTGGACGGCGAGCCGGTCGCGCCGTAGCAGGCGCTGTCGTAGCCGGCCCGGGCCGCCTCGATCTCCTCGATGTGGTCGCCGGCCCAGGAGACGAGCTGGCAGATCGCGCCGCGCAGGGTCTGGCCGAGCGGGGTCAGTTCGTAGTCCACGCGCGGCGGCACCGACGCGTGTACGGTGCGCGTCAGGATGCCGTCGCGCTCCAGCCCGCGCAGCGTGACCGTGAGCATGCGGGCGGTGATGCCGTCGATCCCGCGGTTGAGCTCGCTGAACCGGCGCGGACCCGCGCCCAGCCGGTCGACGACGTAGATGGCCCACTTGTCGCCGATCCGGTCAAGGACGGACCGGACCCGGCAGCCGTCGGGCGCGGACGGCGACGGCGGCGACGCGGACGGCGACGGCGATGACGGCATCGCGGTTTGCCCGGTATCTGTTGCCGCGCCGCGAGTTGCCGTCATGTAATCAGGTTACGTGCTAAGCGCCGCCCGGCCCAGTGGTTGACATATCAACCATCTGTTGGTTACCATCGGGAAGTAACGCACTGAAGCATAGTAGTTCTAATGTTCATGGAGGCACGATGGCTGACATCCCCGGCTATGTGGCGGGCACCTGGCAGATCGACCCGGTTCACTCCGAGGTCGGGTTCACGGTCAGGCACATGATGGTGAGCAAGGTCCGCGGCCGCTTCGACAAGTTCGAGGGCACGATCGTGACCGGCGCGGACCCGGCCGCCTCGACGGTGACGACGTCGGTCGACATGTCCTCGATCAACACGAACAACGAGCAGCGGGACGGCCACATTCGCAGCGCCGACTTCTTCGAGGTCGAGAAGCACCCGACGATGGACTTCCGGTCGACCGGCATCCGCGACTTCAGCGGCGAGGGTTTCCTGCTCGACGGCGAGCTCACGATCAAGGGCGTGACGAAGCCGGTCACGTTCGAGGTCGAGCTCAACGGCATCGGCCCGGACGCTTACGGCGGCACCCGCATCGGGTTCTCGGCGCTCGCCGAGGTCAACCGCAAGGACTTCGGCGTCGACTTCAACGGGCCGATCCCGGGCGCCCCCGGCGGCGTGGTCGTGAGCGAGAAGGTCACGCTCAACCTCGAGATCGAGGGCGTACTGCAGTAGGGCCGGGCACAACTCAAGACCAACGAGTGCGGTTCGCCGTGGTGGCGGGCCGCGCTCGTTCGTCATTTCCGCGCGTGCTTCATCAGGTAGTCGATGTACAGCGGGCGGAGCGCGTCGGCGATCTCGCTCTCCCCCGCGCCCAGCGCGTCGGCCAGCAGCGCCGAGACCTTGGTGGCGTCCGCCTCGGACTCACCGGTCTCGCCCTTGGCCGCTTCCGCCGCCGGGATCGCCCGCAGCAGTTCCCACAGGAAACCCACGTCGGCGTGACGCAGCGCGCGGCGCACCGCCCGGTCGTGCAGTTCGCGCGACGGCAGCGCCTCGAGTTCGGCTTCAGTGTCCACGGCTGGACTCTACATCCTGCGCGATCCTGACCGCCCGCACGACGGAGGTGACCATCGGCAGGGTGAACTCGCCGGCCGCCGTTTCCGGCCGGGCCGCGAGGTACGCGCGCACGTTGGCGAGCACGCGCTCGCGCTCGGGCGGCGGCATCACCAGGAACTGGGAATGGGTCGCGATCGTCGCGGCCAGCGAGCCGGCCGTGCGCCGCTGGCCGTTCGGGAACTCGGCGCGCTCCGACGGCCGGAAGAAGCGGTCGCCGGCGTCCCCCGCCAGCTTCACGTCCGCCGCCTCGGCCCGCCGCCTGGACAGCGACGGGCTGGCCGCGCCCTCGGCGGCCG
>DASZKN010000263.1:0-15333 GCA_035552855.1 Trebonia sp. | reverse complement strand
GGCGAGGTAGAGATTCTCGCTGACCGCGCCGATCCGGTCCGCGCGCAGTCGCACCTGCGCCGCGGATTCCTCGCCCGTGATGTACAGCACCGGGCCGCCGCTCGCCACGAGGGCGCCCGCCTCGAGCAGCAGCGTCGACTTACCCACACCAGGCTCGCCGGCCAGCAGCAGCACCGCCCCCGGCACGAGCCCGCCGCCGAGCACCCGGTCAAGCTCGTCGAGGCCGGTCGGGCGCGCGCTCGCCTCGGTCGCGTCCACCTGCCCGATCGGCGTCGCCGCCGTGCTCACCGGGCCGCCGCCGAGCCGCCCGCCGGCGCCCGGGCCGGCACTGGCGTACGCGGCGGCCCTGATCCCGGCGCGCACGAGACGCGGGACAGCCGCCTCTTCGACGGTTCCCCACGCCTGGCACTCGCCGCACCGGCCGACCCACTTGGCCGTCTGCCAGCCGCATTCCGCGCAGCGAAAACCCGCCGATGTCTTAGCCATAGCTGCACGATAACGACCGGCACCGACATTCGGGCCGGGCGGCGCGCATAAGCTGGACTTAGTCCACTTAAGACGGAGGAGGCGTGTTGGCCGGGCTACCCGTGATCCCCGTCGCGCTGTCCACCTCATCCGTCTACCCGGAGCGCACGCCGGACGCGTTCGACGTGGCCGCGCGGCTCGGTTATGACGGCGTAGAGGTCATGGTCTACACCGATCCCGTGAGCCAGACGAGCGAAGCCCTGGAACGGCTGGTCGATTACCACCAGATTCCGGTGCTCGCCGTGCACGCGCCGAGCTTGCTGCTCACCCAGCTCGTGTGGGGCCGCGATCCGTGGAACAAGCTGATCAAGGCCAAGGAACTCGCCGAGCGGCTGGGCGCGAAGGTAGTCGTTGTCCACCCGCCGTTCCGGTGGCAGCGGGACTACGTCCGCGGCTTCGAGCAGGGCCTCGCCAAGATCGCCCAAGAGACCGACGTGACGTTCGCGGTCGAGAACATGTTCCCGATCAGGGCCGGCACGTCCGAGGTCTCCGGGTACGCGCCGCACTGGGACCCGGTGGGCCTGGACGTGCCCAGCGTGACGCTGGACTTGTCGCACACCGCGGCGTCGGCGTCCGACGCCATCACGATGGCGAACGACCTCAGCGCCCGGCTCTCCCACATTCACCTGGCTGACGGCACGGGCGTGTCGAGCGGGCCGGTGCCCGACGAGCACCTGGTGCCCGGCCGGGGCAAGCAGCCGTGCGCCGAACTGCTGCGCGGCGTGGCGGCCACCGGCTACCGGGGCATCGTGGTGGCCGAGGTGAACACGCGCCGCGCCCTGACCAGGGAGGCGCGGCTCACCGACCTCACCGAGACCTTGGCATTCGCGCGCAGCCACCTGAACACGGTGCCCGCGACGTAGGCAGGCGGCCGGACCGTTAAGGCGCTTGCTTGTGGTTTGCATTTGCAAGCAGAAGAGCTACAGTTGCTGGTATGAGTGGTATCGGTGACTACATCCGGGAGCAGCGCGAGCAGGCGAGGATCTCGCTGCGACAGCTAGCCGAGCAGGCGGGCGTCTCTAATCCTTACCTCAGCCAGATCGAGCGCGGGCTCCGCAAGCCGAGCGCGGACATCCTCCAGCAGATCGCGAAGGGTCTGCGGATCTCCGCCGAGGCGCTGTACGTGCAGGCCGGCATCCTGGAGGACCGGCCGGCGGACTCCGGCGTCCGCTCGGCCCTGCTGACCGACCCGCAGCTCACCGAGCGGCAGAAGCAGGTGCTGATCGAGATCTATGAGTCCTTCCGGCGGGAGAGCGAGCCGAAGTCGCCCACCGCGGAGGTCGTCGCGGTCGTCCGCGAGCCGGGAGATCCCGCGGCGCCGGCGGAGCCGCCAAGCCCCGCCGATTCCCAGTAAGAACAGGTAGCGTGGAGCCGTGGTCGGAATCCTGGGCAACGGGGCCTACGCCCCGCTGGCATATTTTTTCGTGGCGCTCGCCGTAGCGGCGTTCGTCGTCGAGACGTGGGCGTTCATAGACGCGATCATCCGTCCCGCACCGGCGTTTACCGCCGCCGGCAAGCAGACGAAGAAGATCTGGCTGCTCATCCTGGGCGTCGCTTTCGTGCTGGGGCTTTACGCGGCGGCGTACGGCGGGGCGACCAGCATCCTCTCGGTGGCCGCGTTCGTGGCGGCCGCGATCTACCTGGCCGACGTCCGGCCCAAGGTGAAGGAGTTCCGCAGCGGCGGCGGCACGAGTCCGGGACCGTACGGACCCTGGTAGCCGGCGCTGAGCCGCCAGGCGCGGCCAGCGGGTCGCGCCTACGGGGTGATCAGCAGCAGGACCGGGGTCGCGACCAGGGCGGCGGCGGCGAGGACGATCGCCGCCTGGGCCGCCGAGGGGAGCGGGCGCGGCGGGGTGAGCAGCCGGTTGACGCGGGCGGTGAGCTCGCCCTCGGCGGCGGCCATCGCGCCGGCCGGCGCGACCTCGGCGCCGGCGGTGCCGAAGCGCAGCAGGGCCATGGCCAGTTCGCGCGCGAACAGGCCGCGGACGCGCAGTGCCCGGTCGTCGGCCATCATCTCGACGAGCAGGGCGACCGTCCGGTACCCCTGGCAGATCACCCGGGAGTGCGGGAACGCGCGGCGCAGCGACGTGAACGGGATCAGCACGAGGTCGTGCCTGGCCCGCAGGTGCGCCCGCTCGTGGGCGAGCACCGCGGCCAGCTCGGCCGGCGCCAGCAGTTCCAGGGTGCCCGCGCTCACGACGATCTGTGACTTGATGCCGGGCAGGCAGTACGCGGCGGCGGCCGGATAGTCGATGACCAGCGCGCCCGGCGCCTTAGGGTCGCCGTGCGCGAGCAGCGCCAGCAGTTCGCGCTGCCGCTTCCGCGCCTGGACGGCCGCGACGAACGCCATCACCAGCACCCAGCACAGCGCGGCGAACAGCGCCACGCCCGCGAGCAGGGTCCCGATCCGGACCAGCGTGATCAGCGGTGGTTCACCCTGGCCGAAAAGCTTCCCGGCCGCGTCCCGGCGCAGCAGGCCGGCGAGGCCTCCGAGCACGCCCGATTGCGCGACCCCGGGTCCGCCTACGCCGATCGCGAGGAGCGCGCCCACCGCCGCGAGGCCGCCGGCGAGACCAAGCGCCTGCCATAGCAAAATCGCGGTCGCCGGGGCCCGGCGGGGCCAGCCGGCACGCAGTAGCGCGCCCGCGCCTCGCAGGCTCCCGATGGCGACCGCGGCAAGCAGTGTCGCGTCGGCCAGGCCCCCCATAACACGAGCTCGCTGTCTCCCTTAGCGTGCCGGACCGCCGCGCCGTTGGCAGGCCCCGTCCCCTCGAGTCCCGTGAGTGCCTCGCGCAACACGATCGCCTCGGGACCGGACACGCTCTCCGCGAACCGGGCGAGCGCGGCATCGCGGTCGCCGGTCTGCTCGAGCGCGGTCAGCATCAGCTCTGCCACATATGCCTCGCGCGTTTCCGCGGGCCGGTACCGCCAAGCGCGGCCGTCCCGTTCCCTGCGCGCGAAGCCCTTCTTCGCAAGCCGGTCAAGCACTGTCATCACAGTGGTGTGAGCTAGGTTACGCTGCCCGAGCCCGGTGCTGACCTGTCTTACGGTAAGAGGGGACTCCGTTTGCCAGAGAATCTCCATGATGGCCCGCTCAAGTTCGCCCAGCCTATTCACGTTATTCACTGTACCGTCGAAGCGGTTTCCCGCGCCAGGGTGCCCTCGGAAGCCAGCGGGGACTTGGCGATGTGCACGCAGCCGAAGATGATCAGCGCGATCGCGGCAACCTCCGCGACCAGCCACCAGCCCACCCGGATCGTCTCGCTGAACAGCACGACGCCGTAGCTGATGCTGATCAGCGCGTCGCCGACGGTGAGCATCGGCTGGGAGGCCACGAGCGACCCCGCCTGGAGGGCGTTCTGCAGCAGGAACAGCGCCCCGACGCCGGCCACCGCGGTGGCGTAGATGTGCCAGCTCATGAAAAACTGCCGGGCGCTGTGGTCGAGGTCGGCCATCGCGTTCTTCATCAACGCGGCGGTCAGCGCGTACCCGCAGGCGGCCGCGAGGCCGAGCAGGGCGGCCCGCGGCTCGCCGCGCGTGCCGACCGCCGTGCCGATGAGCACGGCCTCGAAGCCCGCGGTCGCGATGAGCACGATCACCCAGCTGCCGTTCTGCGCGCGGTCCACCGCGCCGCTCGGCGCGGCGGCCGCGAGCCCGGCGCCGAGGGCGACCGTGGTGAGCGTGATCGCGCGCCAGGGGAGCCTGCGCAGTGCCGACGTGTCGTGGTTGGCCAGCGTGGCGAGCAGCAGCGTGACCGGCAGCTCGATGATGAAGATGGGCTGGACCAGGGCGATCGGGCCGGTGGCGAGCGCGGCCGCCTGGAACAGCGCGGCGGCGATGACCAGGCCGATGCCGGCGAGCCATATCCGCCGCCGGGCCAGGTCCTTGAGCAGTGAAACGTGCAGCGAATGCTCTGGCGGCACCGCCGCCGCTGCTTTGCGCTGCAGAACAGCGGCCGCCGCGTTGCTCGCGGCGGTCAGCAGGGCGAACAGGACGCAGATCATGTGGTCTCTTCGGTACCGCTCTTCACGAAGTCGGCGAAGGCCGCCAGATTGGCGAGCGATTCCCCGCGGCTTTCCCGCCATGCCCATTCCCGCTTGATGGCGGACCCGAATCCCAGTTTAAGTGCCTGGTCAAAGGCTTCGTCGGAGTAGGTGAGGACGCAGCCGAGCAAGCGGTCGATTTCCTCTTCGCTGATGGCGGCGACAGGAAGGCGGCCGGTCAGGTACACGTCGCCGGCGCGGTCCACGGCAAAGTGCACGCCGAACATCCGCCCGTTGCGTTCGAGGAGAAACCGGTAGAAGGTCTCGTGGTTCTCGTCTGGCTGGCGGCAGAAGAACGCCTCCACGCGCAGGCTGTGCTCCCCGGCGATCAGCCAGGTCAGCGTCGCCAGCTTGTGCGTCCCGGCGAGCTTGACCAGATAGGCGCCAGGCTCGGGGTGCTCGTAATCCAGGCCGAGCGCGTCCAGGGCCTTCCCGAGCGCCTCCCGCGGTCCCATGGCGGCTACGCTCCCACTCTGGCCGCGGCTTCTTCCATGGCACCGGTATACACCTCGGTGAGGTTGGCCGTGGTGGCGGACCAACCGAACGCCGACGCGTGCCGCACCGCGCCCGCGGACATCGACTCGAGCAGCCGCGGCGCGGCGAGCAGCGACCGCAGGACCTTCGCCCACCGCCGCGGGTCGTGGCCGTCCACGAGAATTCCCGAGTAGCCGTGCCGCACGGCGGTGCGCAGCCCGCCCACGCGCGCCGCCACGACCGGGGTCCCGCAGGCCTGCGCCTCCAGCGCCACCAGGCCGAACGACTCCGAGTGAGACGGCGCGAGCACCAGCGTGGCCGCCCGGTACCACTCGGCGAGCTCGGACTGCGGGCACGGCGGCTCGAACCGCACGACGTCGGCGATGCCGAGCCGCGCGGTCAGTTCCCGCAGCCGGTCGGGGTCGGCGCGCTCGGCGCGGCCGCTCGGGCCGCCGACCATCACAACCCGCAGCCGGTCCCGCAGCGACGGGTCATCCGCGAGCAGGCGGGCCGCCGCCTTGAGCACGATGTCCGGTCCCTTGAGCGGCTGCACCCGCCCGGCGAACAGCAGCACCACGTCGTCCTGCCCGACACCCAGCCTCGCCCGGGCCGCCTGCCGCGCGCCTGGTTCCCCCGGCCGGAACACCCGCAGGCTGGCGCCCGGGTTGACGGTGTGCACTTTGCCGGCGTCAGCCCCGTAGTACTTAACGAGCTGTGCTGACTCTTCATCGGTGTTGGCGATGAGCCGGTCCGCCGCGGCCACGACCTCATGCTCACCGCGAATCCGCGCCGCTGGCTCCGGCGCGTCCCCGGCCGCCAGCGCGGCGTTCTTCACCTTGCCCAGCGTGTGCATGGACTGCACGAAGGGGACGCCCCAGCGGTCCTTGACGGCCGCGCCCACTATCCCGGACAGCCAGTAATGGCCGTGGACGAGGTCGTACCGGCCTGGTTCGGCGGCGGCTTCCGCGCGCAGCACCTCGAGCGTGAACGCGCAGACCTGCGCGGGCAGTTCGGTCTTGTCGAGCTCCTCGAACGGCCCGGCGGCCACGCTGCGCACCAGCACGCCGGGCGCGAGTTCGGCCAGCGGCGGCGTGTCCCGGCAAACGGCCCGGGTGAAGATCTCCACTTCGGTGCCGCGGGCGGCGAGGCGCTTGGCCACTTCCGCGATGTACACGTTCATGCCGCCGGCGTCGCCGGTGCCGGGCTGGTCGAGCGGGGACGTGTGGACGCTGATGAGCGCGATCCGCCGCGGAACGGGCTGGGACACCGTGGACACAGTTGTTTCCAACTCCGCTATGGGCGGTTTGTGTTCCCGGTTACGGCCAGATGGCGGGTGCGGCGGGCGGAAGATAGGGTGACCGGCATGGGAACCCTCGTGCTGCTGCGACACGGCGAGAGCGACTGGAACTCCAAGGGCCTGTTCACCGGCTGGGTGGACGTGGGCCTGGCGGCCAAAGGCCGCCAGGAGGCGGAGGCCGCGGGCCGGATGATCACCGACGCTGGCCTGCGCCCGGACGTGGTGCACACATCGGTGCTGACCAGGGCCATTCAGACCGCGAACGGCGCGCTGGATGCCGCCGGCCTCGGCTGGCTGCCAGTCCGGCGCAGCTGGCGGCTCAACGAGCGCCACTACGGCGCCTTGCAGGGCAAGGACAAGGCGCAGACCAGGGAAGAGTTCGGCGAGGAGCAGTTCATGCTCTGGCGCCGCTCCTACGACGTGCCGCCGCCGCCGATCGCGGACGACGACCCGCTGTCGCAGGCCGGGGATCCGCGGTACGCACTGCTGCCGCCCGAGCTGATGCCGCGCACGGAATGCCTCCGCGACGTGGTGGCGCGGATGCTGCCGTACTGGTACGACGCGATCGTGCCCGACCTCGCGGGCGGCCGGACCGTACTGGTGGTCGCGCACGGCAACTCGCTGCGGGCGCTGGTCAAGCACCTGGACGGGATCAGCGACACCGCGATCGCCGAGCTCAACATCCCGACCGGCATCCCGCTGCGGTACGAACTGGACGCGTCCTTCCGGCCGCTGACGCCGGGCGGGGAGTACCTGGACCCCGAAGCCGCGGTCGCGGCGGCCGAAGCGGTCAAGAACCAGGGCCGGTAGGCATCATCCGCGAGGTGAACACCGAGAGAAGAGTGAAATTCCGGGGAACATCAAACATCCCGATTGTGGACGCCCGGGAGCGGCCACGTACCATCAGTTACGTGAGTAAGGACTGGTCAAACCGCCGCGGACGTCCCCGGCCAGGGATGGCATCGCTGGTCCGGAAGCCGACGTGGCGATAAGGACGCGGACTGATACCGGGGCCGGGCAGCCGCGCGGCGCCCGGCCGCGGGCCACGCAGCAGCCGGCGAAGCTTCCGCCGGGCATCGCGTCCGTGCTTTCCGTTCTCTCGTCCTCGGCTGTCATCGTGGACAGCGAGGACCGGGTGCTGCGGGCTTCGGCGGCGGCACGGGCATTCGGGATCGTCAAGGGCGACCGGCTCATGGTGAGCGAACTGCTCGCACTGGCCCGCCAGGTGCGCCGCGACGGCGAGATCCGCGAGGGCGAGTTCGAGGTGCCGGTGCCGCGGTTCGGCCGCCGCACCACTAGCTTCGCCGTCCGGGTGGCGCCGCTGTCGGGCACGGTCGGCGGCGGCGGGCTCGTGCTGGTGCTCGCCGAGGATCAGACCGAGTCGCGGCGCGTCGAAGAGGTCCGGCGCGACTTCGTCGCCAACGTGAGTCACGAGCTGAAGACGCCGGTCGGCGCCCTCGCGCTGCTCGCCGAGACGATCGAGGACGCGGCCGATGACGCGGAGGCGGTCCGGCGGTTCGCCGGGCGCATGCGCCAGGAGGCCGCGCGGCTGACGTTCCTGGTCCAGGACCTGATCACGCTGTCTCGCATTCAGGCGGCGGAACCGGTCCCGGACCCGACCCCGGTCGCGGTCGACGCGGTGGTCGCCGAGGCGCTCGACCGCACCCGGATGAAGGCCAACGCTCGCGGCATCACGCTGGCGTCCATCGGCGTCCGCGGCCTTTCGGTCCTCGGCGAAGAGGACCTGCTGATCACCGCGCTGCGCAATCTGCTCGAGAACGCGGTCGTCTACAGCCCGGAGCGCACGCGGGTCGTCGTGTGCGTGAAGAAGCCAGGCGACGGCGGCGTCGAGATCAACGTGACCGACCAGGGCATCGGCATCCCGGAGCGGGACCTGGAACGCATCTTCGAACGGTTCTACCGCGTCGATCCGGCCCGCTCGCGGGCCACCGGCGGCACCGGCCTCGGGCTCGCCATCGTGAAGCACGTGACGGCGGCGCATGGCGGCCGGGTGACAGTGCGGAGCGTGGAGGGCGCGGGATCTACCTTCACCCTGTGGCTACCACTACGGAGCGATCATGAGGGCACGACCGCTGCCAGGGCACGCGCCTGACGGCGCGGGCCGCGCGGCCCGTACAGGTCGGACGACCTGTACACCCCGGAGATCCCGGAAACCCTGTCAGGAGGCACTTCAGTGACACGCGTGCTCGTGGTCGAGGACGAAGAGTCGTTCAGCGACGCGCTCTCGTACAACCTTCGCAAAGAGGGGTTCGAGGTCGCGGTCTGCGCGACGGGCCCGGATGCGCTTGAGACGTTCGACCGTACCGGGGCGGACCTGGTGCTGCTCGACCTGATGCTGCCGGGGCTGCCGGGCAGCGTGGTGTGCCGTTCCCTGCGGGAACGGTCCAGCGTCCCTTTCATCATGCTGACCGCCAAGGACAGCGAGATCGACAAGGTGGTAGGGCTCGAACTCGGCGCCGACGACTACGTGACCAAGCCGTTCTCGACCCGGGAGCTTGTCGCCCGGATGCGGGCGGTCCTGCGGCGCCGCGGGGAGGTCGAGGATGTCGCCGACGCGACGCTGGAGGCCGGCCCGGTACGGATGGACGTGGAGCGCCATGTGGTCAGCGTGCGCGGAGACGGCGTCCAGTTGCCGCTGAAGGAGTTCGAGCTGCTCCAGTTGCTGCTCCGCAACGCCGACCGGGTGCTGACCAGGATGCAGCTTATCGACCGGGTCTGGGGTGCCGACTACGTGGGCGACACGAAGACCCTCGACGTCCACATCAAGCGGCTGCGGGCCAAGATCGAGGCGGATCCCGCCAAGCCGCGGCACATCGTCACCGTCCGCGGGCTTGGCTACAAGTTCGAGTCGGCCGGCTGAGCTAGCGCCCGCCCGGCCGGCTCCCGGTCGCTATGGCGTCCCGACCGGGGTCTTCGCGGTCGGGGTCGAGGTGGCGGTCGGTGTCGGGAGCGGGCTCGCGCTCGCCTTGGCCTTGCCCGTGGCCGGAGCGGCCGGCGGCGAGTATGTCGAGTAGTAGAACGACCGCGGCATGACCGGGACGTTGAATTTCACCTGGCCCGCGCTGGCGAACTGCAGCACGATCTTCACGGCCTGGCCGCCGGTGAGGGACTTGGTGAGCCCCTTGAGCACCACGACAGGCTCGGGTCCGCTCAGGTCAGCGGCACCGCCCGCCGGAATGGTGACCGAGCCGCCCTTGATCGTGACGCTGCTGGCGGTGCCCGGCGCGGCGGCGGCCACTAGCTTGTCGGCGGCCGTCCCGTTGTTGAACAGGCCAAGGAACATGCTGGCCGACGACCCAGTGGGCACCACCGAGCCCGACGGCGCGCCGAGCACGAAGGCGTCGTTGATCGCTATCCCGTTCACGACGGTGTGCGCGCCGGCCGACGCGCTATGGAATTCCAGTGTCGGGGCGTTATACCCGGCCTCACACCCGGCGACAGCCGGGATGGCCAGCAGGGCTAGGCCACCGATCAGCGTGCTGCGAGCTGCGGTCTTGCCGAAGCTGGCGCGGATCACGGCGAATGCCTCCTCGTAGTTCGACGGGAGGGACATAGCGCACTCCCGTGGAGACCCAGTGGCCTGCCGGCCGACTACAGGTCGTCGTAACTATATCGGCAGGCACCTGTCCGCCGGGGGGGCGGGGTTAGCTGGCGGCCTCCCGGCCGGGCAGCAGCAGCGCGCGCAGCTCCGGGCCCAGCTGGAAATCCGTTCCCAGGTCGCGTCGTACCTGGGCGGTGGCGTCGCTGTAGACCAGGAGCACGGTCAGGCCGGCGGGCCGGTAGGCGGCGCTCAGCACGTTCTTGGTGTCGGAGACGGCTACGGCGGCGCCGCCGCCATCCCGCGCGGTTAGCGCTGGCAGTTGCGGAATGGCCGTGCCTTCCCCGACGAAGTAAAGGCCCACCCCCGCCTTTACGGCCTGGGCGGCCAGTCGCCGCAGCGCCGCGTCGCAGCCGCAGCCGCCCGGGACGAGCGCGAGCGCCGCGCTGACCATGCCGCGCACCGGCTCCGACCGGTCGTCAAGGCGCACCGTCCCGGACGGCAGCAGGGTGAGCCCGACGGGCAGGTTGTCCGCCGCCGGGGCGGACGCACTGGCCCGGTCAGGGAGCGTGGGGGCCGAAGCCGGGCTGATCGTCACGACCGAGAGCATCGCGCCCGCGAGCATCGAAAGCGCGACGCAGGTCGCGATCAGCGGCAGGACCGCGCTGTGGCCGGCGCCACCGGGGCGGCCGGGGCCGCGGCCGCGTACCGGCCGCAGGATGCGCATGAGCAGTTCACGGCGTCGCCGGGCACGGAGCTCGCGACGGTATGCGAGCACGTCGCGGTCGAGTTCCCTGGCGTCGTCCGGGATGACGACGTTGACTGGGGGCAGGCCGCCTTCGTCGCGTCCCGGTTCGCTGGCGAAGCTCACCGCGCCCCCTTCCGTCCGGCTGGATCCGCGACTAGGCGGACCACGGACAACTGCTTCTTACCAGTATGGTCCAGCGGCGGCCCGCATGCTGACTCACGTAGGCGTTCGTAAGCAGGCGGCAGTGTTTCGGAGCGGAGCGCGACGGCTCGGGTAGACTAGGTATTTATCGTCAGCGGGGACGGTATAAGTCCGTAGGTAACGGCGGCTTCACCTCACCCTGGCAAACGCGGCGCCCAATCGGGCTAGTGCCCTGGCGGCCAGGGGCCGGAGCGTGATCCGGTCCAGGACAGGTCATGGCGTACTGGCCTTCGAGTGCACTTTCAGTGTGCTCGAAATTAGCGTACTGACCTGCATATTCGTCAAGCAGGGTAGTTACCGGGTGGTGCGGGCCGTGGTAAGATAGCCTTCAGCGGAAGGGGTACTTGCCAGATGTCTTTTAAGGTCGGCGATACCGTCGTTTATCCCCATCATGGGGCTGCTCGCATCGAAGCCATCGAGACTCGCACGATTAAGGGCGCGGAGAAGATCTACCTAGTCCTGAAGGTCGACAAGGGCGACCTGACTGTGCGGGTACCCGCGGATAACGCGGAAGACGTCGGCGTGCGGGACGTAGTTGGCCAGGAGGGCCTCGACAGGGTGTTTGAGGTGCTCCGGGCGCCGCACACCGAGGAACCCACCAACTGGTCGCGTCGGTACAAGGCCAACCTGGAAAAGCTCGCTTCCGGCGACGTCAACAAGGTCGCGGAGGTAGTCCGGGACCTGTGGCGCCGCGACAAGGAGCGCGGGCTGTCCGCCGGCGAGAAGCGCATGCTGGCCAAGGCCCGCCAGATTCTGGTCAGCGAGCTCGCGCTTGCCGAGAAGACCAACGAGGACAAGGCCGAGGCGCTCCTCGACGAGGTGCTCGCCAACTAAGCTGCTGCGGTGGAAAATGTGCCGCGGGTAGGGCTCGGGGTTGACGTACATCCCTTCGAACAGGGCCGGATCCTTTACCTCGCGGGCCTGGAATGGCCCGGTGAGACTGGCCTGGCAGGCCATTCCGACGGCGACGCGGCGGCCCATGCGGCGTGTGACGCGTTGTTGTCCGCGGCGGGCCTGGGTGACCTCGGTACGCACTTCGGGACCTCTCGCCCAGAGTGGGCCGGCGCGTCCGGCGTGAAACTGCTGCGCGAGACCGCGCGTCTGGTCGCGGAAGCGGGTTTCCGGATCGGGAACATCGCCGTTTATGTCATCGGAAACCGTCCCAAGCTCGGGCCGCGCCGCGCCGAGGCCGCGTCAGTGCTGAGTGACGCGCTCTCCGGCGCGGCGGTGAGCCTGTCGGCCACCACTACCGACGGGCTCGGCCTGACCGGGCGCGGCGAGGGCATCGCGGCGATGGCCACGGCCCTGGTGTACGGCCCTGGTGCGCGGCCCCCGGCCGAGTGAACGGACAAGGCGCTCAGGCGGCCTCCTCCTGGTGCTAGCTCGCTCCCTGGTGCTAGCCCGCCTGAGCGCCAGCTCGTGAGTGGGCGCGGACGCGTTGCCGTCCGCTCCCGGCCGTGTGTCGCCGGCGCGAAGCTGGGGTACTCGGCCTCGCTGGTGAGCGGAGTGGAGACGATGGACAAGGCGCCCACGGCGGATTTCGCGGCGCGCTGCGATGAGGTGTTCGAGCGTCCTGCGGCACGTTGTCGGAGGCCCGGCCGTCATGCGCGCCCAGTTGGACAGGCTCGCGGCCGCCGCGGACGCGCCGGGAATCGTCGTGCAGGTGCTGCCGTTCACGGCCGACAATCACGCCGGCGCCGACGGGCCGATCTTCGTATACGAGTTCGCGGAAGCTCCGAGCGTTTGTTACATGGAGTGCTACAGCGGCGGAAGGGTAGTTGAGCGACGAACGGAGGTCGCTGATCTTATGACCGTGATCAGCTTGGTCCGCGCCTCGGCGCTGTCCGCACGCGATTCCCGTGACCTCATCTGGCGGACGAGGAACGAGACCGTCTGATCAGTGGGCTTTCCCGCTGACACTAATGGCCGCGTTCCCCAGGGAACGCGGGTCGGCGGGAATGTCAGACCTGCCGCGCATAATCGAATGCACACGAATTGGAACGATATCGGGTTACCGCGGGTGTGTCGTAACCGTCGGCAGTCATAAGCCTCCTCCCGGTACGCTGCTGTAGGTGACACTCCGCTTGCACGACACCGCGGCCCGCGCCGCGCGCGAATTCCAGCCGGTCGTACCGGGGCGGGTGTCGATGTATCTGTGTGGCGCGACCGTCCAGGGCGTCCCGCACATCGGCCACATGCGGTCGGCCGTGTGCTTCGACATCCTCATCCGCTGGCTCGAGGCCAGTGGCTACAAGGTCACGTACTGCCGCAATGTCACCGATATAGACGACAAGATCATCAATGCGGCCGCGGCGGAGAACATACCGTGGTGGGCGCTCGCCGAACGCAATCACCGCGCCTTTACGAGCGCCTATGACGTGCTCGGCTGCCGGCCGCCCGATGCCGAGCCGCGTGCGACCGGTCACGTCCCGCAGATGATTGCCCTCATCCGGCGGCTCATCGACAGCGGTCACGCCTATCCGGGCAGGACGCGAAACGGTGACGTCTACTTCGACGTCCGCACCGCCGCGGACTACGGGGACCTCTCCGGCCAGCGCCTCGACGAGATGCGCCCCGCCGATGACGCCGGCGACCCCGCCGATGACCCCGCCGATCCCGCCGATGACCCCGGCGACCCCGGCGGTCCCGGCAACGCCGGTGACAAGCGGGACCCCCGCGACTTCGCGCTCTGGAAAGCGGCCAAGCCAGGGGAGCCGGACTGGGACACGCCGTGGGGTCCGGGACGGCCCGGCTGGCACCTTGAGTGCAGCGCCATGTCGACGTACTACCTCGGTCCGGTCTTCGACATCCACGGCGGCGGCCTGGACCTGCTCTTCCCGCATCACGAGAACGAGAAGGCGCAGTCCAACGCGGCGGGCGACGGCTTCGCCCGCTACTGGTTCCACAACGGCCTCGTCGGTCTCGCCGGCCAGAAAATGAGCAAGTCCCTCGGCAATACCCTGCAGGTCCTCGAGGTCCTGACCCGCGTCCGGCCGCCGGAACTGCGGTACTACCTCGGCCAGGCGCACTACCGCTCGATGCTCGAATACTCCGATGAGGCGCTCGAGGAAGCGGCCGCCGCATACCAGCGGATCGAACGGTTCGCCATCCGGGCGCGGCGCACGGTCGGCGAGGCGCCCCCGGCCGCGCGGCCGGCGGACATTCCGATCTCGTTCACCGCCGCGCTCGACGACGACCTCAGCGTCCCCGCGGCGCTCGCGGCTGTGCACGCCACCGTCCGCGACGGGAATCAGGCGCTCGCGACCGGGGACCGGGAGGGCCTGATCACGAGCCTTGCCCAGGTACGCTCGATGCTGGGCGTTCTGGGGCTCGACCCGCTCGCCGTCACGTGGCAGGGCGAGGATTCGAACGGCAACGACCGGCTGTACGGTGCGGTCGACGCGCTTGTCCGGCTATCGCTGAACCAGCGGGCGGCGGCGCGCGCACGCGGCGACTATGCCTCGGCGGACTCCATCAGGGACACCCTGGAGAACATCGGGGTGGCGGTGGAGGACACTCCGGAAGGCCCACAGTGGGAACTCATGCGATGACGCGACACCAGCAAACGCGTTACCAGAAAACAGTGCGGAGCGAATGATGGCCGGGCGCAAAAAGGGCGGGTCCGACGGACGGCCGCCAGGTGGCGGCGGATACGCGAAGTCCGGCAAGCCGCGTCCGGGCACCGGCGGCAACCGCAGGCGCGGGCTGGAGGGCAAGGGCCCGACCCCGCCGGCGCACATGCGCCCGTGGCACGCGGACAAGCAGGCCGCATCGGCGCGGGCCAACCGGGCCGCAGGAGGCGGGCGCGGGGGAGACACCAGCCGCCGTTCTGGATATGGCGAGGAGAACCGGCGCCCGCGAGACAGCGCTGACGGGCCGGAGATGGTCGCGGGGCGCAACCCCGTCGTGGAGTCGCTGCGCGCGCAGGTGCCGGCGATGGCGCTGTACGTGACGGCGCGGGCACAGCAGGACGAGCGGGTCGCCGAGGCCGTGCAGCTGGCCGGCGACGCCGGCATCGCGGTGCTCGAGTCGGGCATGCCGGAGCTCGACCGCCTGACCGGGGGCGCGATCCACCAGGGCGTCGCGCTGCGGGTCCGGCCTTACGACTACTCGCACCCAGAAGATTTCACTGAACGCGACCTGCCGACTCCCCCCCTTGTCGTTGCCCTGGACGGGGTCACGGACCCGCGGAACCTGGGAGCAGTGGTGCGTTCGGCCGCCGCGTTCGGCGCGGTCGGCGTGGTCGTGCCGACACGGCGCAGCGCGGGAGTGACAGCGGGCGCGTGGAAGGCGTCGGCGGGCGCGCTGGCGCGGGTGCCGGTGGCGCGGGTGGTCAACCTGACGCGGACACTGGAGATGTACAAGGGGCGCGGGTTCTTCGTGGCCGGGCTGGACGCGGCCGGGACGACTGACGTGCACGAGATGACAGTGGCGGACGGGCCGCTCGTGCTGGTGGTCGGGTCGGAAGGACGCGGGCTGTCCCGGG